>JAIBCK010000017.1 GCA_019694215.1 Thermoflexales bacterium
ACTCAGCCGGCGCGCGGCACGTCCGCGAGCGCGCGCGTCTGCGTCGCCAGGTCCCCGGCGGTGATCAGCGCTTCGCCCACCAGGATCGCGTGCGCGCCCATCCCGGCGACCGCCGCCACCTGCGCCGGCGCGAAGATGCCGCTCTCGCTCACGAGGGTCAGACCCGGCACCCCGCGCAGCTGCGCCGCGCACCGGCGCGTGGTCTCGAGATCGAGCGTGAACGTGCGCAAGTCGCGGTTGTTCACCCCGATCACACCGGCCCCGGCCTTGCGCGCGCGCTCGGCCTCGGCCTCGTCGTGCACCTCGACCAGCGCCGTCAACGCCAGCTCACGGGCCAGCGCATGCAAATCGCACAACGCTTGATCTTCCAGCGCCGCCACGATCAGCAGGGCGGCATCGGCGCCGGCCGCGCGCGCCTCGTACAGCTGATAGGCGTCCACGACGAAGTCCTTGCGCAGGACCGGCAGCCCGATCGCCCCGCGCACGGCCCTCAAGTCCTCCAGGCTGCCCATGAAGAAGCGCTCATCGGTCAGCACGCTCACACAGGACGCGCCATTGGCCTCGTAGCGCCGCGCCAGATCCGCCGGCGCCCAGGCCCCCCGCGCCAGCACCCCGCGCGACGGGGACGCCCGCTTGACCTCGGCGATCAGCGCGACCCGGCCATCGCTGCGGCGCAGCGCAGCGGCGAAGTCGCGCGCCGGGGGCGCGGCCTCGGCGGCCCGCCGCACGTCGGCCAGCGGCACCGCGGCGCGCCGGGCCGGCACCTCGGTCGTGCGCTTGTGGTCGAGAATGGTTTGCAGGATGGACATGGCGGAACGGCGTGGTATTTTATGCGCCCCGTGTCCACGCATCCCACCCACGCCGTGCTCGATCTGACCGCCGCGCCCCCGCGCGTGATCGGCGTGCTCTCCGACAGCCATATCCCCTTCCGCCTGCCGGCCCTCCCGGCCGAGGCGCTGGACCGGCTGGCGGGATGCGACCTGATCCTGCACGCCGGCGACCTCGAGGACCCACGCCTGCTCGCGCAGCTGCGCACGCTCGCGCCCGCCCACGCCGTGCGCGGCAACATCCACTGGTCGTACAGCACCGGCACCCACGACCTGGACCTGCCGGAGACGCTGACCGTGCGGCTCGGCAGCCGGACGCTGTGGATGACCCACGGGCACCTCAACTTCGGCTACACCATGGTGGACAAGGCGGTGGCCTTCACGCGGCGACCAACGCTCGAAGACGTCAACCAGACCCTGATCGGGCGGCTCAGCCAGGCCCGCCCGGCCGACGCCGACATCGTGATCTTCGGGCACTCGCACAACCCCTGCCAGATCACCCGCGCGGGCGTGCTGTATTTCAACCCCGGCGCCATCGTCGGCGCGCGCGGCGAGCGGGGGGAGACCCGCCCCGCCAGTCTTGGCCGCCTGACCTTCAACGCGGACGGCACCTTCGCGTCGGACGTCCTCGTGCTGGACTCGGTGGAGGTGGCATGATCCCGATCCGCCTCGAGCTGCGCAACTTCCTGGCCTACCGCGAGTGCGATCCCCTCGATTTCAGCGGGCTGCGCACGGTCTGCCTGACCGGCGACAACGGCGCGGGCAAGAGCTCGCTGCTCGACGCCATGACCTGGGCGCTGTGGGGGCAGGCGCGCGCCCGCCGCGACGATGAGCTGATCGCCCAGCACGAGACCGAAGCCCGCGTCGCGCTGACCTTCAGCGAGGGAGATCAGACCTTTCAGGTCGTCCGCACGCGCAAGCTCGGGCGCGCCACCGGCCGCGGCCGACCACCCGCATCATCGGGCACGCTCGACCTGCTCGTGCAGAACGAGGGCGGCTGGCGCTCGCTGAGCGAACCCCGCATGAGCGAGACGCAGGTCAAGATCGAACGGTTGCTGAACCTGACCTACGAGACCTTTGTCAACTCGGCCTATCTCAAACAGGGCCGCGCCGATGAGTTCACCCTCCGCACGCCCGCCGAGCGCAAGGGCGTTTTGGCGGAGATTTTGTCGTTGGACAGCTGGGCCGCCTACGAGGATGTCGTCCGCGGCCGCCAGAACACCCTGGCCCGCGATCAGGCGCTCAAGGCCTCCGAGCTCGAAAAGGCCGAGGCGGAGATCGCCCGGGCGCCCGAATACGCGCGCGACGCCGAGACCGCGGCCGGGGCGGAGCGGGCCGCCCGCGAGGCCATGGAGGCCGCCGAGGGCGAGCTGGCGACCCTGCAGCAGGCCCGCGCGCGCGCCACCGCCCTGCGCGCACAGCTCGAACAGGGCCTGGCCCGCCAGAAGGACCTCGACGCCGAGCAGGCGGGGATCGCCCGCGACGCGGATGCCCAGCGCGAGGCCCTGGCGGCCTCCGAGGCCGCGCTCGCCCAACGGGATGTCATCCTGCGCGGCTTTGCCGACCTGGAAGCCGCCCAGGCCACCAACGAAGCCTTCAACCTCAAGCTGGTCAGCCTGACCGAGCTGAACGCCCGCAAGACCGAGGCCGAGAACGCGCTGGCCACGGCCCGCCGCGAGATCGAGCGCGAGCGCGACACGGCCGAGCTCAACCTGCGCGCGCTCGAGACCGAGGCCGAGGCGGTGGACCGCCTGGCCGGCCAGCTCAGCGAGGTCAACGATGCGCTGTCGGCGCTCGAGGCGCAGGGCCAGCGCCGTGAGGCGTTGCAGGCGGAGATCGTCGAGGCCCGCGAACGTCAGGGCGCCTGGCGCGCGGACAACGAGACCCTGCGCCGCGACATGAACGACCTCGCGGCGCGCATCAAAGCGTTGGAGACGGTCGGCGCGATCTGCCCCACCTGCGGCCGCCCGCTGGCCGAGGACGATCGCGTTCGCCTGCTGGAGGCGTGGCGCGGCGAGGGCAAGCAGCGCGGCGACACCTTCCGCGTCAATCAAACTGCCATCGCCGGGCTGGCCGAGCGCGTCGGCGCGCTGGAGCGCGAAGCGACGACGCTCAACCAGGCGCTGCTGCGCCTGCCCGCGGTGCAACGCGAGGCCAGCGCCATCGAGGAACGCCTGGCCCGCTCCGGGGCCGCGTTGGAGAAGGTGCCCGCCGCCCGTGAGGCGCTGCGCCAGGCGCGCGCGCCGCTCGAGGCCGCAGCCTACGCGCCTGCCGCCCGCACCGCACTGGCCGCGGTGATGGACGAGCTCAAGGCGTTGGGCTACGATGCGGCCGCGCACGCGGCCGTCCGCGATGGGATCGCCGCCCTGCAAGGCTATGCCGAGAAGCGCCGCATGCTGGACCGGGCCGAGTTCGCCTCGCGCGCCGCGCGCAGCGCAATCGAGGCGCTGACCCTGCGGCGTGACGGGCTGGCCGCGCGTCAGTCCGTGGAGCAGCGCCAGAACGACGAGCTGCGCGCATCGATCGAGGGGCTAGACGGCCAGCTGCGCGCCCTGCCCGCCGCCGAGGCCGCCCTCCAGCGCGAGCGCACGGCCTTCTTTGCCGCACAACGCAAACTGGGCGAGGCGCATCAACGCCTGGCGGCCTGCGAGGCCATGGCCACCACGCGCGCCCGGTTGCGCGAGGAGCTGGAGGGGATGGCCCGCCTGGAGAACCAGCTGCGCATCCTGCGCGAGGCCTTCGGCAGAAATGGCATCCCGGCCATGATCATCGAGGCCGCCCTGCCGGAGCTCGAGGCCTACGCCAACCGGCTGCTCGGGCGCATGTCCAACGGACGGATGAATGTACGTTTCGAGACCCAGCGCGCCACGCTGGCGGGCGAGACCCGCGAGACCCTGGAGATCCGCATCAGCGATGAGCTGGGCGAGCGCCCCTACGAGCTCTTCAGCGGCGGCGAGGCCTTTCGGGTCAATTTCGCCATCCGCATCGCGCTCAGCCGCCTGCTCGCGCACCGGGCCGGGGCGCGGTTGCAGACGCTGTTTGTGGATGAGGGCTTTGGCACGCAGGACGCCCAGGGCCGCGAGCGTCTGATCGAGGCGTTGCGCCTGGTGGAGGACGAGTTCGAGCGCATCCTCATCATCACGCACATCGACGAGCTCAAGGACGCCTTCCCGGCGCGCATCGAGGTCATCAAGACCCAAAAAGGAAGCGTCGCGCGGGTGGTTTGAACCCGCGCGACGCCTTTCGTCGCAAAACGTTTTTTGTCCAGCCGATCGCGAGGCGGCCAGCATGCCAGCGACCCGGAGGGCCGCCGGCGAGCTACTTCGCCGCCTTCTTAGCCGCCTTCTTGGGGGCCGCCGGCGCTTCCGCTTCCGGCGAAACCAGAGGCTCGGCGCGCGCGTACGTGACTTCGCGATCCTTCTTCAGGTCGGCGGGCTTGAGCCCGAGCGCCTGCAGCTTCTCCTTCTCCAGCTTGCGGCGATGGGCGACGGCGGCCTTGAGCGCGCCATCACGCCCGCCATAGCGGGTGAAGTAGAAAGCATAGTTCCGCGCCTTGCCATCGTCACCGCGCCAATACACGGTGAAGCAAGGCATCAACTTGCCCGACCCGCTCTTCTTGGCCGTCTCACTCACGCCCACGACGCCCAGTTTGTTGTTGGGCTGCGCGCGCGTGCGGAACGGCTTCCGAACCACGGGCTCCTTCGCGATTTCTGCTGTCAACTGCGCCAGGAAGGTCTTCGCCTCGGCCAGAGCCTTGGTCTTCCCTCCGAACTTCCGGTCGCTGAACAGCTTCGAGTACACCTTGTAGTTTCGATAGGCCCGGACAAACCAACCATGGGTTCGACCGTGATCCATTCTCGAGATTCCCTTCATTTCAATATCACCTCTGATCGGCTAAATGTGAATCGTTTTGCGGCCGATTGCAGGCAGTATAACCGTTTACGTCGCTTTTGCAAGGGTTCGTAAGGCGTTTTGCACCGCCTCAGGAAACGGCATGGCCGGAATGGCACCCCGTCGCGTGGCGGTGAGCGCACCGGCTACGTTGGCCCTCCGAACGATGCCGCGCAGCCGGGCCGGCGCGTCAGGGGCCGAGAAAACAGCATTTGAAGCGGTTAACTGCCCGGCCGGAAATCCCTCGGGCGAAAGCAACCCGCTGAGCAGGCCGGCCATGAAGGCATCGCCTGAGCCCGTTGTATCAACGGCCTCCACGCGCAGGCTCGCCACGCGCTCACGAGATGCCTCCGTTATGTATTCGCTGCCCTCTGCCCCCCGCGTGATGGCCACCAGGCGCAGCCGCGGGTGCCAGATCTGCCGGATTGCCTCATCTTCGTCCGTTGTCCCGGTCAGGAAGGCGAGCTCCTCCTCGGCGATCTTCAGCACATGGGCCTCACGCAGGCCGCGCCACATCCCCTCGCGCGCCGCTTCGGCACTCGGCCACAGCGGCAAGCGCAGGTTCGGGTCATAGCTGATGAGCGCACCCCCCTCACAGGCCAGCACCACCGCCCGCAGGGTCGCAGCGCGGGCCGGCTCGCCGATCAGGCTGATCGACCCGAAATGAAAGACCTCGGCCTTGCGCAACGCGGCGGCATGCAGCTCAACGTCACGGGGCGCATACAGCATATCCGCGCTGGGATGGCGATAGAACATAAAGTCGCGCTCGCCATCGGCGCGCAACGAGACGAACGCCAACGCCGTGCGCGCCTCCTTCGAGAAGCTCAGCAGCCCGATGTCAACGCCCACGTCGCGCAGGGTGGCGGCCAGAAAGTGCCCGAAGGCATCATCACCGACCTGCCCGAGAAACGCGGCTGGTGTCCCCAGCCGGGCGAGACCCGCCGCGACATTGGCTGGCGCACCCCCGGGTGCCTTGATAAATGCCGGTGCGTCGATCAACCCCACCCCGGTCACGGTGGGCACAAAGTCGATCAGAAGTTCACCATGTGTGATGACCATGAAATTTTGTTCCGACAAACAAAGGGGCCGCGTCCCAAGAGGAACGCGGCCCCACTTCCATCCCGGATCAAACGCCTCCGGGTCCGTCTGCCAGCAGACCGGGATCCGGCTCGATGCCCGGCTCTGGCATGCTCTCTTCACCAGTTGCCACGGATTCACCGGGCGGCTCAGGCGCAAAGGGCGGTTCGGCCCCGACCAGATCGCGCCAGGCGGCGTCCATGCCCTCCTCGATCACGCCGAAGAAGACGTGGGCGTTGCCTTCCGCATCGCGCAGCGCCAGGTCATAGCGCATCTTGCCGGCGCGCTCGCTGCGCGACAGCACCGCACGGTGGCCCGTCCACTGGATCTTCTCCGGGGCGTAGGCGCCGGTGGCATGTTGCTTGAGGGCGTAATGCCAGAGATCGCGCGCGCTCTTGAAGGTGACGTTGCGGACGAGGCTGCCATTGCGCAGATCGCGCAAGGTGAAGTAGCGGATCCCGTCGCGCACATCGACGGCGGCGATCTCGACACCCGTGCGGGGGGCGCCCTCTGCCGGCGGGATGGCCGGTGGCATCTGGGCCGCCGCCTGCGCGGCAGTGCCCTGCGCCGGGCGCGGCGCGCTGGTGGTCTCCTCGGCGCTCACGACCGGCGTCACAACGGCGTCGACGGGCGTGGCAGACACCACGGGTGCCGCAACCTCCTCCACCTGCGCCATGGGGCGCTGCACTGCGGCCTCCTCTTCCTCATCGCGCGGGTAGCCGGATGGGCTGGCCTGGAAGCCCCGGCCGCCATTTCGGTTTCCAACGTCTCGGCGCTGAAGCGGCGGGCGCACGTTCTGTCCGTCGCGGGCGCCCTGCCCGCCCTGACGGCCGCCATGGGCTTGGCCCTGGCCCTGGTGCTGCCCGCGCCCGTCGCGCTGCCCGCGGTGCTGACCCTGTTGCTGCTGCGGTTGCTGCTGCTGGCCCGATCGATTGCCGTGCTGGCCCTGTTGCTGTCGGCCAAAGTTGTTCTGGCGCGGCTGCTCGCGCTGCGGCGGCAGCGGATCGCGTTGCTGCGGCTGCTGGGCGGCGGCCTGGGCCAGGATCTGCGGCTCCAGAATGCGGCGCGCGATGCTCATGATCTCGTCGCGGGAAGCCGCGCGGCTCTCGGCGCCATCCCGGACCAGGATGGTCTTGTTGTCCAACGCATGGGGTGCCACCAGGCTGCGCGGCACCGAGACGCGGATGATCTCCGAATCCTTGTCGCCGGGCTGCAGGTCCACGGTCACATACGGGATCGGGAAGATGCGCTGCGTGATGGCCTCACCAATCTCCTCGGAGGCCGTCCCCGCGTCCTTCAACGCGGTGGCCTTGCGCGGGCTCGGCTTGGCCTCGCAGCCTACAAAGATGTAGCCACCCTCACCGTTGGCCATCGCGACGACGTGCTGCAGGATGGACTCGATCGACTCGGCCTTCTTGGTCAAGCTCGGCACAAACGAGACGGTCGGACCCTCGCCCGCCGCCCGCGCCATCTGCAGGATGTCCGGCTGGACGTTCAGCGCTTCCTTGGCCGGGCGGATCTTGTCGAAGTCCTCGCTCAGAAAGATCGCGCGGAGCGACTCGAAGGTCAGCTCCTCGACCTGCACTTCGGTGGCCCGATCCCCCACGCCCGGGCGCCCGCTGCTCTGGGCGACGACGCTGTGCGCATCGCTGCCCTGGATCAGGTGCATGCGGCGCGAGTACTCCGCCCGGACCCCCGTGAAGAGCCGCGAGCTGGAGCGGCTGCCCTTGTCCAGGTCGGTGAATTCGATCGCCCGCAGATGGGGATCCTGCGTGAATGCGATGCGGGTCTGCCCGCCCAGGCGCAGATCGCGCATGGCGACGCCGGCCGAGGAGTTGGCGTGCGCGGCAATGGCCATGCCACCCGCCTCATCGATGCGCCGGTAGGCCTCGAGCACGTCGCTCGTCGCGCCGGCCTCGGTCATGCCCTTGTCAATCACGCGGGCGGGCACCTTGAGGTCGAGCAGGATGCGCTCGATGTCGCGGACGGACTTCTCGGGCGGGAAGAGGCCGAGGATGTGAAAGCCGAAGGTGGCGGTGAATTCAAAGCCCGGCAGGACCTGAATCTTCTTGAGCAGGCGCCGGTACTCGTTCAGCCGGCCAAGCTCATCCGGGCGGATGCGGCCAAGGCGCTCCAACAGCTCGAGATCCTCGATCTCGCGCTGCATGGCCTTGTAGCCATTGACCGTGTTGTGATCGGTGAACCCGATCATGTCCAGGCCGCGCCGTTCCGCCTGCTTCAGGATGTCGAGATAGCCCTTGTCCGGCTGCTCGTAGTCGTGCGAGCCGGGCGTGTGGAGGTGCAGGTCCATCCGCTTCCAGGGCATCTCCGGCGTGGCCGGAACGCTTGCGGCGGTGCTGCGGGTGGCCTTTGTCGCGCTGGCGCGTGGCTTTCGCGCGGTGGTCGCCTTTGTGCGCGACGCGGCTTCTTTCTTGTCGACTTGCTCAGTCTTTGTCTTGGCGAGAGGTTTGTTCAGTGCTCGAATCGTCTTTGTGGGCATGGAATTCCAATTTCCAATGTTGAGGAGCGCAAACGGAGCGTCCCCCGCAAATCGCGCGAGGTGTCAACGCTGGCCAAAATCACGTCTCCCCAAAATATTATTACCGGTCTAGGCCGGCAAAGTCATTATACAGGCTTTCATCTGAGTTGCGCATGAGGCGCGGCCTGCAGCGATGGCCAACAGAACTCTTAGCGCACGCTCAGGGTTGCGATCATCACCCGGGAATCCCGGCCGCCCAGCCGGTATTTGTATTCCTCGTTGCCCTGCAAAAAGTCAAAGCGCGTGCGGCCGGCCGCGATGGCGCGCTCGATCAGCTTTGCGACCAGCACCACGCCCGGTGCCAGATATGCATAACGGGTCGGATCAAGCCCCGAGTTGTAGACCAGCGTGGCGTTGTCGTAGACGAAATTGAGATAGGCGGCCGCGCGTTCCCCCTCGACCTCCAGGAAAGCCAGCTCCAGCCAGCCCGCCTCGAACATCGCGCGCGCAATGGCCCGGAAATAGCGCTCCATGCGCGGGGTCATGAAGTCGGACTTGGCATGGGTCGATGCCTTCATCAGCCTCAGGAATTCATCCATGTCGGCATCCAGGCGGTCGGCATCGGCCGTCACGACCATCCGGCAGTCCTCGCTCGCCCGGCGCAGCTTGCGCTGCGTCTCGCGGCGCTCCTTGCCGTCCAGCATTCCCAGCCAGCCCTCAAACTGGTCGGGCAGCGCAATCCACGGGCAGACATCCTCGACGGTGACCGCGTAGTTCCAGCCCCGCGCTTCGGCAAGCTGCGGCAGCAGGGCCAGCGTGGGTGATGCCTCCGGCACGTTGCACAACGTCAGCTCGCCCTTCGCGCCGCCCCAGAAGGTCTCGTCCTCGAGCGCCTCCAGCATCGCGGCGAGGCAGGCTTCCTCGCTGCCCCGCGCAAAGATGACATCGACGTAGTCGGCCACTTCCTTGCAGGCCACGACCTGCGCGCGGGCCTGCCCAAAGGCATCGCGCTGGACAAACAGCGGTGCCAGCCCAAGCAACTCCCCGCCTTCGGAACGAAATTCGAGCACCCGCAGCAGGCCATCGCCCAGCTCGCGCCACCAGGTCGCCTGAAACTCGCGCGTGAGAAAGACGGTGTTTGCGGCGCTGCGTTGAAGCAGCGCATTCCACGCCGGGCCAAGCGCCTCAAACACGGCCGGCGTGTCATGCCGCACAACGTGAATCATACGGTCTCCTCGTCCTCGCTCTCATTCACCCGCCAGATCCGGTCGGGTGCGATCAACTTGTCGATGAACAAGACCCCGTCCAGGTGGTCGAGCTCGTGCTGCATCGCGCGAGCGACATAGCCTTCGACTTCCAGCTTGATCCGCTTGCCTTCGCCATCCATCCCCCGCACGACGACGCGGGTGGCGCGCTCGACGTCCCCGCGCCACCCGGGGATGGAGAGACAGCCTTCCTGGCCGACCTCACGCTCGGGTGAGAACTGGGTGATCTCGGGGTTGATCAATGCATACCGCACGCCGCTGCCGGGGATCTCGGGATGGGCTTCGACCTCGACGACAAAAAGTCGCTTCGAAATGCCGACCTGTGGCGCAGCCAACCCGACACCGTTGTGCGCGTGCATCGTCTCAAACAGATCCTCGATCAGTTTCCGCAGCTCGGGCGTCACCTTCTCGATCTTGTGCGCGGTCTTGCGCAGGACAGGGTCCTTGAGCGTCTTGATCTCACGAATCATGGCCTGGCAACCTTACCACTTTGTTTCGGGGTCCACCGTCGGCGTCCCGGTCCGCTGCCCGTGCATGCTGCGCAGCTCATCGTAGATGCCAATCGCCTCGACCAGGTCCCTACGGCGCTGATCGATATCCTTCTGTTGCTGCCCGGCCTTGAAGACCTCGATCTTGCGTTGCAGCTCCTGCTGAACGCCGACCGGGTTGTAGACGCGCTCAAAGGTCAGGGCGTTGTCGGCGCCACCGGTCTTGACCACGACATCGCCGACGTTCAACAGCAGGTCGACGGGACCTCGTGTGGTCGCGCTGACGTTCTGGATGCTGTCATAGCGCGCTTCCTTGCGTTTTGCACCCAGCAGGCCAAACGGCGAACGGTCGATGTCAATCAGGCGATCCTTGTCCAGCACGTAGATGTCATTGCGCCAGTCCTCGTAGCGCCAGATGAACCAGCCCAGGGTGAGCAGGGTGAAGAAGGCATAGACCAGGAAGCCCTCCCCGATCACGCGCCTGAACCAGCTGTCAAACAGGAACAACGCAAACAGCACCGGGAAGAACATGAAGAAGATCAGAAACTGTGGCCCGGCCGTCTCGACCAGGCGCAGCCAGTGCTTGCGAAAGGTGACCTTGTCCCCCTCCACGATCCGCGTGCGGGGGAGCAGCGTGTTGCGCGCGTTCCTGACCGCCTTGACGAAGTTGTCCCAGCGCGTCTGCATCGGGGTGCGATACGGCTTGGCTTCCTGGGCCTTGATCTCCGGCTTTGGCGCGAGCTTGATCGCCACACGCATGTCGGTGCGCAACTTCTGATGCTCGGTCGCCCAGACCAGCGTCTTGGCGCGATCGCGCAGCGAGACGATCTGCTCGGACACCTTGCGCGGATGGCGAACCATCTCGAACGTCACGGCCGCGCCGGTCCCCGCCGTCTCGATGTGGACGTCGCCGTAGTCGAGCAGCTGCGCCCAAACCGATGTCTGGGTCACCGAGGTGTTCTGCACCTTGTCGAGCGGGGCCTCCTCCTGGTCGTCACGCATGAACAGCACGCGCTCGCGGTGCAGCACCCGGTAGTTCGTCAGCGCGTAATAGTCGTTGCTCCAATCCACGTAGTACCAGGCAGCCCACAACACCAGGAAAACCGCGATCAGCGCGCACACCCAAAGCAGGAACGGCAAGGACAGCGCGACGATCAACGTCCCGACCAGAGCCAGTAACGGCAGCATCGCACGGGAGAAAAACCACCAGATATGCCGCCGCTCAAAGATCGAGATCGACTCGCCATCCACGATCCACGGATACTGACGCCGCAGATCGAGCGCCGCCCGCGTCTCTGCCGCGACTTCCATGCGCTTCGGCAAGCCCGGGTCCTTGTCCAGCAGGGCCTTGAAATCCGCGCGCGGGATGACGGCCAGATCGAGGTCGGTCTCGGCCTCGGCGCTGAAGTTGTTGCGCGCGCCCGTCAGAAACGAGTGCGCGTTGACGATGCCGCCCTGCGGGATGATCTGCGCTTCGTTGACCGAGCGCACACCCTCGTCCTCCAGCCGCCGCAGGCCCATCTGACCGCGGCGCACGATGTACAGATTGGTGTTGTTCTCGCCGGGCGTGATGAGCGTGCGGCCCTTGGTGAGCGATTCGGCCCGGATGGCGGCGGTGATGCGCTGAAATTCGGGGTCGGCGAGGCCCTTGAGCGCCGGCGCATCGCGCAGCGCGCGCAGCGTTCGCTCGAGGGAGAGCCGATCCTTGGACGAAGCTGTCATCGTTGTTGGCGGACCCGACCGCGCAGGGATTCTAGCATCACCAGCGCCGCATAGCGGGGAAGGGCAAGCTGCCGACGCAGGCGCCAGGGCTGCTGAAGCAGCCGGAAGAGCCATTCGAGGCCAAGCCGCTGCACCCACGCCGGCGCCCGCCGCTGCGCGCCGGTCAGATAGTCAAAGGAGGCGCCCACGCCCATCCCCACGATCGCTGACCCACCCTGACAGCCCGCCAGATGCCGGGACAGCCAGACATCCTGTTTCGGCGCGCCATACGCGACGAACAGGAGCTCGGGCCGGCAACGTCGGATCTCCTCGAGCAGCGCCGGGGCGTCGGCCTCGGCCGGGCTGCCCGCCTGCGCGCCCACGATGCGCAGCCCGGGAAAGCGCGCCTGCAGGGCCCGTCCGGCGCGTGCGGCGATGTCGTCCTGCGCGCCGAGCAAGTAGACCCCCCAGCCCGTGACCGCCGCACGGGCGCACAGGCGCAGCATCAGGTCCGCGCCGCCCACGCGCTCGCGCACCGGCCGGCCGAAGCGCCGCGCCGCCCACACGATCCCGACCCCGTCCGCGACGTTCAGCGCGGTCGTCCGCAGAACGTCTGCAAACGCCGGGTCCCGCCGCGCCAGCATGACGAATTCCGGGTTGACCGTGGCGATTTGGCGCGGCCCTGCCCCCGTCGTCAACCACGCCTCGACCCGGGCCTGCACCGCGTCAAAGTCGACGCGGTCGATGGGCACCCCCAGCACGTCGACGCGCCCCTCCGCGCTCAAGGCCGACCTCCCTGCAGGGCGTCCAGGATCTGACCCGCACAACGCTCCCAGCTAAAACGCCTGACATTAACCTGCCCGCGCGCGATGACTTCGGCGCGCGCCGCGTCGTCGTTCAGCGCTCGCGACAACCCGTGGGCGATGTCTTCGACATCGAGGGGATCAACAAACAGCGCGCCTTCGCCGGCCGCCTCCGGGAGCGATGAGGTGTTCGAGGCGACGACTGGCACACCGGCGGCCTGCGCCTCCAGCACCGGAAAGCCAAATCCTTCGTACAGCGAGGGCATGGCCAGCGCCCGCGCGCCCTGCAACAGGGCCGCCTTTTCGGTCTCGCCGATGTAGCCGAGAAAGCGGACGCGGTCGGCCACGCCGAGGCGGGCGGCCTCCGCCGGAGGGTCCTCACCCCCCCAACCCCGTCCGCCCACGATGACCAGGCGCGCGTCAGCCAGCGCCGGCCGCGTCAGCGCCTCGAGCAGCCGGCGCAGGTTCTTGCGCGGTTGCTGCGTGCCGATGAACAACAGATAGTGTTCATCCGCAGGAACGCCCAGCCCGGCCCGCAGCGCAGCCCCTTCGTCGGAAGGCGGCATCGGCGCCAGGATCGGACCCGGATACGCCACCGTGATTCGTCCGGCGGGCACGCCATAGAAGCGCTGCAGGTCGGCGGCGCAGCTGCGCGAGTCGGCGATGACGGCCTGCGCGCGCCGCGCCGAGAACCAGGTCGAGGCCTCCAGATACAGGCGCTGCCGCAGCGGATGCGCCGCCGGGAAGTGGCGATAGCCGACATCGTGCAGGGTGACGACGGCGCGCGGGTGGCCGGTCAGCCCAACGCCAAAAGGCAACACATGCGCGGGGATGAACAGCGCGTCCGGCGGATCGGCCCGCAGCGCCGGCCCAAGCCCGAGATGCGTCCATAGCCGCGCGCGCGGGATGACGACGGTCTCCGCGCGTGGATCGGACGGGACGACCTCGCGCGCGTAGAGCCGGAAGCGATGGGCCGCGCCGGCCGTCAGCAACGCGTCGATGACCGCGCGCGAATAGCGCTCGGTGCCGGTCAGCCGGGGTGCCGTGGAGCGGCTTGCATCGATGCCAATCAGCATGGCGGCCTTAGCGTATCACCCCCACTGGCACCGCGTCCTGCGGCAGTCGATCCCCGTCCAACTCCCAGGCTTCCAAACGGACGCCGGTGTTGGGTTGGAAGAGGCCGAGGGTCACCGACAGCGGTTCGTCAAGGGTATCGGGCAGCACGACGCTGTAGTGATCAACAAAGACGCGTCCTACTGGCCACCAGGAGGTGGGTTCGTTGCCGTGAACGGCATAGCTGTCATATTGCGCCACGATGTGACCTGTTTCGTCCTCAACATGCACGAAGACGGCGTAGTTGTCAGACGGCTCACGCGTCGCCTCCCACCAGGCCGTCACCGTCCAGTGCCGGCCGTCTGCTGCCGCTGGTTGAACCACTGCGCCGCGCAGTTCGATGCCTTCGCCCAGATGGGCCTCCGCCGCATCACTCGGAATGGCCGAGAGTGACGTCAGGGCCGGGACGTATTCAGGCCACAACACCCGCGTCAGGGTGACGTAGTGCAACGCGAGCAGCGCGACGACCCCGATCCCCACGCCCAGCCGACGCCAGCGCCCCGGGAACCAGGCCAGCACGCCAAACACCCACATTGCCATCCACGACAGACCGTAGCTGCCGATGTAGCGCGGCCCACCGGCCACGTAGGGCAGCGAACCCGCAATCGCCGCTATGAAGATGAGCGCAGCGTGCAGGCCAACCAGCAGCCAGAGCCCGTTCACCCCGGCCCGCAATCGTCGCACCCAGCCCAGCGCCGCCATGCCCAGCGCGAAGACGATCATGGCATAGACTGGCTCCGGATCAAAGATGAAGCCCTCGCCCAACGTTGCAAAGATAGCTCTGAAGAACCCCGAACCTTCGAGCGTCAGCCACTGATCCAGTCGAAGCGGAGCGGGTCTGACCGTCAGACAATTTGAAGCCGTCAGGTTGCCATAGACGATGAGGTTGCGGGCCAGCAGCGGGGCGCACAAGACGAGGCCAACCAGCGCAGCCACGAATAGTCCGCGACCATCCAGCCGCCGCAGGCGCAAGTCCCTCAGCGCGCATGCGGCGAACAGGACGACCAGCAGGGTTGACTCGATCCGCGTCCACACGGCCAGCGCCAGTACCACCGCAGCCAGCAGCCATCGCCGCCGGCTGCCGCCCCGCTGCCACACTTTCAGCGACACCCAGACGGCCATGGCGTGCAGCGGTGCCGCAAGTGCGAGGTCACTTACGCCGGACTGTGCAAAGATCACGGCGGGCAGCGTCGCCGTGACGAGCGCCGTGAGCGCGGCAGCACCGCGCCCCATCAGCATGCGAGCCGCGCCAAAGGCCGCTGCGAGGGTCAATACCCCCAGCAGCAGCGAGAACTGGCGCGCCGGTGCCAGCGCGTCCGAGGCTTCACGGATGCTGACGGCGCGCGCGCCGTTGGCATAGGGGATGCCGCTCAGGAAGAACGGGTTTTCGCTCATCCAGGTTGGAGGCCAGGGTGCTGGTGTTGCCGCCGTCGCGATCGCCGTGAGCCAGTAGTAGAGCGGAGGCTGGCAGCGCTGGTCCAACGAAAACACATCCAGCGCGGCATCGCCGGGGAGCAGCGCGATGGGCCACAACGTGCCGCGCTGCACATCGGCGACATAGACCAGGTGCAGGGCTTCATCGGGCTTGGCAAGGCTGCGCACGGGCCGCCAGTAGCACTGCCCCAGCAGCAGGTAGAAACAGGCCAGCCCCACGAACAGCAGCAAGTCCCGCCTGCTCCGGGTGGGCACATTCACTCCCCTCACGCGGCCATTATCACCGCGAGGCCATGCGTCAACGTCCCATCAGCGCGACGTCAAGGCAGTGGCGCGGGCGTGTCCTACGCTCTCACGCAAAGGAGAACCGAAATGAACACCCGCACCCTTCGCTTCATGCCTGTCTTGATCATCGCCGCGAGCCTGCTCAGCGCGTGCAGCTCAGCTGCGACGCCGCCAACACAGCGTCCCCCGATCGGGGGCTATCCCGCCCCGCCGTCGGTGCCCGTCACGGGACGGCCCGCGGCGACCAGCGTCCCCGCCTATCAATCGCCGGGCGCGCCGGCCAGCGTGCCCGTCAGCGGCCAGGGCCGCGCGCCGGAGTCCAGCAACCAGGCTGGCCGCGTGCCGATTCCACCGACTTCGGTGCCCCCCTCGCGGCCCGCAGAAGTGCCGGCCCTGCCTCCCAGCAGCGAGGGCTTCCGCGATGCCGGCGTCAACCCGTGGATCGACGCCACGCGCGACCACCTCTCGACCTTCGCCATCGACACGGACACGGCCTCCTACGATGTCGCCCGCCGCTATCTTCAAAACGGTCAATTGCCGCCCTACGCCGCGGTTCGCGTGGAGGAATTCGTCAACGCCTTCAAGCCCGGCTACGCCCTGCCGCGCAACCTGGCCTTCGGCCTGTATGCCGATGCCGCCCCGTCGCCCTTCCACGGTCAGGACACCGTGCTGGTGCGCTTCGGCGTGCAGGGCGCGATCCCCGAGCCCGCCGCCCGCCGGTCGGTGTCGTATGTCTTTGTCGTGGATGTCTCCGGCTCGATGTCCACCAACAACCGCCTGGGGCTGGCGGTTGACGCGCTCAAGATGCTCGCCAGCCGCATGCGCTCCGACGACACGATCGGCATCGTCGCCTTCACGACCACGGCGCGCAATGTGCTCGCGCCAACGCCCATTTCAAACCTGCGGGCCATCAACAGCGCGTTGGATTCGCTGCGCACCGAGGCCTCGACCAACGTCGGGCAGGGGCTGGAGTTCGGATACCGCATGGCCAACCAGGCCTTCCGCCAGGACGGCAACAACCGCGTCTTCCTGATCTCGGACGGTGTGGCCAACGAGGGCGGCATCACCCCTGAGGCCATCCTGCGCCAGGTCAGCGAGTACGCCAGCAAGGGCATCCAGCTCCACACCATCGGGGTGGGCTTTGGCGACTACAACGACGCCCTGCTCGAACAGCTCGCGGACAAGGGCAACGGCCAGTATGTCTACATCAACACGACGGGCGACGCGGAGAAGCTGGTCGCCGAGAAGTTCGCGAGCTACGAGACCATCGCCCTGGACGCCAAGACCCAGGTCGATTTCAACGCCGACGTCGTGGTGAGCTATCGCCAGATCGGCTATGAGAACCGCGCCGTTGCAGACAGCGACTTCCGCAACAACAGCGCGGGCGGCGGCGGGATCGGTGCCGGCCGCAGCGCGGTGGCCCTCTACGCCGTGCAACTGCGGCCCGGCGCGCAGGGTCGCATCGCCACCCTGCAGCTGCGCTGGCAGGACCCGCGCACGCGCGAGTGGCAGGAGATCAACGGCAACCTCACGACGTTCGATGTGGCCCGCAGCTACGAACAGGCCGCGCCGCGC
Source organism: Thermoflexales bacterium (assembly GCA_019694215.1). Lineage (GTDB taxonomy): Bacteria > Chloroflexota > Anaerolineae > J036 > Brachytrichaceae > Brachythrix. The sequence continues at coordinate 16,939 of JAIBCK010000017.1, forward strand.
TTCCGCCTGGCCGCGACCGTCGCGCAGTTCGCCGAGATCCTGCGCCAGAGCCCGCACGCGAGCCAGTGGCCGATGTGGGACATCGCCAAGCGCGCCGACGCGCTGAAGGGCGAGCTCCGCGACGACAACGATGTGGCCGTGTTCGCCGAGATCGCGAACGCCGCCAGCCGCGCCCGCTAGACAGCGATCAAACACCCTACGCGCCACAGGGTGCAGCGACGAGATGAACCGGAAGCGTCAAACGCTTCCGGTTCAACTTTTTCCGGCGATCGTGGCGCTCCCGCGCAAAATGGGCCGGGTCAGACACGTCGCGCCGCCCTCTGCCTTGAAGGAGAGCTCCTCGCCGCGATAGGTCTGCACCTCGCACCCGGCGTCGATCAGCCGCTGGCGGGTGATCGGGTTCCCCTCCAGCATGATGCACTCGCCGGGCGCCGTGGCGAGCACATTGGGGCCCTGGGTGAGGAACTCGGGCTCGGGCACCTCCACCCAGCGGAAGCCGCGCCGCTCCAGCGCCTGCAGCAGCGGCACCGGAAAGAGCGGCAGATACATCACGGCCAGGCGCTCATCCACGATGGAGATCAGGCTGAGCAGGTGCAGACAGGCCTCCGGGCCGGTGTAATACGGCAGGTCCCCGGTCAGGATCGTGATGCCGCGGGGCTCGAGCAGCGCCCGAAGCTCGGCCACGGCGGCGGCGTTAGTGCGGTAGCCCTGGCCAATCGCCAGCGTCTTCTCATCGAGCCAGAGCATGTCCCCGCACTCGGCATGGGCCTCCCCGCCCAGCGCGCCCAGGATCGGCACGCCGGCCCGCTGCAGGACGCGGCCCATTGCCGCCTCCTCACCGCGCCGCAACGCCTTGCCCATGTTCAAGAGCACCGCGCCGTGATCGGTCACCAGGGCTGGGTCAAACGTAAAAATGCTGTCCGCGTGGTTGGGCAGAACCTCGTCGTGGTAGATCACTTCCGCGCCACCCTTGCGCAGCTGATCGCAGAAGGCATCGTGCTCGGCCTGTGCGCGGGCCAGATTGATCGGCGCGCTGTAGTGCCAGCGGGCCGGATCGGCCGAACCAAAGGCGGCATCCGGCCGCTTGACCACGACGCGCCGCAGGGGCGCGATCATCGATTGGGCACCAAAGGTCTTGTCCATGACGCGATTATCTCCCCCGCGACAGCGCATCGAGTGCGCCCCTCACGCTGGAAAAACGAATCGTCCCTGCCGGCTTGCCGACAGGGACGATGTGTGTTCTGACGAAGGGCCCGCCCTACTGGCCGAGCTGCTGGCGCAGGGCGCTCATCTTGCCCTGGACCGAGCCGTCGATGACCTTGTCGCCCACGCGGACGACCAGGCCGCCCAGGATGGCGGGATCGACGTCGAACTTGACATCAGCCAGGCCACTCATCTGGCGGGCCAGATCGGCCTTGACCGCCGCCTTCTCGCTGTCGGACAGCGGCAGGGCGCTGGTGACCGAGGCGCTGCCAGCGCCTGCGGCGGCACCCGCGACCAGGCCGGCCGGGACCTTGGCGAAGAAGTCGTCGATCAGCGCGCTCTGGCGCTTGGCATCCAGGTTGTCGCCAACGACCTTGTTGGCGGCCGCAATGGCCAGCGCGGCGACCTGCGAGCGGACGCCGGCGAGCATCTGGGTGCGCTCGGCGCTGGCATCGCTGCGGGCCTGAACCTTGATCTTCTCGGCCTCGACGTGCGCATCGGCGCGGACGCGGTCGGCGTCGGCCTGGGCGAGCGTGAGGGCCTCGGTGCGGGCCTTCTGGGCCTCGGCGCGGGCCTCTTCGAGCTTGGCCTGATAGTCCTTCTCGACATTGGCCAGGCGCTCATCGGCCTTGCGCGCGTTCTCGAGGCTGTCATCGATGCGCTTGCGGCGCGCTTCGAGGTTCTTGAGCAGCGGCTCGATCAGCAACGGCTTGAGGAAGAGGATGAGGAAGATGAGGTTGATGATCTGGGCAAGCAGCATCACACCATTGATGCCGAGGTTGCCAAAGACATCGCCGCCGCCTTCCGCGAAGGGGGTCACGTATGCGAGTGCGTTCATGTGTGTCCTCAGTACCTGCTAGATCGCAAACAGCAGAAGGAAGGCAATCACGAGGGCGAAAATGGCCAGCGACTCGGCAAACGCAATGACGAGAATCATGTACGTCTGCAGGGTGCTTGTGACCTCAGGGTTGCGGCCGATCGAGATCAGCGCACCGAGACCGGCCAGGCCGATACCAATGCCAGGCCCGATCATGCCCGCGCCACCGGCCATGCCGGCGCCGATCAACTTCCCGAGTTCCTTGGCGGCTTCTGGATTCATGTCTACTACTCCTCAGTTTGGGTTTCCTGTTGATAACCTAGTGGGCGTGCCCTTCCGCATGCTCGTCATCGCCGCCGTGGACGGCCACGGACAGCGAGGTGAAGACGATGATCAGCATCATGAACACGAACGATTGAATGACGGCGACCGCGAACTCGAGCGCGAGGAAGGCGGTCGGTGCAACGAGCGGGACCAGGAAGGACATCACCAGCACCAGCACGGTGCCGGCGAACATGTTGCCGAACAACCGGAAGGCGAAGGAGATGATGCGGATGAACTCCGACAGCAACTCAAGGAAGCCGACCGCGAATTGGATCACCGCGATCAGGCCCGCCATCATGCCCTTCTTGACCTTCTTCAGTTCGCTGAAGCGGAAGAAGTTGCCGAGATAGTGCGTCCCGTTTGCGCGGAAGCCCTGGATTTCGATGAAGATGAAGGCGACCAGCGCCATCGCCAGCGTCGTGCTCAGGTCGGAGGTCGGGCGGCGCATATACGGCACCACCACGGCACCCGCGCCATGCTCCTCGGCACCGACGACATCGCTGGCCAGGCCCGCGACCATTTCGGCCGGCCCGCTCGCCAGCGCGCCCGTGCTCTTGCACGCCTCGGCGGTTGTCGCCGGGATGCCCGTGATCACGGAGGCGGAGCCCGCCTTGACGTAGCAATAGCCCGTGCCGCTGTGCGGCGCCTCGAGGATGCCGATCGACTCGATGCCGGGGATGACTTCCATCATGCCGGAGACGAGGATGAAGGTGAAGGCGGTGATGGCAACCGCAACCACGGTCTTGGCGCGCGCCCCGAGGGTCGGCACCATGTAGTTGCGATACAGGTAATCGACGAAGGACTCCCAGGCGTTGGCGAACCAGTTGCCCGGCGCGCCGCCCTTGCCCTGCAGGTCCATGCCCTTGCGCGCCGCCCAGGCCATCAGCAGGATGACGATGTCAACGATGATGGTCGTGAACAGGGTGTTCGGGATGGGATAGCCCGGCACGGTCTCAGGCTTGATCGAAATGGGCGGGATGAAGGACTTGAAGGTCGTCCCGTTGACCACGACGCCATTCCCGAAGCGCCCCAGTTGGACGCTGAAATAGCATGAGACACACAGGAAGGCCAGCAACAGCACGGTTATGGGTTTGACTTTCATGGACTACTCGTCTTTCAGTTTCAGCAAGCCGGTGCGGCCGCTTGTCTAGAGCGCCGCCCTCAGGCCGACTCGCCGTTGTTTTTCTTCGCTTCAGCCCAGTCTTCGTAGGCCTTCCGCGCCCGTGGCACCGTGCCCATCGCCAACTTGTAGGTCACCCAGACAGAGGCGATCGCGCCGATGATGCTCAACAGAAGCGTGAACAGGGGCTTCGTGTTCGTGACGCGGGTGTCAATGAACAGCCCCAGCAGGACCGAACCGAACACCAGCGCAACAACCGCGAAGCCGATCCGAAGGACCATCTGAGCGATCACCCCCGCGGGCAACGCCCGTGACAAAATCACGAGCGGGGGATCCTTTTCCTTCTTCATGACCTCGCTTCGAAGCCGGCCGATTTTATCATGCCAACCCGCGGACGACGCCGGGCCGACGTTCGTCTACAGCATCAGTGAGAGCGCTGCCGCGCGGGCCAGCTCCCACAACGGATAGATGGCCAGCAGCGTCGCGATCACACCGAACGCGCACAGGCCGACCGCCCAGGCCACCGGCGCGGACACCTTGAGCGGCTGCGCGTCGTTGGCCGCGCGCTGGGTGTACATCGCCAGAACCACGCGCAGGTAGTAGAACACCGAGACCAGCACCATCGCCACGGCCAGCACGACCAGCCAGATGAAGACGGGGTTGTTGAACTGGGCGGCCACACTCAGCGCCGAGCGGAAGAGCAGGAACTTGCCCGCGAAGCCAACCAGGGGCGGCGCACCGAGCAGGCTCAACATGACGGCCACCATGGCCAGCGCCAGATACGGCGAGCGCCGCGACAGCCCGGCGAAGTCCTTGAAGTCATCGCCGCCCACCCGCTGCGCGACGATGCCCGTCACGGCGAAGGCGCCGATGTTGGTCAGCGTGTAGGTGATCAGGTAGAAGATCACGGCCGCCAGCGCGTTGGTCGTCTCGGCGGTGTTCTGGCCAAACGAGGCCGCGAAACCCGCGACGCCGATCAGCATGTAGCCGGCCTGCGCGATGCTGGAGTAGGCCAGCATGCGTTTGACATTGCTCTGGTTGATCGCCATCAGGTTGCCAACCAGCATGGTCAGAATGGCGAGCGGCACCATCATCGCGATCCACACCCCGGAGCCCTCGACGTAGTGGCTGGGCACGGGCGAGAAGACATACGGCAGGAAGCGCAGCATGATCGCAAACCCGGCCGCCTTGGACGCGGTGCTGATGAAGCCCGCCACCGGCGTGGGCGCGCCCTGATAGACATCCGGCGCCCACCACTGGAACGGCACAGTTGACGTCTTGAAGAGAAAGCCGACCGCCACGAGCAGGAGCGAGAATGTCAGCAGCAGCTTGGAATCCGACAGCGCCAGACGGTCCGCGACGACCTGATATTGCGTCGCGCCACTCAGGCCAAAGACATAGCTCAGGCCGAAGAGCATGATCGTCGAGGTGACCGCGCCGAAGACGAAGTACTTGATGCCCGCTTCGGCGCTCAGCTTCGTGTCGCGCATGAAACCGGCCAGCAGATACAGCGAGATCGAGGCCGTCTCGGTGGCCAGGTAGAGCAGCATCAGATCGTTGGACGCCGCCATCAGGCCCATCCCGACGGTCGCCAGAAGCAGCAGCGCGTAGTATTCACCGCCCGCGCGCGCCGCGCGGAAGTCGATCGACACCAGCGCGGTCAGCGCCGCGCCGACGATGAAGATGCCCCGGAAAGCGAAGGCATACAGATCGAAGCGCACCAGGCCGCCCAGCACCACCAGTTTGGTCGGGTCCGTCGCCGCGTAGCTGGCGGCGGTGAGCGCGGCCGGCACGCAGGCCACCAGCGCGCCCATCAGCCCAAGCGCGGTCAGGATGCCCAACGCACGTCGGCTCACACCGCGGGCCGAGAGCAGGTCGAAGGCCAGGATGGCCAGCGCCCAGATCACAAGCACGATCTCTGGCAGGACAGCCAGCAGTTCGTTGAGTTTGGTGGGATCAAAGAAAGTCATTACGCCATCACTCCGAGCGTTTTCAGAATTGCCTGAACGCCGACCGAGACCACCGCCATCACGGTGTTGGGCATCAGCCCGGCGATGAACAGCACGAGGCACATGAACACGATTGAGAACTTCTCGAGCGCGTTCAGCCCGGGCAGCTTCTGCCATGCGGGGGTCTGTGGCTCGGAGAAGAACACCTTCATCCCGGTGCGCAGCGTCCAGGCTGCGGTGATGATGACGGTCAGCACACCGATGATGGCGACCGCGCTGTACCACCAGCTGAGCGTGTTGGCCATGTAGGGATAGACCGATTGCGAGCGCTGCCACAGGCCCATGAAGATCTGGATCTCCGCGACAAAGCCGGGCAGGCCGGGCATTCCCATCGCCGCGAGCGAGCCGATCACAAAGCCGACCGCGGCCAGCGGCATGACGCGCGCCAGGCCATCCAGTTTGTCGGTGTTGCGCTCGTGCGCGCGCTCGTAGATCATCCCGACCAGGGCGAACATCAGACCGGTCATCACGCCGCCCGCGAAGAGCTCATAGCCGGCGCCATTCAGGCCATAGGCGTTCATCGCGCACAGGCCGAGCAACACCAGGCCCAGGTGCGCGACCGAGGCGAAACCGATGATGTATTTGAGGTCCTTCTGGCGGAAGGCCACCGAGCCGGCGTAGATGACATTGGCCAGGCAAAGGAAGACCACCAGCGGCAGCCAGTACTGCGCGCCCTGCGGCATGAGCTGAATGCCAAAACGCAGCGCCGCATAGGCGCCGGTCGCCTTGAGCACGCCACCGTGCAGCATCGACACCGCGGTCGGCGCCGAGGCGTAGCCATCGGGCGACCAGTTGTGCAGCGGCCAGATCGAGGCCAGCACCCCAAAGCCGATGAAGACCGGCAGGAACCACAGCTGCTGGAAGCCGAATCCGAGGCTGCCAACGTTCTTCAGCAACACCTCGAAGTCGAAGGACTTTCCACCGGCGAAGTAGAGCGCCAGCAGGCCGACGATCGCGACGAGCGAACCGAGGAAGAGATAGATGGTCAGCTTCATGGCCGCATATTCCTTGCGGCCGCTGCCCCAGCTCGCCACGAGGACGTAGACGGGGAAGAGCACCATCTCGTAGAAGATCAGGAAGAGGAAGATGTCCAGCGACATGAAGGCGCCGAACACGCCGCCGACCAGCATGAGCAGGAAGGCGAAGAATTCGCGCGGCCGGTCATCCTTGCCCCAGCTCACGAGGACGGCGCAGAACATCACGATGCCGGTCAGCAACAGCTGCGGCGCGGAGAAGCCGTCGACGCCGACCTTGTAGCTCACCCCGAGGGCGGGGATCCACGGCATTTGCTCGACGAACTGGAAGCCGCCGGTCGCCGTGTTGTAGCCGGCAAAGACGAAGAAGGACAGGATCAGCGACACGCCCGAGAAGGCGGCCGCGACCACTTTGATGACCTCGCCCCGATCACGCGGGATGAGCAGGATGACGCCCGCGCCGATGAACGGCGAGAGCATGATCAGGGTCAGGATTGGAAACGCCATTTTCGCAAGCCCCTTTTAGCGGATCAGCGCCGAGATGCTGAAGTTGATCGGGTTCAGGATCAGCGAAGGCAGAATGCCGAGCAGCAACATCGCGATCATCAATGGCGCCACGCCCAGCACCTCCACCCAGTTGATGTCCTTGAGCGGATGGTGGGCCCATTCATGTCCAACCGGGCCATGCAACACCTTCTGAATGGACTTCAGGATGTAGATGCCGGTGATGAGCAGCCCGACCATCGAGAGCACCGTCAGCAGCGTGAACTCGCTGCCCCAGGCACCCCGCGTCACCAGGAACTCGCTGACGAAGCCGGCCAGGCCGGGCAGGCCCAGCGAGCCCATCGCGCAGAAGATCAGGATGGCGCCGTATTTCGGCATGATCGTCCACAGCCCGCCGAGTTTGGTGAGGTCGCGGGTGTGGGCGCGCTCATACACGATGCCGACGACGGCGAACATCGCCGCAGAGGACAAACCGTGGGTGATCATCTGCAGCACGGCGCCGTTCCCGGCAATGCGGGCGCTCTCGATCAGTGCCTCGCCGGTGTAGCCAGCGGCCGCGGCGTGCGCGCCTTCGGCCACCGCATGCGGATCCGGCGCGTGCGCGGCAACCGCGCCGCCCATCGCCGAGGCCGCGACCGCGATGCCCATCGCGACGAAGCCCATGTGGTTGACCGAGCTGTAGGCGACCAGCTTCTTGAAGTCGTTCTGCCCCCAGGCCGCAAAGGCGCCCAGCACGATGCTCAGCATCGCCAACACCCCGAGGACGGGCGCGAACTCGCGCGCGGCCTGCGGGAAGAGTGGCAGGACCATGCGCAGGAAGCCATACCCACCGAGCTTGAGCAGGATGCCGGCCAGCATCATCGAACCGCCGGTGGGCGCCTCGGTGTGCGCATCGGGCAGCCAGGTGTGCAGCGGCCAGATCGGGATCTTGAGCGCAAAGGCGACCGAGAACGAGACAAACGCAATCACCGGCCAGACCTGCTGCGCGCCCTGGAAGATGTTGACCTGGTTCTTGCCGACGAAGGGCCGCCCAATTTCGCTGGTCAGATACGGAAGATCAAAGCTCCCCGAGGCGAGACCGACGACCTGGATGGCCAGCAGCATGCCCAGGCTGGCGAACATCGTGTAGAGGATGAACTTGAGCGACGCATAACGGCGATTCGCGCCACCCCACTGGCTGATGAGGAAGAACATCGGGACCAGGCTCGCCTCGTAGAAGACGAAGAAGAGCAGCAGGTCAAGCGAGACAAAGGCACCGATGACTGCGGTCTCGAGCAGGAAGAACAGGGCGTAGTAGGCCTTGACGTCCTTCTCGACGCTCATCGAGATCAGCATCGCCAGCGGTGTCAGGAAGGTGGTCAGGATCACCAGCGGGATCGAGAGCCCATCCACGCCGAGGTGATACGTCGCGTTGACCTGGGGGAACCAGGCCATCTTCTCCTCGAACAGATACGTGCCCTGTGGCGGGAACTGATATGCCGAGAAGAGCAGGTTGAGCGACAGCGCGAAGGGGATCAGGCTGAAGGCGACGGACACCCAGCGGATCAGGCCCTTGCGCTCACCCGGCAGGACGAGGACGAGGGCCATGCCGATGAGCGGCAGGAAGGTGATGGTGGAAAGCAGGTTGATCGACATGATCCCTTACCCTCGGAAGACGAACAGATAGAAGATCACCAGCACGGCCGTGAGCGCGATGCCGGTGAGCAGGTAGTTCTGCACCTGCCCGGTCTGAAGCTCGCGCACCCAGTTGCCCGCGCGCTTGAAGGCCGCGCCGGTCAGGTCGGAGACCCCGGTGACAACATACTTGTCAAAGAGCTTGAAGCCTTCGGCCACGCCACCAGCAATGGTGTAGCCGATCTCCAGCAGCGCGTCGATGATGCCCTTGTCGACGATGACGCTGTAGAAATCAGCGATCTTCTGTAGCGGATTGATGAAGACCGAGCGATACAGCTCGTCGAAGTACATCCGGTTGTGCAGGAAGGTGAACACCGAGCCCAGCCCCTCGACGGGATCGGTCTCGCCGGCCTCGAGCGGCTTGCGGCCATACACCAGCCAGCCCAACCCCAGGCCGGACAGTGCGATGAGCACCGAGACCAGCACCGGGACGGCGTTGAAGGCGTGGGCGACCTCCTCCTCGACCAGCATCTGGCCAACGAAGTGGTGCAACCAGCCAGCGGCGGAGCCGGCCAGCTGCCCGAACACCGGGAAGTCCTTCGGGATGTTGATGAAACCGGCGACCCCGGCGAAGAAGGCCAGGATCACCAGCGGCAGCGTCATCGGCCAGGGGTTCTCGGACGCATGCGCCGCAGCTTCCGAGCGCGGCTTGCCCAGGAAGGTCATCGCGATCTGGCGCATCGTGTAGAAGGCCGTCAACGTCGCCGACACACACAGGATGACGAACACCCAGCTGTGCAGGCTGCTGCCTTCGAGCAAGCCGGCGTAGGCGCTGGAGAGAATTTCGTCCTTGCTCCAGAAGCCGGCCGTGATGAAGGGGAAGCCGGCCAGGGCCAGGCCACCCAGCACAAACGTCAGTGTGGTGATCGGCATGCGTTGGGCGAGGCCGCCCATGTTGCGCATGTCCTGCGGGTCGAAGGCGTGTTCGTCGTGGCCGTGGCTGTCGCCATGGTCGTCATGGCTGCCGTGATCGTCATGGCCGCTGCCATGCCCGGCTGCATGCAGGTGATGGTGGCCGTGCTCGACGCCATGAATGACGGAGCCGGAGCCCAGGAAGAGCAGCGCCTTGAAGAAGGCGTGCGTGAGCAGGTGGAAGGCCGCCGCGACATAGGCGCCGATGCCGACCGCAGCCACCATGAAGCCGAGCTGCGAAATGGTCGAATAGGCGAGCACACGCTTGATGTCGTATTGCGCGACTGCGATCAACGCGCCCATCAGCGCCGTGATCGCGCCGATCGCGCCGACGATCTCCAGCCCGACATGACTGCCGAGATGGCCCTTGGTCGCCTCCTCAAAGAGCGGGAAGAAACGCAGCAGCAGGAAGATGCCCGCCGACACCATCGTCGCGGCGTGGATCATGGCCGAGACCGGGGTCGGGCCCTCCATCGCATCGGGCAACCACACGTGCAGCGGGAACTGCGCGCTCTTGCCGACCGTGCCGCCGAAGATCAAGACCGCGATCAGCGTCGCCGCGCTGACGCCCATCCCACCGAGCAGGATGGCTGGCTGTTCGGCCAGGAATTCCAGCACGCCGCGGTTGACGAGAATGTCGGCGAAGTTGAGCGTCCCGGCCTCGGCGTAGAGATACGCGATGCCAAGCAGCAGCAGCATGTCGCCAACGCGCGTCGTCATGAAGGCCTTGACAGAAGCCTTGTAGGCCGAAGGTTTGGCGTAGAAGAAGCCGATCAGCGAGTAGGAGCAGAAGCCCATCAGCTCCCAGAACACGAAGAGCATGAGCAGGTTGTCGGAGACGACCAGCCCGAGCATCGAGCCCGCGAAGAGGCTCAGGTAGCCCATGAAGCGCGTGTAGCGCGGGTCCGCGGCCATGTAGCTGGTGCTGTAGAGAAAGATCAGCACGCAGGCCAGCGGAACCATGAAGAGGAAGGTGGCACTCAGCGCGTCGACGGCCGCGCCCATGCGCAGGGTCGTGCCGCCCACGGGCAGCCATTCGACGTAGCTGCCGACCGGCTTGCGGCCGAGCTCGGGCAGGTTGACCACGCCGGCGACCACCGTCCACGCCGCGATGAGCGAGAGCACGACGCCTGCCATCGCGATGCCGGTGGTCAGCGCGCGCGAGCGATTGGCGCCCAGCGCGATGATGGCGAAGGCCAGAATCGGCGGCAGCGGAATCAGCCAGAGAAGGGTTTGGATGAGTTGGATTGAGATCATGTTCGTGTGAATCGCGGACCGTTGTGCGCGGTCTGCGATCGCCCGCTACATCTTCATCTGATCGAGCTTCTCCGGGTCCACGCTGCGCAGGTTGCGGTAGACCGAGATGATGAGGGCGAGACCGACGGCAGCCTCGGCCGCGGCGACGATAAAGACAAAGGCGGCAAAAGCGAGGCCCGCCGACGAGTTCGGCGCGACATAGCGCCAGAATGCGATCAGGTTCAGGTTCACCGCATTGAGCATGAGCTCGACGCCCATGAGCACCGCGATGGCATTCTTGCGCGCGAGCGCGCCATACAGGCCAATCACAAACAGCCCGGCCGCGACGACCAGAAAGGGGGCCAGGGGAAGACCGTTTATCGAGTTCATCGTGTTATCTCCGCAACCCGCCTAGTGGTGGGCATCGGTCGTTGCAACCGCCTCCGCGGCCGGGGCCGGCGGCACTGCGGCGGCGGCCTCCTCTGCGGCCATCTCACGCCGCTCCTTGACGATCTCGACCAGCTTGCGCTCGCGCGCCACCCACACCGCGCCGATCATGGCCAGCAGCAGGAGCACGCCTGCGAGCAGGAAGGCGACCATGTACTGATCCACCAGCGCGCGCCCGAGGCGCTGCAGCGCATCCGGCGAGACCGCCTGCACGGCCATCTTGAACTCCGGCGGTGCGCCAAAGGCGCGGGCCGGCAGGTTGAGCGGCGCAAAACCGGGGAAGTTGATCTTCCATGGTCCGACCAGGACGACGATGAGGACGAACAGGACGGCCGACGCGGTGGCGACCGCGCCGGACTGCTCGTTGTTCGGGCGTGCCATCGTCACGCCCCGGGTGAGCATCACGGCGAAGATGATCAGGATCGAAATCGCGCCGATGTAGACCAGCACCTGGGCGGCGGCGAAGAAGTTGGCCTCAAGCAAAACGTAGAAACCCGCGACCCCGAAGAAGGCCAGCACGAGCATCAACGCGGCATGGAAGACGTTCTTCATCGTGACCACCGCGAGCGCGGCCCCCAGCGTCACGACGGCGAGGATGACAAAGATGACGGTTGAGAAAGTCAGCATGGTCGGCTATTTCCCGGTTTGCGCGGTGGCAAAGGCTTGATTGGCGACGCGATGCTCGGCTGCTTCCTGCGCGATCGCCAGGCGCTCACGGCGCGCGCTGCGGCTTGCCAGGGTCAGTGCCAGCCCGAGCAGGCCCAGCCCGCTCACCAGCATGATCGCCATGTACACCAGCGGCGACACGACGAAGAGCCCCGGCTGCGCCGGGAACGTCACGAAGAGCTTGCTCATCACCATCACCACGATGATGTTGATGATGGAGAGCGGGACGAAGAACTTCCAGTTCAGGTTGACGAGTTGGTCGACGCGCACACGCGGCAGCGTCCCGCGCAGCCACATGAAGATGAAGAAGATCGAGAAGGCCTTGGCCAGGAACCAGACGTAGGGCGGGATGAAGATCGGACCGGCGAAGCCCCCCAGGAAGAAGGTCGAGAACATGATCGACACGACGGCGGCATTGACATACTCGCCCATCATGAAGAGCGCGAACTTCATCCCGGAGTATTCGACGTGGAAGCCGGCCACGATTTCGGACTCGGCCTCCATCAGGTCAAACGGGGAGCGCCCGACCTCGGCGATGCCGCTGATCAGGAAGACCAGCGCCGAGACCGGCAGGAACAGGATGAAGGGCAGGCCAAAGCCACCCGGCGCATCGGTCTGCTTGGCGATGATGTCGAACAGGCTCATCGAGCCGCTCAGCATGATGACCGGCAGGACGTTGAGCAGCATCGGCACTTCGTAGCCGACCAGCTGCGCAACGGTGCGGAACGCGCCCAGCAGCGAGTACTTGTTGTTGCTCCCCCATCCGGCCATGAGGATGGCGATGGTGCTGCCGGAGCCGATCGCAATATAGAAGAACGCGCCAATGTCCAGGTTGACGCCTGCGACGCGCGGGGCGAAGGGGATGACAGCCAGCGAGGTCATGGCAAACGCGGCGATCATGATCGGCGCGATGAGATACACCCAGCGGTCGGCGTTGGCCGGCGTGATGTCCTCCTTGGTCAGCATCTTGACGCCGTCGGCCAGCGGCAGCATCAGCCCGAAGGGGCCGGCCTGGTTTGGCCCGATGCGGTCCTGGATGCGCGCAACGATCTTGCGCTCGAACCAGGTCAGCGCCATCATCGTGACCGCGCCGAACGTGATCAGACCGATGGCGGCCAGGATCATCAGCACCAACTCGGTTCCCGGGCCTTTGCCGAGCAGACCGGTGATGAACTTGCCGATCTCGTCAAAGACGAAGGCCATCAGGTTGTTGATGAATTTGAGTACTTCGAGGATGTTGTCCATAATCGCACTCGCTCGCGCAATAAAACCCCGCTCCAGCCGGCGGGCCGAGCGGGGTCAAGTTCAGGTCGATGGCTGCGGCCAACACGCACACCGGGCCGCGCGCCCCGAACTGAAAGTCAGTCCCACTCCAGCACGCCCTTTCGCCACGCATACAGCAGCGACGAGAGCAATGTCAGCGCAAACAGGCTGATGACCAGCACCGTCCACGCCGGAAGTTGGTTGAAGGCCAGGGCGATCGGGAAGAGCAGCACACCGCCCACATCGAACAGAACGAACACCAGGGCAAAGAGGTAGTACTGAACGCGGAACTGGACCCAGGCATCCCCCACGGTCTCCATGCCGCACTCATACGTTGCTGCTTTGTCCTTGTTGGGCTTTTTGGGGCGCAGGAGGGAGGCCGCTACAAGGGCCGCGCCCATGAGCAGAAATGCCGCCACCAACAAGACGCCCACGAACGCAAAATCGGTTCTCATGGCGCGCGGATTATACCGCGATGAAGGCTTGCTGAATAATGCCGAAATCGGCGTCAGAATCACCCCGCCGCGGCACTAGGGCAGCGGCGTCTCGGTGTAGGGGAGCGGATCGACGGTCACCCCGCCGACGGCCAGCTCCCAGTGCAGGTGGGGGCCCTCGCTGCGGCCGGTGTTGCCGCTCAAAGCGATGACGTCGCCGGCATTGACGATCTGCCCCTGCTTTACGTCGACGCGCGAGAGGTGGCAGTACAGCGTGAAGATGCCGCGCCCGTGGTCGATCACCACGACCTGACCGCGCACCTTGAGCGTCGTCACGGCGGCCACCCGCCCCGCCGCCGCCACGTGCACCGGCGTGCCCACCGGGGCGAGCATGTCGGTGCCGCTGTGATAGGTGCGCAGTAGGCCGTCGTTGAAGCTGCGCCGGGCGCCAAAGTAACTGGTGATCTTGCTCACCACCGGAAGGCGGAAGGTGCCGCTGTAATACGCGTTGGGCGTGAACTGACTGACCAGCGTGTCGATTTCGAAGCGCTCCTCGGCGTTGACCTGCGGATCGAGCAGCGGGGCCAGGCGGTAGTCGATGGTGATGTTCTCGGAGCCATAGCCGCTCTGGACGACCTGGATGCGCCCGCTCACCTCGGCGGCGGCCCCCGAGGTCGCCGCGGCCCGCACGCTCACGCCATAGACCCCGGCGTCGGTCAGCGCCGAGACGCCGCTCAAGGCCTCCCAGTAGTCACCACGGCGGACAAAGCGCAGGGGGTGATCGGCAAAGGTCCCGATCACGGTGTCGAGCGGCTGGCTGGGCAGGACGCGCACGACGACGATGTCGCCGGGAGCCGGTTGGGCGGGGATGACATCGACGCGGTCAAAGGGCTGCGGCAGGTTGCTATCGGTCGCGGGTGCGCTGGCCGGCAAGGGGATGCGCAGCAGCTGGTTGACAACCAGACAGGTCGCGCAGGGCAGGTTGTTGGCCTGGCGCAGCTGATACGGCGAGATGTCGTACCCGGCAGCCAGGCTGGTCACGGTTTCGCCGGGAGCGACGCGGTGCAGGCGGATGCGCGGCGAAATGCGCGCCGGCAGCCGCACCCGCTGACCGGTCAGCAGCGCATTTGAGCGCGTGAGCAAGTTACGTTTTGCGAGATCGCTGATCGAGAAGCCGGATTGCGCGGCCAGGCTGCTCAGGGTCTCGCCGACGCCGACCACGCGCACGAGGGGGTCCCCGCTGGGGACGGCCGTGGGGCGTGGGACGGGCACGGGCGTGGCGACGATCTCGACTTTGGGCGGGTCGCCCGGCCCCGGCGTGGCTGCGGGCGTGGGCGGCAGCGGCGTCTGCGCATCGAGCGGGCGCGGCAGCGCGGCGAGGGCGCCCAGCAACAGGCTCAGCGCAATCGCGGCGCGCAGGGGGACGGACAGACGCGTGGCCGTGCCGCGCGCGTCAGCGCGATCACGCTGTGCGCCCGCCCGGGGGTTGTGTGTGTGCCCAATATCGCTCTCCGTTGACACGCCGCGAATATTCTCCCACAAGCAAACGCATCGCGGCCAGCGCAGCGGCGCGCTCACGCGCTCTAAACAACGCAAAAAGTTGAGATTCGTACAGCGCAATGGCCCCCACCTTCGCCTCCAGCGCCGCGCGGGTGAGCGCGAAGGGTTGTGCGATCAGACCATGGGTCGCTGCGGTGATCTCCTCGGGCGTGGCGCGCGCCACATACGGGAAGTCCTCGTAGTAGCGCAGTTGACGGAGTTCAAAGACGCGCTCCGCTGCAGCGCGCACGACGACATGGTCGACATGGCCGCCAATCGCCAGCGGGACAAACACCCGCGCCTGCGGGTGCTTCGCATGCAGGTCGCGCAGCGCCGCCTCGACCGCGCGCGCATGATGGCGCTGATCGTAGGGTTTGATCCGCGCGCCGAGGAATTTGCGCGAGTAGAGCATGCGGCCGGCCGCGTCGCGGCGATACACAGCATCCAGAAGCGGCAGTTGCAGACAGCAGGCCCCGAGATGGCGGCAGGCCCGCCGATCCTCACGACGCCGCGCCGCGTACGGATTGCCGCTCAGCCGCCACTCGTCGTGCACGCGCCGCACGGCGGGGCTGGCCGCGAGATCCGGCGGTGTGTCACCGGCGCAGAGGGTCACAGCGAGCACATCGACGCCCGCGGCGCCACGCGCAAAGACGCGCCCCCCGCAGGAGAGCGCGATGTCATCGAGATGCGGCCCGAGATAGAGCTCCAAACGCGTCAGTAGACGATCTGTACGGGCGTGCCAATCGGCGCCCAGTTGTAGAGCTCGCGGGCTTGATCGGTGGCCATGATCACGCAGCCAAATGACGCGGGCCGACCCAGCAGCCCCGACCACAGCACCTGCCCGTAGCGGTTGATCGGCAGGGCGTGGATGCCGTTCTCATACGCACCCACGTTATAGATGCCCATCCAGTACGGCATGCGCAGCGCCCACAGGCTGGCCCAGGCCTCGGGGATTTTGCTCTGAACGCGGAAGTTGCCCGGGCTCGTATCGCGCCCGCGCACACCCGTGGAGATGACATACGTCTTGACCAGCCCGCCGCCCTGGTAGATCCACATGCGCTGCTGATTGATGCTGATCTTGATGAGCTTGTTCGACGTCGTCGGCGCGGGGGCCGGTGCCGGGCTCGGTGTCGCGCTCGGGATGACCAGGCGTTGCCCAACGTACAGAAGCCGCAACCCCCGCAATCCATTTGCGGAGGCGATCGCGTCCGCATTGACACCAAAGCGCATGGCCAGGCCATACAGGGTGTCGCCGCGCTGGACGATGTAGACAAAGGCCGCCTCGGCACCAAAGAAATCCTGCACAAACGGACCGGCGATCGCGGCCTCGGGACTGGCCGCCAGAACCTCCCCGGGACCGTTCAGGCCTGCGGCAAAACCGCCTGCAGCCAGGCAAAGGGCCAGGAAGAGGGTGGATAGGACTCGGCGCATGGGACTAGTCTAGTCCCGTTTTGGCAAAATCCGCAAGGGCCAGCCTGGTCTGGAGCGCAATTTCATCCCAGCCAAAGTGGCGGCGGGCGGCCAGGCTGCCCGCCCGCAAGTGGGCGAGTCGATCGGGGTCATCCAGCAGCGCCCCGATCGCACTGGCCAGGGCGGGCGCATCATCGGGTGGCACAAGCGCGTACGCCTCTCCGGGAGGAAGTTGGGGCAGCGGCACGCGCGGGGTGGTCGTGACGATGGCGCTGCCGTGGGCGAAGGCGGCCATCAGCGTGCCGCGGCGCAGCGAGACCCCATCGCGATACGGCAGGGCAAACAGCGTGCACGCAGCAAAGGCCTCAGAGACCCCCCGGTCATCGATGAAGCCGGTGCGGAACACCCGCCCATCGAGACCGAGCGAGGCGATCAGCGCCTCCAGCCGGCGGGCGTATGCCACGTTGGTGGCGTCGCTGGCGCCGGTCTGCCCGCCCACCAGGAGGAGCGCAACGTCACGCTGTTGTGCCCGCAAAGCGGCCAGTGCCCGGAGCAGGACCTCGCCGCCCTTGCTTTCATTGAGGAAGCCGAAGTAGCCGATCAGCGCCGCCTGGGCGGGGATGTGCCGGGCCGCGCGCCAGGCCATCACATCGAAGTCGGGCAGATCGGCCGGCCGGATGTTGCTGCCGATGGGGATGGCACGGACGCGGGTGAGGCCCGCCGCGCGCAGGATGGCCTCATCCTCCGGGTTGGTGACGATGGCGCCGGCCGCGCCGCGGGCGAGGGCGAGGATCGAGCGTGCGCGCAGGGGACCGGCCTTGGGGAAGAGATACGGCGCGCGCAGGTCGTGAAAGGTGACCACCAGCGGCGGGGTGCCGCGCAGCAGCTTCGGCAGCAGGTTGATGGCCGGGTGCATGGCATAGGCGGCCGCCTGATATTGCAGGTTGAGCACCTCGATCCGGTTGGCTGCGGCAAAGCGCGCCAGCGCCGCCGGCGTGCGCCAGCCCCAGCCCGAAACGCCGCGCGTGATCGACAGCCCATCCAGCGTTTCGCGGGACGCTGCGCCGGGCAAGGCGGGCGCGAGCACATGGGCGCTGTGTCCGGCCCTGACGAGCGCGCGACCGAGCTCACGGGTGAAGTCACCCAGGCCGCCCTGTTGAGGGGAAAATTCGCCGGCAATGAGGCCAATCCGCATGGAAGCAAGCGTATCATTCTTGACATGCCCGATACGCCCACACCCAACCCCGTCCCGTTTGCGACCCAGGCCTGGGCCGACGCCTTCCGCGCCGCCATCAACAACAGCCCGACCTACCAGGCGGCGGCCCGGCAGTGGGAGGGTGATTTCTGGTTCATCGTCGACGCGGAGGGGGATATGCCCTCGGTGCCTATCTACCTCGATCTGTGGCATGGGGAATGTCGGTTGTGCGAGGTGGCGGTCTCGGAGGCGGCGCGCAAGCCGGAGTTCCGCATCGCGGGCAGCCGCCGGGCCTGGCAGCGCGTCGCGTCGCGCGAGATCGATCCCATCCGCGCGCTGATGACCGGCACGCTCAAGATCAAGGGCAGCATGGGCAAGATCATGCGCAACGTAAAGGCGGCGCAGGAGCTTGTGCTGTGCGCCTCGGCGGTGTCGACCGCCTTCTAGCCCGCACGGCGCAGCCAGATCAGGAACTCGACATTGCCATCCGTGCCCTGGATGGGGGAATCAATCAGCCCACCGGACGGCCACCCCTGTCCGTCCGCAAAACGGACGATTTTGTCGACCACGGACCGATGGACCTCCGGGTCACGGACGATGCCGCCCCGGCCCACCTGTTCGCGGCCGGCCTCGAACTGCGGCTTGATCAGCGCGACGACGCCAGCGGTCGGCCCGGGAGCCATCCACTTGAAGAGCTGGGGCAGGATCAGGGTGAGCGAGATGAAGGACACGTCGACGACGGCGAGCGTGACCGGCTCGGGGAGCGCGTCGAGGTAGCGGATGTTCTCGCGCTCACGGACGACCACGCGCGGGTCGTTGCGCAGGCGCCAGTGCAACTGACCCGTCCCGACATCCACGGCATACACACGCCTGGCACCGCACTGCAGAAGGCAGTCGGTGAAGCCACCGGTGCTGCTGCCCGCATCCGCGCAGACGCGGCCGGCCGGGTCTATGGCAAAGGCCTCCAGGGCCGCTTCGAGCTTCAGGCCACCACGCGAAACGTATTTCGGGGGCTGGACGACCGTGATTTCCGCGTCGTCGGCAACCAGGCGGGCGGGCGCATCGACGACCTGCCCGGCCACGCGGACTTCGCCGGCGCGGATCAGGCGCTGGGCCCAATCGCGGCTTTCGGCCAGCCCGCGCGCGGCCATGAGCGCATCCAGTCGCTGCTTCGGCATGGCGCCTAGCGACCGAGGTCCAGCCGCGCGATCAGACGAACCGGAAAATCGTTCGTGCGCATCTTGTCCTGCGTGCGTGCAATGTCATACGCCACGCGATAGGGCGTCCAGGTCATGGCCCCGGTGTCGAGCAGGACGTAGGCGGCGCGCGGGTCACCATCGCGCGGCTGCCCGACGCTGCCGGGATTGACGATGTAGCGGGCGTCCTCGCGCAGGGTGAACGGCGAGCCCGGCGGTGGCATGGTGGAACGCACCATGTGTGTGCCACCATCCTCGATGAAGGCCACCGGAACGTGGGTGTGGCCGACCAGACAGCAGCGCTGCGTAAAACGGGGGAAGTTCTCCTCCGCCACCATGGCATCAATGACGTATTCCCAGATCGGTTCGCGCGGGCTGGCGTGGGCGAGGAAAAAATCGCCCTGCTCGACGCTGCCGGGGCGGGCCTGCAGGTAGCGCAGGTGCTGCGGCGTGAGCGCATCGCGCGTCCAGCGGGCCAGGGCGGCCGCGTCCGGGTTGAAGGTGCGCAGGTCGATGCGCCCAAGGACCGCCCAGTCGTGATTGCCGGACAGACAGATATGCGGGAGGGTTTGCAGCAGTGCAATGACGTCGTTGGGATCGGGGCCATAGCCCACCAGATCCCCAAGGCACCACACGATGTCGTATTGCAGCTTGCGCGCCGCGACATCCGCGAGCACGGCTTCGAAGGCGGCCAGGTTGGCGTGGATGTCGGAGATGACGAGACAGCGCATGAATCCGCCTCAGGCCAGGCCGGAGGACTCGCCCCGGGCCAGGCGCCAGTTGGCCAGCCCGGTCTTCATCACCTTGAGGCCCAGCAGCGCGCATTTCATGCGCGAGGGCGTGAGGGGGGCACCGACCAGGTCGAGCACATGCTGGCGGTCCGTGGCGAGCGCGTCCGCCACGGCCTTGCCGATCACATCCTCCATGAGCATCGACGCCGAGGCCTGGCTGATGATGCAGCCATCACCGCTGAAGGCGATGTCGGCGATGGTCTCGCCATCGTCCGAAAGCGCAATGTCGATGCGGATGCGATCACCGCACAACGGATTGGTCTCCTCGTGGCTGATCGTCGCCCCGGCCAGCGAACCGCGATGGCGGGGATTCTCGTAGTGATCGAGGAGGTTCTCGCGATACAGATCACTCATGTCATGGGCGCGTGTCCGCGCCAGAACTAACGTAGAATGTCAATGCGCGTCCGGGCCGCGCCGGCGGCACCGCAATCGACCAGCAAGTCAAGGGCACCCGGCGGCAGGTCCTCTGCGACCGTCCAGATCCAGGCCAGCACGCCGTCGCCGGCGGTCTGCCCCGGGTTGACGCCCCGCACAGGCTCACGGCGCCCACCTTCTGCCTCGCGGAAGAGCGTGCACAACGCTCCCGGCTGTGCGCGAACGGTCATGGCGGCGACGCCGCCACGCGTCACCTGGAAAGCCAGCGGCTTGACCACAACGCCGATGATCGGCGTCTGCGCGGTCGGCACCGCGTCGCCCGGCCCCGCCCCGACCACGACCCGGGTTGGGCTGGAGGTGGAGGTGGGCGGATACGTCGGCGTGGCCGCGAGCGCGGTAATGGTCAGGATGACCGCCCGCGAGGTTGCGGGCGCATTGACCGTCGGCGAGGGGCCTGGCGTGGGCGGTTGCGCAGAGGCCGTCACCGCGAGCGCCGTGGCGCTGGCCTGGGCCGGCGGGCGGGACGGCGAGGGCGATGGGACAACGGTCTGCGCGGGCGCGAGGCCACCACAGCCGGCCAGCAGGCCGAGCCCGGCCAGGGCCAGTGCGCATATGGCGGCGCGGCGCGCCCGCAGCAGACCGATCATGTCTACGAGTGTAACGCCTACTTCTTGGCAGCCGGCGCGGCGGCCTTGGCAGCGGGCGCAGCAGCCTTGCCAGCCGGCTTCCCAGCCGCGGCCTCGGTGCCTTCCTCGTCCTTCTTGCCCTTCTCGATGACTTCGACGTCGCCCGTCGCGGCCCCGGCGGCCTCTTCGACCTTGGCCTCGACGTAGCGGACCATGCGCGCGATTTCATCGTCCGGGTCAGCCAGGACTTCGACGCCCTGCTTGACGGCAAGATCCTTGACGCGGATGATGTCGCCGATCTTCATCTTCGACACATCGACGCGGATTTCATCGAACAAATCCGCAGGCAAGCAGCGGATCGACAGGCGATGCTGACCCTCGAGCAGAACGCCCTGGCCGGACTTGATGTCGGCGGATTCACCGAACATCACGACCGTGACGTCAGCGGTCAGCTTCTCGGTCATCGACACTTCGTAGAAGTCGATGTGCTTGATCGTGCGCTTGATCGGGTCGCGCTGGACCTCGCGCGAGAGCGCCATGCGAGGCTCGGCCTGCGTGGCGATGTTGAGCGTGATCAGACCGTTGCGGCCGGCGCGGCGGAGCGCTGTCGTTGCCGCCTTGAGATCGACCGAGACGTGGGTGGGCGATTCGCGATGCCCGTACACGACAGCCGGCACGCGGCCGCTTCGACGCAGCGCAGGGTTGCCCTTGCCGACCAGTTGACGCAGTTCGGCATCCAGATGAATTGATTCAGCCATGCTTTCCTCTCTGCGGGGGCCCATCGGGTCGTGTATTCGCCCTACTCACCACCGCGTTGGGGCAACGCACCACGGTGGCCCGGGAGGGCCTCGGCGCAGTCGCCCGATCGTTTGATTGCCGCCCACCGGACAGGCCGGGCAGGCGAGGAGGTTGAGTATACCCCGCGCCTCATCGAGGCGCTAGAATCCGGTGACATGGCGCGCGACGTGTTTCTCACCACCCCTGCCTGGACGGCCGCAATCAATTACGACGAGACGACATTTGGACGCGCTGCCGCCCCCTCACCGTGGACGATTTCGATCCGTGGCGTTGATGGTGCCGATGCCGGCCGGCTGGTGGGCTTTGAAGGCGATGGGGAGAGCATCATCGCCATGCACCATCTCAAACCCGATCCCTCCGCGGTGCGGGCGGTCGAGGTCACCGTCTTCCGCGTCAACGACGCGTTGCGCGAGGCGGGCGCAGACGCGCGCGTGCTTGCCGCCTTTGAGCGCTGGCTGCTCAAACGCGGCTGGCGCGGCAACATCATCAAACGGATGAAGTTCACGGATGCCGCGCAGGTGCCCGTCATCCGCACCTTCTGGATTGCCCAGGGATTCACCCATGCCCTCGAAGAGGCCGGACGTTGGGACGAGCACGTCTTCAAGCGCTGGCGCTAGACCCGGACCGGCCGCGTCCTACCTCGTCGAGTGCGCGTTGGGGCTGGAGGACGTCACCGCCAGCGAGCTCGCGCAACGCGTGGGCGCGCGGCTGGACGGCCTGACGCCGGGTGAGGGGCGCTTTCGCTACGACGGGGATATCCGCCGCCTGCTTTCGCTGCGCACCGCCCAGGCGGTGTATCGGGTCGTTCATCTGGACGTGCCGCGGCCGCGCGGTCTGCTCGGTGACGCGCACTTCCGCGCCCTGAGCGAGGCCATGCGCGCCGTCTGTGTGCGCGACCGGAACCTGCGCTTTCGCAGCCTGCGTCTGGCGGCGGCCGGCGCCGACAGCGCGGTGATGATCCGTCTGCGTGATGCGCTCGCCGGGACGCTCGGGTTGACGGCGGTTGGGGAGGAGGGCGATCTGCTGCTACGGCTGCGCCCCGCGCAACGCGGCGGGTGGGAGGCGCTGATTCGCCTCACCCCGCGGCCGCTGGCAACGCGGGCATGGCGCACGCACAACTACCCCGGCGCATTGAACGGCGCGGTCGCGGCGGCCATCGTCACACTGCTGGTGCCACGCCCCGGGGATGTGTTTGTCAACGCCTTTTGCGGGTCGGGGACGCTGCTGGTTGAGCGCGGGTTGGCGGGGCCGGCCGCGCAGCTGATCGGCATCGATCGTGAGGCGCAGCCACTGGCGTATTCGCGCGTACATTTGGCGGCGGCCGGGGTTCGCAGCGCGCTGCTGGCGCAAGGCGACGCGGTGGCCCTGCCCATGCCCACCGCCAGCACAACGGTCATCACCGCAGACCTGCCCTTTGGCCACCACATCGGCCACCACGCCGAGAACCTGCTCGTGTATCGGGCCGCGCTCGACGAATTTGCCCGCATTGCGCGGCCGGGCGCGCGCCTCGCGGCCCTGACGCATGAAGCGACGCTGATGGACCGTCTGACCCGAGATCATCCGGCCTGGGCGTTGCACGGCATGCGCCGCATTTCGTTGAGTGGACTGACGCCGCGGTTGTATCTCCTTCAGCGTCGCTGACGTCAATCGGGCCGGGTGCAGGA
Source organism: Thermoflexales bacterium (assembly GCA_019694215.1). Classification (GTDB taxonomy): domain Bacteria; phylum Chloroflexota; class Anaerolineae; order J036; family Brachytrichaceae; genus Brachythrix. The sequence goes on from JAIBCK010000017.1 coordinate 40,116, forward strand.
AAAACACGAAGGGGCGGACGATGAACGCCCGCCCCTCCGGTCGGAAAGCGAATCGGCTGGGGGACCGACTGCTAACGCGCGAGGGAAGGAAGGAAGACGCGCTGGCCGCCCGTCACAAACACGGGGCCAAACTCCTGCGTCTCGCCGCTGGCGGAGACCACCTGCAGCCAGTAGTAGACGTTGGTCGCGGCGGGAGCCGCCTGGTCGAGCCAGGCATAGCTGCCACCCAGTGCTTCACCGGAAGCGGCGATCAGCCCTGGCGTGAGGGCCGTGGCGGCCGCCCGATCGGGGCTGAAGCCACGATAGAGCCGATAGCCCAACGTATTTTGCTCCGTACCAGCCAGCCAGTTGATGGCCACCCCGGCACCTTCGCGCCGGGCGGTGAAGGCCACCATGCTGACCGCGGTCGGGATGACACGGGTGTTGGTGACCACGTTGCTGGCAATGCCGTTGACCCTGGCCGTGTTCGTGATGATGAAGCCGGCCGAGTCAAGCACCATGACATTGAAGCGAATCACCGCCGAAGCGCCCGGTGCCATCGAACCGAGATTCCAGAGCAGCGGATCGGGGCCGGAGGTCTGCGCCGGCACGGCGCTGCCCGGAAGGAACACAGTGCCGACCGGGATGGTGTCCGTGACGATGACCGAGGCCAGCGTGACGGGATTGGTGTTGGTGATGCGCAGCGTGTAGGTGATGGCGCTGCCGACGACAACGATATCGTCATCGCCGCCGGTCACCGAGAAGTCATCGGCCACCGACTTGGTGATCGAGACCGCGCTCGCCGCGAAGAAGCCGAAGTCGATGCTATGGTTGTTCTGACCCGGCGCGCCGACCCCGATGGGGCCGCTGCTGACCGTGGTCGCGCCGGTTGCCGTGCCATTCGAGTCGATCACTGTCGAGGACCCCGCCGTGAGCACGGTCGGCACAAAGCCATACAGCGGTCCGCCCGGGGCGAAGTTGGCCGGGTTGTTGATCATGACCGTGTAGGTATTCACGACACCGAGCGTGCTGGGCCGCAGGCCGACCGTGTTGAGATCGTCGGCGGTGTTGGGGACGCCATCCGGACCGGCGTTGAGCAGGTCATCGGCGGTTCCGGCGATGCCATCGGCACCCGCGCTACTGAAAGTGTAGGTGCCGTCGGCGGCAGTCACCGTGGTGGCGACCAGATTGCCATTGACATCGTAGAGCGACACCGTGACGCCGGCCAACGGCGGCTCGCCGGCATCCTGCACGCCATCGTGGTCGAGGTCGTTCCACAGGCGGTTGCCGATCTCGATCGGAGCCTGATCGCACAACGCTTCGATATCACCCAATCCGTTGCCCTTGCCGAAAGTCTGTCCGAACGCGGTCGCGCCGGATGGCCCGGTCACGTAGAGCTGGTAGGCGCGATCCAAGTCCCCCGTGGCATTGACAAACCACTTGGTGCCGCTCGAGAAGGGTTGATACGGGTCATAGACCGTGACGACGGTCTCGGGGAAGCCGGGCAGTGACAGCAACGCGCCAAGCAGCACTTCGTCGTGCAGAGGCGCGCTCGCGCTCTCCGGCGTGTAGTCATCATGGAAGTAGTAGGAGCCCCCGGCCGGGCCTTCGTTGTTGCCGAAGCCGGCGGTGGACAAGCCACCACACGACGAGTTCCACTCCAGCCCCCAGGTTGTGCTGGAGATCGGACACGCGCGCAGCATGTCACCGGCACCGTCGGCCGACCAGAGCAACTCCTCGCCGGCGCCGAAGATGATGCGCGCCGGTTGGATGCTGTTGGCGCCAGCAAAGAGGTAGTAGGTGATCGGCGCGGTCATCATCGTGGGCGCCGGCGAACCGAAGCCCACCTGATCCGGGAAGCGATCCCGCAGGCCCAGAATCATCGCCCCATCGGTGTCGAATTCGATGTCGGCCAGCCAGGGCTCGGGATAGCTCACCTCACCGAGGAAGACCGGGGTGATGTTGCGCAAGCCCACCGTGGACGTGGTCGGATCGGTGCTGAATTTGAACTCAGGCAGAGTGCTGCGCCAGGGTCGCCAGGTCGCGTCAAACTCGCAGGCACCGTTCATGTCGGCATCCAGGGCGCACTTGCGCGGGTAGCTGAGGGGTGCCTGCAGCACGGGCCCACTGAACGTCCCCGTCGCCGGGTTGAATGAATAGACATACATCGAGAGCACGTTGCCGTGGTTGACGCTGTCGGTCAGCGTCCAGCTGTTTGCGATCTGAGCGCTTTCTCCGGTGCACACGCCACCGACATACACCAGGCCGTTGTTCACACCCAGCGCGAAGGGGCGCGCATCGACGAGGGCGTTTGAGCACGGGGCCGGAATGGGGAAGTGCCCCATCTGCCCGGGTCCCGGCAGCGCGCCCTGGGCGACGACGGAGGTCGGCGCCACCTGCGGCGCGCCGACGCGCATCATGAGCAACTCGCGGCTGGCGAGATTGACGGTGTAGAGCGTATCCTCAGCTTCATTGATTTCGAGGTCACCCAACGAAATCTTGCCCACCGTGTCATAGCTCAGGGCATCATTGCTCGACGTCAGCCAGGTGCTGGGATGGGGGTCCACGCCAGCGGCATTGGCCCCCATGAGCGCATTGATATCCAGGAAGAGGGTGGCCGCCGCCGTCGATGAGTAAGGGAGGGAGCGATAGATCGCGCCCGTTCCGCCGGGCCCAAAGGCGGCATAGCGCTTCATGAAGGCGCTGACAAAGACCGAGCCGGTGTTCCGCGCAACGGCCACACCATACACCGCACCGACTTGCCCCGCCGAGGCGATCGAGGTCGACGCCGGTTGGTCGGAGCCATATCGATCACCGGCGGTGTATGGGAACTGCCGCAGGGCGGTCGAGGTGCTGACTGCGCTATCGGACAGCGGGCCATTCGTGTAGCACGGCGTCACCAGATCGGGGACGTTCTGGCAGTATTCCTGGGGCTTGTAGAGGCCGAAACTGACATTGCTCGTGCCTGCCGTGACGAACTGCACCGAAGTTCCGGAGGTCACACCCGTGCCCGAGTAGGCACGGGTCGGGGAGTACCCGGCCGGGATTAGAAACTCGATTCGGTACGCTGCTCCGGCGACAAGGCCGGTCAGCGTGTAGACACCACCCACCCCGCTCGACGTCGACGCGGCGAGTGAACCGTTCGCCGCATAGGCAGCGACTACGACTGACTCAAACCCGGTATCTGCCGCAGGGGCAGCGGATCCAAAGTAGCCCGTCACCAGCGGGTTCAGAACGCCGTTGGCGTTGTAGTCATGAAAGACCGTGCCGGAGATGGAAGTGCCAGCACCCGGGACAGGCGCAAGCGGCTCCGCGGCGCGGGCACCGTCGCTTCCGCGGCTTGAGACCACGCCGACGAAAAGCGCGGCAATCTGCGTTGCTGCCAGCGCAATTCGAAACAACGAGCTTCGAAGGCTCCTGTGCTGCGGATCTGTGTGTGATGTCAGTTTCATTCGCATTCATCCGCGAAGCGTCGTGCTGCGCGAAAGCCCCAAAGTTATCCGACCCACGAGGGCATCGGAGTCGATATCAGCACCGGTGCGCGCATGGATCACAGCGCGCACCGGTGCTCTGAGTGTGATCAGTACTGCCGCAGCATTCGCGTGCGATTCGGCAGGTAGCCCATTGGCTGGTCGACCCCCTGAGCCTGTCGCTTCGGCAGCGGATCCTGCTGCTGCGATGCAGCCAGCTCCGCGGCCTCAGCCGCGTCACGCGCGGTCCATTCTGTCGCGATCGCAACCTCCGCCTGAGGGCTCTGCAACGCAGCCGCACTCGAGAGGTTCCCCAGCGTCAACGGCAGGTAGGTCCGATACACCGAGCGGTAGCAGGCACCGTCCAGTGTGGCCGGCCCGAACCAGTAGCTGAGTGCATTCGTGCCAACGACTTCAATCCAGTAGTAGTAGGTCTGGCCCGGGACAGCGGTCGTATCCACGAATGAGTATTGACCGGTGGCATTGACCGCGATCGGCGTGGTCGAGATCAACGTGTAGACCGCAGCATTGGCAGTCAGCGAACGGTGCACGCGGAAGTAGGACACGCCAGACTGATCGCCCAACATCGTCCAGTTGACGACAGCGCCGCCAGCCTGTGTCGACACGCAGATGGAGTCGAGGTTGATCCCGTTGGGCAGGATCGGGTTCGTCACCGCGTTGCTCGTCACAGGTGTCTGAATTTGATCGCTCTGAACGGTCGCGCGGTTGGTCACCGACGCTTCGCGTCCCAGCGGGTCAATGGTCATGCGAATCGCGAACGTGAACGTCATCGATGCACCCGGCGCCAGGGTTGGCACCATCCAGATCAGCGGGTTCGGCCCGCTCGTCTGCGCAGGAACCACCGAGCCGGCGAGTAGCGTGGCGTAGGTACCAAGGAACGGCACCAGGTCACGCACCACGACGTTGGTCTGCGGCACCGTGCCATTGTTGGCAATGACGATCTGGTAGTTCAGCGTCTGACCGATGCGAACCGGTGCGCCGTTGCCCGGGCTAACCGACTTCACGATCGAGAGCGCACCAGCAGGGGTCGGCGTCACCGTCGGCGTGGCCGTCGACGTCGGCGTCGCAGTGACCGTCGGTGTATTCGTTGCCGTTGCAGTCGGCGTGTTGGTCGGTGTAGCCGTCGGCGTGAACGTAGCCGTCGAGGTCGCGGTCGGCGTCGCAGTCGGGGTGTTCGTCGGCGTGGCGATCGGCACCAGACCGGCATCAACCGTGTAGTTGTTGCCCGTCAGCACGATCGTCGTCGTCGCGCCCGTCACGGTGTTCGCATCGCTGTCGATGCCATCCCCACCCGAGCCGAACGCATCCGGCGTCGTAAAGGTGTAGCCCGTCGGCAGCGTGAAGCTCACCACGTAGCTGCCCTGGGTCAGGCCAGTGAACGTGTAGTAGCCACCGTTGGTCGTCGTCGTCGTCGACAGAACGTTGCCGTTCGCATCGAGCAGCGTCACGATCACGCCGTTCACGCCCGTCTCGCCCGTGTTCTGCGCACCATCGTTGTTCGTGTCGATCCACACGAAGTTGCCCAACTCATACGTCGGCACCGCCGTCGGCGTGTTCGTCGGGGTGGCCGTCGGCGTGCTCGTCGGCGTCACCGTCGGTGTGTTGGTCGGCGTGACCGTCGGCGTGTTCGTCGGCGTGGCGATCGGCACCAGACCCGCATCAACCGTGTAGTCGTTGCCCGTCAGCACGATCGTCGTCGTCGCACCCGTCACCGTGTTCGCATCGCTGTCGATGCCATCCCCACCCGAACCGAACGCATCCGGCGTCGTAAAGGTGTAGCCCGTCGGCAGCGTGAAGCTCACCACATAGCTGCCCTGGGTCAGGCCAGTGAACGTGTAGTAGCCACCGTTGGTCGTCGTCGTCGTCGACAGAACGTTGCCGTTCGTGTCGAGCAGCGTCACGATCACGCCGTTCACGCCCGTCTCGCCCGTGTTCTGCACACCATCGTTGTTCGTGTCGATCCACACGAAGTTGCCCAACTCATACGTCGGCACCGCCGTCGGCGTGTTGGTCGGCGTGTTCGTCG
>JAIBCK010000018.1 GCA_019694215.1 Thermoflexales bacterium
CGTCGGCGGGAAGATGATCTTCACCACGTCCGTGTCGGTGATTGCGCCGGACGCGCGCGGCTGAAACGTGCGGGTCTGAACTTCGCCCGGCACAATCGAGCTCGCCAACGCGCAGGTGTCATCGATTTCGTAGGCATCTCCGGGGATCGGCGTGGCGGTCGGTGTTGGTGTTGGCGTGTGCGTCGGCGTGGCCGTCGGCGTCCGGGTGGGGGTTGCCGACGGGGTTGGTGTCGGTGTCGCGGTGGGGGGCGGCGGTGGATAGTCTCGCTTGACGAGCGGCAGGAAGAACTGTTTGTCCACGACAAAGATGATCTGCATCTCGGCCGAAGCACCGTATGCGGATTGAGGGACGAACGACACCGTGATGGGCTCATGCGGCACCATGTCCAGTGGCATTGTGACGACAAACGTCAGCACCGCGCTCGCCCCAATGGCCAGGGTCGGCGGCATCGTGACCGACCAGCTGGCAAACTGCCCGGTCCCCATGCTGGACATCGACAACGTTTCCGTGATGTTGCTGTTGTTGGTCAGCGTCTGTGTGTAGAGCCGCGTCTGACCTGGAAACACACTTTGGCTTTGCGTCGACCAAGCGAGGTGGAGGGCAGGTGCGTAACCCACTTCGATTTCCTGTGCAAAAGCTGGACCTCCCTCGCCGCTCGACATCAATGGAGGGGCATCGCCAACCTTGATGGTAGGCGTAACCAACACTTGGGCGTGAGTACCGCTGATCGCATTCGACGGTACAAGACTTGCAATACTCCACATGATCTGAGTGCGCACGTGCGGTCCACTATCGGGGCCGATATACTCACTTTTATCAGCGGGTGCCAACAACCATTCCCCAGTTACCTTTCCTTCGATCAGCGCAGGGCAGTTGGTATTGCTACTCAGCAGGATCGTTGTCGAGATGACTTGACTTGGAAGCGCGCGCGTCCTTGCGGTTTCGATTTGGGACTTGAGGGAGTAGCTTGGAACCACCTCAACAATGTCGATCGCGATAAATCTTTCATTCCTGACACTCGGCATAGATGCTGCGTTGATCATCGATTGATAGGCCACGATCCCGTACAAAGCGCGCTCCCCACATTGTCCCCAACCGATGTTGAGCATAGATGTTATTGGAATTGGGATATTAGGAATCGATTGACTAATCCTTGTGGGACTTATAAACGCCGACTCTATGATGCTTGCACTGGAAATGGGCGGCATCAGATTGGCACTAGTTGGTGTCAAGAAGTTTTGGATCCTGTACCCAATCTCATCAAAGGAAGCAACTCCTAGAACGCTGCTGGTGAAGTAATGAGTAAGCAGAACATCCGAATTTGGTGAAGTGGTTGTTAGCGCGCTTAGGTGTTGGCCGAAAATATGAAATCGAGAGTTTGCTTCATATGCACCAATATCCCTACCCAGGTCACTGTAGTCTCCGCTCAATGAGCTGCGAGGCCGCTCCAGATCATCGGCATCTCGTCCTACATAGTCGAACGCTTTGTCCACAGCTTCGCTGTCCATATGTATATGCAGATCGATATCAGGATTTACGAATCTGGGATCCGCATATATGGTTCCCGACTCGACCAAACTTCCCTCAAGGTAGTCTATGTGCATTACACCAAAGAACATGTTGCGGTACAAATACGCTTCTGCTACACCAAATCGACAATAGAGAAACATTACCTCAAGGCAGTAAATCGCAGTTCCTCGATCAAAGATCGAATTGTTCACCGTAAACACGCCGCCTGTGCCAATCATCGAAAAGTTGTGCGCCGTAATATGACTAACCGTGTAGTGCCCCGTATCAAAGAGAATCGTCTGCCCGTCTGCCACCGTTGGTGCCCCAATGAATATTGAGTTGGTCACCGTAACGGGAATGGCCGTGTTTGCGCCGCGGATGAAACTGACTTCAGCCGGAAACGGGTTACGCGACTGCATGAAACGGTTGGCATTGGATGTGAAGGCGCCGCCCGCCGCCACCCATACCTTGCCCAGGGTGAAGCCGTCCAGCGTGACGGGCGCGGCCACCGTGAGGGCACCGATGAACGAAATCCCCGGTTGGTGCGAGACCAGGTCGTAGCCATAGCCTCCCAGCAGCGTGAGCGCTTTGGTGACCGTGACGTGCGTGTCGAAATTGCCGTTGGTCACGAGAATCGTGTCACCATTGCTCGCGGCATCGATCGCCTGTTTCAGGGTCGAGAAGCAACCTAGCCCCGCGAGATCGGCCACACAGGCCGTGGTGGCAACGGGGGATTGCGTTGCAACCAGTGGCGACAACGCCGCAAGGGGAAGATTCTTCTCAATTGCTTGGACTGCCCGAGTCTGCACGAAAGCAATCTGAAAGGACAGGCCGAGCGAGACGACTAGGGAGACGAGATTGGTTTTCATGTCGGTTCTCTTGAAACATGTCGTGAGTCTTCAGCGTTGGAACCCTCACGCGATTGTAATCACGCTTTCCATCGCTAGGCATAGACTACGACATACAGGCTGCACAGAACCTGACACTTGGCTGACAGGTGGGCGTCGATCGCAATCTGGTGGAAAATGGGGTGATGATCTCCCGTCGAGCGTCCTCCAACGCACCGCGCCGAGGCGGCGTCACCCAGCACGTCCAGGCGACGTTGACGCTGGAGCGGACCTTTGCGCGGCTCTCGGCAGTTCTGGCCGCGTTGGCGGTGCCCCCCAGCGGCCGGCAGGGATTTGCCGTTCGTGACGACGGCGACTTGACCGACCTGCTGCGCGCCCTCCTCCTGCTCGACCACGCCGTCGTCACCCCGATGGCCCGCAGCGCAGATCCCGCGCAGGGCGTCGACCTGCACCTGCCCGCGGCGCACATGCTGCTCGTCGCCCATGTGGCGACGCCGGGACTCGATCTCGCGGGGGTCCGGGTTCGGCGCGATACCGCCCTTGCGCGGCAGGCGACGACCCTGGGCTGGCGGGAGCTTGCGCTCTTCCTGTTTGATCCATCCGGCTCGATCACGAATCCGCGCCAGATGGAAGCGCAGTTCAGCGCCGACAGCCCGCCCCGTCCGGCCAGGCTATGGGTGCGCGGATGAGGCCGCCCGCGCGATGAGCGCTGCTGTCTGATCCAGCCAGCGCGCGCGATCCCATTGCTCGCGCGGCGCCTGGCGGGCAGATGATGCGTAACGATGGTAATGCATCATCAATTCGTCTAGACCCGCCACGAGGGGGGCCGCAACGCCGACGCCCTGGGCTGCAACGTCCGCCGCCAGGGCGAGGTTGGGCGAGAGCAGCACGGGGCGGCCACTGGCCAGCGCCTCCAGCAGCGAGTGCGGATACGCCTTGACCACGCTGGGGTCCGTCACCCAGAGCACGGCAGCATGCGCGACCGCCAGATAGTCGCCTATCGCCACCCGACGATCGACGACGGTGACGCGGTCGTGCAGGTTGCGCGCCTCGATGCGGGCGCGCATCTCGGGCAGCAAGCGCCCGCGCCAGAGAAAGATCAGCTGGAGGTCGGGGCGCACGACTGCCGCATCGAGCAGGGAATCGATGCCCTTGCGCGCGAAGTCGGCGACCTGCCAGGGTGCCGAGGCGTGCAGCAGCACAAAGCGCTCCCCGGGCGCGTGCGCCAGCTCGGGCAACTGCGGAAATCGGGCCAACTCGATGCCCGGGGGGATGACTGTCACGTCCCGAACGCCAGTCGCGATCAAACGATCGCGCTGCGTCACGGAGGCAGAGATCACCCCCGCGAGTGTGGGCGGCGCAGGATGGCGCAGCCGCAGGGGGCCGACGGCATCGGCGACCACGTTGTAAACCAGCGGGCGGGTCAGGGCGCGCAACACCGGGAAGAACACCGGCTGGCCATGGGTGACGAAGATGGCGTCGACGCGCGAGTTCAGCGCGCGCAGCCGCTGCCACGCCCACAGGCCGAAGACGCGCTCGGGCACGATGGGTCGCAAGCGCTCCGGCGGCGAAATCGAGATCAGCGGGCCGGGCAGGCGCGCCCGCAGGGCGGCGATGTCCTGCGCGACGGCCTCGCGGGACGGATCGACGTCGCGGGGATAGGTCACCAGATAGGCGACCCGTGGCGGCGTCAAGGCGCGCCTCCGGGGCCTCGCATCCGCGCTGGGACCTGCCACGGGGCGACGAGCGGGTCAAAGGCCAGCGCCGGGAAGCCCCCGCGGCGTGCGCGCCAATGCCGCGACCACGCGCTCAGCCCAACAAGGCGAGCCCGCAGGCTTGCGGTGTCGCCACGTCGCAGCAGCGTGTACAAGACCGCAGCCGCGTCATAGAACGCGATGACAGGTAGGTCGCGGCGGCGGGCATTGCGCGCGACGGACCAGACCTTGTTGCGCCCCAACCGCGCCAGCTTGTAGGTGGATCCTTCGATCGCCGTGGCTGAGGTGACATGCCGAACCACGGCATCGGGGGCATAGCGGCATTGCCAACCGGCGCGCTGTGCGCGCCAGGCCAGATCAACGTCTTCGAGATAGGCCTCGAAGTCTTCGCAGTACGGTCCGATCTCCTCCAGCATCTCGCGCCGATACAGCGCGGCGCCGCCGGATGCACCGAACACGGGTGCAGGCTCACGGGCGGCAGCAACGGGATGGCCACGCAGCCGATCCCAGCCGATCGCGGCGCGGTCGAGACAGATACCGGCACTTTGCACGAGTTCCGGTTGAGCGTCGAAGACGAGCAGCGACGCTGCGGCGCCCGTCCTCGGGGACGCGATGGCGTCCACAAGCGCCCGCAGCCAGCCCGGCGAGGGAATCGTGTCGTCGTTCAAGACGGCGAGCAGCGGGGCTTCGCTGGCGGCCAGGCCCTGGTTTGCCGCGGCCGCAAAGTGGCGGTTTTCCGCATTGACAATGACGTGCGTGGCAAAGGGGTACGCACCCCGGTCAACGGCGCACGTGGCCTCGCCGGCCCGGTTGTCAACCAGCCAGACGTCGAAGTCGGTGAAGGTCTGCGCACCGAGGGCCGCGAGGCACGCCGGCAGCCAGCGTTGCCCATCGTAGGTGGGGATGATGACGGAGACGCGCGGACACATCACACATCATTGTATCGAAGGCGGCTTGCTTCTATAATCTCCCGGTTATGAACGTGTTTATCACGGGCGGTGCAGGCTTCATTGGCTGCAACATGGCCGCCCACCACCTGGCCAAGGGTCGCAATGTCACCGTCTTCGACAATCTGTCCCGTCCACGAACCCGCCACAACCTCGAATGGCTGATGGCTCAGGCCCGCGGCAAACTCCATTTCATCCAAGGCGATGTTCGAGACGCGGGCACCCTCCAGGCGGCCGTGTCACGCGCGCGGCCCGACCTGGTGGCGCACCTGGCCGCGCAGGTTGCGGTGACGACCTCCGTCATCGACCCGCGCGAAGATTTTGAGACAAACGCGGTGGGCACGTTCAACGTGCTCGAGGCGGCGCGTGCGCAGGCCACGCGGCCGGCTGTGATCTTCGCCTCGACCAACAAGGTGTATGGCGGGATGGAGGAGGTCGGTGTGGTGGCCGAGGAGAACCGCTATCGCTACCGCGATCTGCCGGAGGGCGTCTCCGAGCACCAGCCGCTGGATTTCCATTCGCCCTACGGCTGCTCAAAGGGGTCCGCCGATCAATATGTGCGCGACTATGCCCGCATCTACGGCATGAAGACGGTGGTCTTCCGCCAGAGCACGATCTACGGGACGCGGCAGTTTGGCGTGGAGGACCAGGGCTGGTTGGCCCACTTTGTCATTGCGGTTGCGAAAGGCCGCCCAATCAGCATCTACGGGGATGGACGGCAGGTCCGCGACATGCTGAATGTGCGCGACCTCGTGGCGGCCTGGGAGGCAGCCTGGGAGCGCATCGACACGGTCTCGGGCGAAGTGTTCAATATCGGCGGCGGCAAGGGCAACACCATCTCGATCTGGCGCGAGTGTGGGCCGATTCTCGAGCAGCTGGCCGGTCACGCCATCCCGGTCACGTATGGGCCCTGGCGCCCGGGCGACCAACCGGTCTTCATCAGCGACAACCGCAAGGCCATGGACAAGCTGAGTTGGGCGCCCCGGGTGGACCTGAAGACGGGCATCCGCGAGCTCTGGGATTGGGTGAGCGCGAACGCGGGGCTGTTCGACTAGCGCGAAAAGGCACCGGGGCGGATGTTTCACGTGAAACATCCGCCCCGATCACGCGCCTAGCAGGATTTGAACCCACAACCCCTTGATCCGAAGTCAAGTGCTCTGTCCAGTTGAGCTATAGGCGCCCGCGGGCATGCTACCACGAGTTGATTTGACAAGAGCCGCAGAGGGCCGTATCATCCGCCCCGTGTTGCTGGGTCCTGCGCGGCGGAAGCCTTTGAACCCCGCCAGGATCGGAAGATAGCAACGGTAAGGAGTCCCTTTCGGGTGTCGCGGGAGCGCCTGGCAACACACTTTTTCCCTCTGGTAATTCGCGGTAGGATTCGCACCCTGTGTCTCCCGTCCGAGTGGGGGATCTGCGCAGGATGACGATGTCAGACGAAGATCGACGACCGCAACCAAAGCCAGCGAGCGCGCCCAAAAGGCGCCGCCCGTGGCTGGCCATACCCATCATCCTCGGCGCGCTGAGCACCCTGACGGTCGGCTACTTCAGCACCCTCACCCCGGCACGGATCGTTGACGGCCCGCGCGTGATCGATATCAACACCCACCAAACCACGGTGGCGGCGGCCCTGCGCGAGGCTGGTGTCGTCCTTGATCCCGCCGATCAGGTCAATCCCCCGCGCGACGCCGCGCTCAGCCGCGGCGACGCAATCACCATCAAGCGCGCCACCCCGGCCCGGGTGCTGATCGACGCGCTGGAACCCCGCACCATTCGCACGCAGGCCAGCACCGGCCGCGAGGCCCTCAAGCAGATGGGCGTCGCCGTCGGGACCTTTGACCTCGTCACGGTCAACGGCGGGTACGACGACATCATCCCCGCGAACAGTGCTGCAACCGTCGAGATCCGCTATCGGCCCGCCCTCGACATCGCCATCGTCGATCAGGGCACCCCGCAGACGGTCAAGACCGCGGCGCTCACCGTGGGCGAAGCGCTGATGCAGGCAGGACGCACGCCGTTCCTGGCGGATCGCATCACACCGCCCGTCGGCACGACGCTGCAGCCTGGCATGACCATCGACGTCGTGCGCGCCAAGCCCGTGACCGTCATCGTTGATGGGCGCCGCCTGCGCACCCGCACGCATGCGGCCACGATCGGCGATGTGCTCACCGAGCTGAACATCGTGCTGTACGACCAGGACTTTGCGCGGCCGGCGCTTGAGACCGCCATCACAGACAATCTCGAGATCCGTGTCGTGCGGGTGAAGCGTGAGCTGGTGGTGACTCAGGACATCATCCCCTTTGATACGCGCCACCAACCCGACGCCAACCTCGAACTGGATAATACGATCATTGGCCAGGCAGGCGCTCCCGGCATCCGCGAGAAACGCACGATGGTCACCCTGGAGGACGGCGCCGAAGTCCAGCGCGAACTGGTGGCCGACTTCGTCGCGCGCGAGGCGCAGCCGCGCATCTACAAGTACGGCACGCGTGTCGTCATCCGCACACTCGACACACCCGATGGCCCCGTGCAGTACTGGCGTGCCATCAAGATGTGGGCGACCTCCTATTCGGCGAGCACGGCAGGCGTGCCGCGAACCGCCCGCAACTATGGCATCACGCGCTGCGGCATTCCCATGCGCAGCGGCATCGTCGCCATCGACCCGACCGTGGTCCCGCTGCGAAGCTACGTCTATGTCCCCGGCTACGGCACCGGGTACGCCTGCGACACCGGCGGGGCGATCCAAAACAAGCGCATCGATCTGGGCTATGACGACGACAACCTCAAGCTGTGGCGCGGGTGGGTGACCGTGTATTTGCTGGCCCCGGCCCCGGCCAAGATTCAGTACGTGCTTGACCCGGACGAGTAAGGAAGCAAGGACGCGCGGGCATGGAAGCAGGGACACGCAGCCAACTCGAGGCGCTGGGTATCGATCCGCGAAAAAGCCTCGGGCAGAATTTTCTCGTTCACAGCGCCGACGCCGAGCGCATCGCCGCGGCGGTCGACGCCACGCCCGATGACGCCGTCATCGAGATCGGACCCGGCATCGGCGCGCTGACACGTCCCCTGCTGCAACGCGCGGGCGCGGTCATCGCCATCGAGCTGGATCCGCGCTTGGTGGAGGTTCTGCGCTCAACGCTGGGCGGCACGCCTTCGCTCACCGTTGTCCATGCCGATGCCCTCACGGTCGACTTCGCCGCACTCCTCGCGCAGCATGCCCCGACGGCGCGCCAGGTGCGCTTTGCTGCCAACCTGCCGTACTACATCACGTCAGCGGCCATCCGCAAGATGCTGGAGAGCGGGTTGCCCTGGCGAAAGCTGGTGGTCACGGTCCAGCTCGAAGTCGCACAACGCATGACTGCAAAACCGGGTGAGATGAGCCTGATGTCGGTGAGCGCACAGTTTTATGGCATCCCAGCCCTGATCACCCGTCTGGGTGCGGGCGCGTTTCATCCGCCGCCGGGGGTGGACTCCGCCGTCATTGCCGTGACCCCACATCCTGCGCCGTTGTATGACGATCCCGCCGCCCTGTTTGCGCTGGCGCGCGCCGGGTTTGGGCAAAAGCGCAAGCAGTTGATCAACACGCTCTCGGCCGGCACCGGATTGAGCAAGATCGATACCGCCGAGCTGCTGCTGCGCGCGCACATCGACCCGAGCCGCCGGCCGGAAACGCTTTCGATTGCCGAATGGATTGCGCTGGCAGCCGCGCAAAAGGCATATCGGCCACCCGAATAGCCTTTGTTCGTTAGGCGACTGTCTTATTACGTTGTTCCGGTCGCCTGACGCAGTGACTGTGTGGCGCTGAAGCGGTCGGCCAGGCGCTCCTTGAGCGCGGCCTCCATCCCAACCGTGCAAGCGCCCAGGATGGCGAAACCAGCATCGCCGTAGTCCATGCCGGGGATGAGCGGGAAGAGCGCCTCCGACAGGCTGGGGGACACAGTTGCGCCAGCCGCGCGAACGATCGGCCACATCGCAGCCACATCCCAGACGTGCACCGACTGCTGGATGACGCCGATGACCGAGCCTCGGGCCAGCATGGCCAGGTCAAAGCCGGTCGAGCCGGAAATGCGCACCTTGCCGGGCAGGTTGGGCCGACCGTAGCGCAGCGTGCGCGAACAGGCCGAATACAGCTGTGTTTGCGCCAGAGCGGTTTCGTGCGCGGCGCGGATGGGAGCCTCATTGAGCCACGCCCCGCGCTGGTTGGGCAGGTCCACCCCGTAGAACTGGTGCCCCATCATCGGGAAATCGGCCACGCCCATGACAGGGAAGCCATCCAACAGAAGGGCGATCAGCACGCCCCAGGTCGGGAAGCCCCACGTGAAGTTGGATGTGCCGTCGATGGGATCTATCACCCATGTCCAACGCTCGCTGCCGAAGAGGTGGCTCTGCTCCTCCGAGAGGATGCCGTGGTCGGGGTAGCGCGCGCGAATTTCACGCGCGATGGTGCGGTCGGCCTCGAGATCGTATTCCGTGACGAGCGTGCCATCCTGTTTGAGCGAGGCGATGAGCAGGCCCTCGTTTTCGCGGAGCCGCGCACCGACCCGGTGGGCGAGCTCCCGGGCAAAGGCCAGCGCCCCCTCGGGCAGCCCCTCCACGTTGGTGGCCTCCACGATGGTCAGGGCGAAGCGGGCAGCCCGCCGCTGCTCCTCGATGCGCTCGCCATCGGTGGAGATGGTCTGAAGCATTTCGCGCACGGCGCGCTGTTCGTCCCGATCGAGGCCCTTCCAGGCGGTGTCAACGGCTACGCCATCCTCGCTGAAGAGGCGCTCCCACAGAAGATCAAGTTCCATATGCTTGCGGCGGGCGGAGACACCCGGCCGCGAGATTGTAACCGCGCCAGAGGCGTCGGGTATGATCCAGCGGCCATGTCATCCAGAATCCCCGTTGCCGTGCTGGGCGCCACCGGCGCCGTCGGTCAACGCTTCGTCCAACTTCTACAAGACCACCCTCTGTTCCAGATCGTGGCCCTGACCGCCTCCGATCGGAGTGAGGGCAAGCGCTACGCGGAAGCCGCCCGCTGGGTGACCGAGGGCGAGATGCCAGCCACACTGCGTGACCGCGTCCTGCTGGCCACCGACCCGGCGGCCGTCCAGCGCGCCGCGCCCGAGACGCGCTTTGTCTTCAGTGCGCTGCCCAACGAAAACGCCCAGTCCGCTGAGCCTGCTTTTGCGCAGGCCGGGATGCTGGTCTTCTCGAACGCGTCCTTCCACCGCCAGGTCCGGGACGTGCCGCTCGTCATCCCTGAGGTCAACCATGGCCACCTCGCCCTGCTGCGCGCGCAGCGCGCTGCGCGCGGCTGGAAGGGTGGGATCATCTGCAACACCAACTGCACCGTGTCCGGCCCCGCGCTCTCGCTGCGGCCGCTTGTCGATCGTTTTGGGGTGCGGCGCGTGTTTGCGGTCTCGATGCAGGCGTTGAGCGGGGCGGGGTATCCCGGCGTCGCCTCACTCGACATCCTCGACAACGTGCTCCCTTTCATCAAGGGGGAAGAGGAGAAACTCGAGTTGGAGGCGCGCAAGCTGCTTGGCACGCTCAAGGACGACCACATCGAGGATGCGCCGCTGTCCGTGAGCGCGCACTGCAACCGCGTCAACGTCGCCGATGGCCACATGGTCACGATGAGCGTGGAGCTGGAGACGGCCGCGACCCCCGAGCAGGTGAGCGAGGCGATGCGCACCTTTGCCTGCCCCTCCGTTGCAGGGCTGCCCAGCGCCCCGGCGCAGGCGCTGGTCGTGCACGATGCGGCGGATCGCCCGCAGCCCCGCCGGGATCGCATGTCCGGCGGCGGCATGAGTGCGGTGATTGGCCGCGTCCGGGCGGAGCCGCTCTTTGGCGAGCGCGGGGTGAAGTACATGACGCTCGCACACAACACCATCCGCGGCGCGGCAGGCGGCAGCCTGCTGAATGCCGAGACCCTGCTGCGCGAAATGCGTTCGGAGGCCAACCTGTGAAAAACATCGTCGTGATTGGCGTGGGCTATGTGGGCCTGCCCATGGCTGCCAGCTTTGCCGACTTTGGCAATCGCGTAACCTGCGTGGACATCAACGCGGCGCGCATCGAGGGGTTAAAAGCCGGCGTTATGCCGATTTACGAGCCCGGGCTGGAGGAACTGACGCGGCGCAATACCGTGGCCGGGCGGCTCCGTTTCACGACCTCGTATGCCGAGGCGCTGAATGATCCGGCGACCCCCGCCGACATGGTCTTCATCTGCGTGGGCACGCCATCGGGCGTGGACGGCGAGGCCGATCTGCGCTATGTCCGCGCGGCGGCCGAGGCCATCGCCGAGACCGCCGACCATCCGCTGATCATCATCAACAAGAGCACCGTGCCCGTGGGCACCGGTGACTGGGTGTCCGACATCGTGCGCGGCAAGCAGCCGCGGCCGATCCCGTTTGCCGTGGTGAGCAACCCCGAGTTTCTGCGCGAGGGGGCGGCGGTGAGCGACTTCATCAACCCCGACCGCGTCGTGCTGGGCTCGCTCGATCCGGATGCCGCGCAGCAGGTGGCGCAGCTGTATTTGCCGCTGCGGGCGCCGATTGTGGTCACCGACCTGCGCACGGCCGAGATGATCAAGTACGCCAGTAATGCTTTTCTGGCGACCAAGATCTCGTTCATCAATGAGATCGCGAATATTTGCGAGGCGCTGGGCGCGGATGTCAAGGAAGTTGCGGCCGGGATGGGTTATGACAAGCGCATCGGGCGCGCCTTCCTGGACGCGGGACTGGGGTACGGGGGGAGTTGCTTTGAGGGCAGCGAGACCGTCTTCGCGCTGAACAGCCCGGCCATCAAGACGGATACGTTCTCGCACCTGTTTGAGAAGGCGGGACCGGCTGCGCAGGGTGATGTCGTCGAGGTGGCAGTCCCCGAGCATCAGCGCGTGCTGGCCTTTGACCTCGACAGCGGGCGGCCCACCCTGGCGGAGGTCAAGGCGCTGACGCGACGACCATATCGCGGCCGGATGGTCGACATCATCACCAGCATGGGTCGAACCTTGCGCGTGACGGCCGACCACCCCGTCGTGGTCAAGACCGCGGAAGGCTTTGAGACGATTCCGGCCATGGCCGTCGCGCCCGGTGATCAGCTTCTGGCGCTGATGCAGCTTCCACCCGCCAACGCGCCCACGCAGCTCAATCTGATCGAGCTCCTCTCCGGCACCGGCCTTGCCGATGATGTCTACGTGGCTCCCACAGATGATGCCTTTCGGTCACAGTATGCGCGCTTCGCCGCGCACATCCCAACCGAAATGCTGAAGTGGCCGCATGAGATCAAGCGCTTCAATCGCATGTCGCTCACGCTCTTTCGTCTGCTGCGCGAGAAGGGCGTGCTGGATGTGCGGGACGAGACCCTTCAGCTCTACACGGCCAAGGGGGCGGGCGCGCGCATCAACGCGGTGATCGATGTTGACGCCGACTTCATGCGTCTGTGCGGCTACTACGTTGCCGAGGGCTTCATCTCGCGCGATACCGGACGAACGGGCGCGGTCCGGGAGCGGGTGGGGTTCCGTATCCGCCAGGACGAACGCGGGCACATCGACGACGTGCGTCGCATTCTGTCGCGCTGGGGCCTCAAGCACATCGAGCGGATCGCCGCCCACGCCAACACCACCCTGGTCTCCTCGCGCATCCTGGGCTGGCTCATTCGAGATGTGCTGGGGTGTGGGACGCGCTCCGAGGAGAAGGCCTTGCCGCGATTCGGGCTGAACGCCGACGAGGCGCTGCGCTTTGAGCTGGCGCGCGGCGCGTTCAGTGGCGACGGGGCCGTCACGCTCCTGCAGGACGGCAAGAACCTGATGTTGGAATACGCCACGGTCAGCAAGTCGCTGGCGGATGGCATGACCCTGCTCCTGCAGAGTCTGGGGGTGATCCCATCCGCCCGGACGCGCATGATGAACCGCTCCAAGATCCCGGCGCACATCCTGCGAATCAGTGGCTATGCCCAGCTGGTCGCCACGCGCGATCTCTTCGGTGCCAGGCAGCGGGCGCAGATCGATGACGTTCTGGGCGGATATCAGCGTCACATCGCCCAGCGCGGTTTTGGGCGACATGGAGCGGTCGCCTCCCTGACGGTCATGGCCGTGCACTACGAAGAAGTCGATACCCAGGTCTACAGCCTGGAAACATCCACCGGGACCTTGATCGCGTCATCCGGCCTGGTGTGCCACAACTGCTTCCCCAAGGACGTCAAGGCGCTGGCTCACATGGCCAACGTTCAAGGGAAACATCCCCAGCTGCTTGAAAGCGTGATGCAGATCAACGCCGACCAGCGCCGCAGCATCGCCCGCAAGGTGCGCGCGATGATCGGCTCAGACGAGGGCGAGGCCCCGCTCGCGCAGCGAACGGTGGGCGTGCTCGGGCTGACGTTCAAAGCCAACACAGATGACATCCGCGAGTCGCAGCCGATCGAGATCGTGCAGATCCTGCAGGGCGAAGGCGCGCTCGTCAAGGCCTATGACCCCGTTGCGATGGAGCATGCGGGCAAGGTGCTGCGCGACGTGAAGATGTGCGAGGACGCCTATGAGGTCGCGGAGGGCTGCGACGCCCTCGTGCTGGCCACGGAGTGGAATGAATTCAAGAACCTCGACCTGCGCCGGATCAAGGCCAGCATGAAGACACCGGTGCTGGTGGATGGCCGCAACATGTATGACCCAGAGGTGATGCGCCGTCTGGGCTTTCTCTACCGTGGCGTCGGTCGCGGCTACGCAGACGCGGAGTCCTGATGGCCGTTAGACGCACTGCTGCGCGGCCTTACCGCGTCCGTCACGACCGCGTGACGGGCGTCACCCGCGCAACCCTGGCGAATGGGCTGACCATTCTCGCCCGCGAGATGCGGGCGGCACCCGTGACGGCATTCTGCGTTTGGTATCGCGTCGGCTCGCGCAATGAGCACGGCGGCATCACCGGCATCTCGCACTGGGTCGAGCACATGATGTTCAAGGGCACCCGCCGACTTGGCGAGGCCGAGATGGACCGCGTCATCAGCCGGGAGGGCGGCTATCGCAACGCCTTCACGTGGATCGATTGCACGGCCTATTACGAGGCCCTGCCGTCGGACAAGATCGACCTGGCCATCGACTTGGAAGCGGACCGCATGCGTGGCTCGCTCTTCAAGCCGGCAGATGTCGAGAGCGAGCGCACCGTGATCATCAACGAGCGGCAGGGCAGCGAGAACAGCCCCGGCTTCCGGCTGGGGGAGGAAGTGCAGGCAGCAGCCTTTCGCGTGCATCCCTATGGCCATGAAGTGATCGGTCACATGGCCGACCTGCGCTCGATGACGCGCGAGGATCTCTACGCG
This sequence comes from Thermoflexales bacterium, assembly GCA_019694215.1. Lineage (GTDB taxonomy): Bacteria > Chloroflexota > Anaerolineae > J036 > Brachytrichaceae > Brachythrix. The sequence continues at coordinate 14,309 of JAIBCK010000018.1, forward strand.
CACTACCAGCGCTACTACACGCCAGGCAACGCCATCATCTCGGTGGCGGGCGACTTTGATCGCCGGGAGATGATCGAGCGCATTGCGCGGCGGTTCGGCACGATCAAGGCGGGGCCGAAGCCGCCACGGGTCTCGGTCGAGGAGCCCGCCCAGAAGGGCGAGCGGCGGATCACCGTGGAGGGGGAGGGCAAGACCGACTACGTCACGCTTGCCTTTCACGCGCCCGCGGCAACCCACCCGGACGCCCTGCCGCTGGTCGTCGTCGATGCCGTGCTGAGTGGTGCGGGCGGGCTGACATTTTTTGGCGGAGGCACCAGCAGCCGCAGCTGCCGGCTGAGCCGGGCGCTGGTCGACAGCGGCCTCGCCGCCGACGCGGGGTGCAGCCTGGTGCCGACCGTCGATCCGTTTCTGTTCTCCTTCTACGCCACGCCACAGGTGGGTGTTGCGTCGAGCGAGGTCGAGGCGGCGCTATGGCGCGAAATCGAACGAATGCAAAACGAACCCATCTCTGCCGCCGAGTTGGAGAAGGCGATCAAGCAGACCCGCGCGCAGGTCGCCTTCAACACCGAGTCGTGCGCCAACCAGGCGTTCTGGCTGGGCTTCAGCGAGATTCTGGCGGACACGCGCTGGTTCACCGGGTATCTCGACCGCCTGCAGGCCGTGACGATCGAGGATGTGCAGCGCGTCGCCCGGGCGTATCTCACGCGCAGCAATGTCACCGTCGGCGTGTATGTCGCGGACGAGAAGTAGGGCAGCGATGACCAAGCGACTCAGCACGCCCGCGCGGAGCCTCCCGCACAGTGGAAACATCGCCCGTTGGACGTTGCCCAACGGGATCCAGGTCCTGGCCTACGAGAACTTCGCCAGCCCCGCAATCGTGATCAGCGGCTACCTCGAAGTCGGCTCGCGCGACGAGGCTCCGCAGGGGACCGGGCTGGCCAGCTTTGCGGCGGACTGTCTGACGCGGGGCAGCGCGCGGTTCAGCTACGCGGAGTTGTATGAGCGCACCGAATCCATCGGGGCCTCGCTCAGCGTGGGGTCGGGCACGCACACGAGCGGCTTCTTTGCCAAGAGCCTGGCTGAGGATGCGCCGCTGATGCTGGACCTGTTGAGTGACACGCTGCGGCATCCGCGCTTCCCTGCCGAGGAGGTCGAGAAGGAGCGGGCCGAGTGGATCAGCGATCTGCGCGAGCGCGAGAACAGCACCCGTGCGCAGGTCGGCCGGGCCTTCCATGCGATGGCCTATCCCGAGGGCCACCCGTATCACTACCCGAACGGGACGATCGAGACCGTGCAGGCGCTGTCGCGCGAGCAGCTCGTCGCGCATCATCAGCAGTTCTATGCCCCGCACGACATGACGATCTGCGTGGTGGGCGCGATCAAGGCAGCCGATGCGCTGGCGCAGGTCACGCGCGCCTTTGGGGATTGGGCAAACACGCGGCCCGCGCGCGCGCCGCTTCCGGACGCGCCGCCGATCACGGGGCAGCCCCGTCGTCATGTGCCCCTGCGCAACAAAAGCCAGACCACGCTGCAGTGGGGCTTCCCCTCGCTGCCGCGCTCGCACCCGGACTGGATTCCGGCCGTGATCATGAACAGCATCCTGGGCCAGTTTGGGATGTATGGCCGGCTGGGCGAGAGCGTGCGCAAGGAGGAGGGGCTGGTCTACTACATTGGCTCAGGCTTCAGCGGCGGGCTTGGACCCGGGGCCTGGTCGTGCAGCGCCGGCACGCAGCCTCAGAGTGTTGATCGCGTGATCGAGATCTCGCGCGCCGAAGTGAAGCGCATCCAGGACAAGCGGGTGAAGGCGGTCGAGCTGGACGACGTCAAGCGCTATTTCACCGGCTCTTTGCCACTGCAGATGGAGACCAACGAGGGGCTGGCCGGCAGAATCCTTGACATGCACCGTTATGCGCTTGGGTTTGATTATCTGCTGACGTATGCCGAGCGGATCGGCACCATCACAGCCGGGCAGGTGCAGGCCGCCGCGCAACGCTGGCTGAGCACTGAGAATTTCGTGCTGGCCACCTCGGGCTGAGGGCGGAGATTGGATGCTGAGCAGCGGCGTGGACATCCTGCATGTGCAGCGGGTGCAGGAGGCCCTGGCCCGTCATGGCGAGCGCTTTCTCGCGCGCGTCTACACCCCTGCGGAGATCGCCTACTGCCGCGGGCGCGCCCCCGAACTGGCCGCGCGTTTCGCAGCCAAGGAAGCCGCCGCCAAGGCGCTGGGGGTCGGGATGCGGGTGCTCTCGCGGCAGGGCGTGGGGTGGCACGAGATCGAGATCGAACGCGACGTGCTTGGCAAGCCACATCTGAGCCTGACAGGGTCGGCCGCCGAACGCGCACAGCGGCTTGGGCTCATCCGTTGGTCGCTCTCCATCGCCCACGAACGCGAATACGCCATCGCCTTCGTGGTGGCCTCGGACTAGCCCACGCCCAGCCGGGCCGTCAGGTCGTCGATCGCGCGTTTGAGCTCGGCTTCGCGGAAGCTGGTGGTCAGTTCGCCGCGGGTGCGCTCGAGGACGCCGCGGGCCATGTCGGTGTTCCGGCGCAGCCCCCCGGTGATGGCGTCCGGGAAATCCATCCCGACCAGGACATCGTAGATATCGTCCATGGCCGCAAGGAGGCGCTCGCACTCGGCGCTGTGCCCGGCCCGCATTTTGTCCAACGTGCGTCGGCGCAGCTCTCCGGCGGCCTCGGCGAGGCCGTTCAGGTAGGCGGCATATTCGACGCCGATCTCCTCCGGGCCGGGGAAGGGCTGCCCGCGGCTGATGGCCAGCGTGATGCGAGCCTCGGCCAGCTCCTTGAACGCATCCTGGGTGTAGCCGGTGAAATACAGGTCCGGGAAGGGCGAGACGTGGCCGGTCAGCTCTTCGCCGGCGCGGGTGGCCTCGGCGAGCAGGCGCTCGGCCTCCGCCCATTCGTCACGGTGTGAGGCACGTATGGCCAGCGAGCAGGCGCGGATGAGCTCGCGCGAGATATTGACCGCCGCATCGCGGGCGGCGTTCTTGCGCTTGAAGGTCTCGCGGATGCGGTCGGCGATCTCGATCAAGGAACTGGTTTCGCTCATGCTGGGGCTCCCGGCAGGCGCGTCAATAGCGCGTCCGTCGGGCTGGATTATCCCGCCGTCCGACAGACCTGCCGTCTGGGTATCATCGCCAGCCATGACGGAACCGCTTTCCCCTCCCACGCCACCGGCCAAGCGCGACTGGCTGTGGCACCCCGCCCTGATCGTGTTTGTCAGCAACATCTGCATCATGGTCATCGAGCTGGTGGCCGGCCGGATGGTTGCGCCGATCATCGGCGTCTCGCTCTACACCTGGACGAGCATCATCGGCGTGATCCTGGCCGGGATCAGCGTCGGCAACTTCCTGGGGGGCAAGCTTGCGGACCGCTATGCCTCGCGCCAGCTGTTGGGTGGGCTATTTGTGTTGTCCGGATTGGGGGCGATCAGCGTGCTGTTCACGGTCGAGGCGCTCTCGCAATCCGGCCTGACCTTTGTGCCGATCAAGAGTCTGATCGTGCGGATGGTTCTGTTCATCTCTGCGATCTACTTCCTGCCCAGCCTGCTGCTCGGGTTGATCTCGCCGGTCGTGATCAAACTCTCGCTGAACGATCTGCGCGCAACGGGCAATGTGATTGGACGCATCTACGCCGCGTCGGCGCTTGGCAGCATCGTGGGAACCTTTGCCACCGGCTACTTCCTGATCTCGTGGATCGGGACGCGGGCGATTTCGCTTGGCGTGGGCGTGCTGCTGCTGACGATGGGGCTGCTGCTCGGGCAGTGGTTCAAGCGGCGCGCACCTGTGGCCGTGCTCGTGCTGCTGCTCGGGCTGGGCGCTGGCGCGCTGGTCGCGGGCAGCGATTCCTTTGCGCGTGCCATGGACTCGGGCTGTCTGGTCGAATCGAACTACTTCTGCATCAAGGTCGGGCACGACACCCAGAATGGGAAAGAGTATCGTGTTTTATCGTTGGACGCACTCGTCCACAGCTACAACGCGGTGGATGATCCCGCCGACCTGCGCTACAGCTACGAGCAGGTGGGCGCGGAGATTGCGCAGTATGTCCAGGGCCGCGATCGAACCATCGAGATGCTGCTGATCGGCGGAGGCGGCTACACGCTGCCCCGCTACCTGCAGACCGCCTACCCCGCCGCCCGCGTCGATGTTGCAGAGATCGACCCCGCTGTCACAGGCATCGCCTTTGGGGCGCTGGGCGTGCCGCCCAATCCGCAGGTGCGGACCTTCAACGAGGACGCGCGCCAGTTTCTGGTCGAGCTCGATCCCGGCAAACGCTACAACTACATCCACGGCGACGCCTTCAATGACTTCTCGGTCCCCTATCACCTGACGACGCAGGAATTCAACGTGCTGGTCAGGTCGCACCTTACCCCGGGCGGCATCTACCTCGTCAACCTGATCGATGGCCTGGACGCGCCGTTTGCGCGCGCCTATCTGCGCACGCTGCGCGCGACCTTCAAATACGTGTATTTCGTGCCGACCAATCGGGCGTATCTCAATCTGCGGGCCAACACGATGCTGGCCCTGGCCACGGACGCGCCGCTGAATCTGGAGACGCTGCGGACCCTGAACGGGCACGACGAGATCAGCCAGTTCAGCGCCTGGGTGTTGAGCGATGCCGAATTGGACGACTGGCTGAGCCAAGGGGAGCGTTTCATTCTCACCGACGACTACGTCCCGGCCGACAACCTGCTCACCGGGGTGTTCGAAGTGAAGCTGGCGCTGGCAGACAAGCCCTAGCCTGCCAGCCCCGCGCGCTTCTCGTTGTGGGTGCGCAGGTCATCCAGACGATCCTCGATGGCCTCCAACCGCCGCAGCACCAGCGAGATCTCGGCTTCGGCCTTGAGATTGACCTGATAGTCGAGCTCGCTGCGCAGCCGATCCTTGGTGTCCTGGCGGTTCTGGCTCATCATGATGACCGGGGCCTGAATGGCCGCCAGCATCGAGAGAAAGAGGTTGAGCAGGATGAAGGGATACGGATCCCACGAGCGCGCGCCAAGCAGGGTGCTCAGCGTGGTGTAGCTGGTCAGCACCACGGCAAAGGTGATGATGAAACGCCAGGACCCGCCAAAGTGGGCGACGGCATCGGCCACCCGGTCGCCGAAGGTCTCCTGATCCTCGAGCACCTCGTTCGGATTCCGCACAACGCGCAGACGCAGCAACTCCTGGGTGGCCCGGAAGTGCTTCTCGATCATGGTCATCATGTCGAGCCCGGCCAGTGGTCGCTTCTGCAGCAGCGTCGCGAGGTCGTTGCGGTCGAGCTCGATCGCAACGGTGTCCTCAACGGCGACCGCGGTGGTCATGTGCTGTGCCTCGGCCAACATTGACGACATGCCGACCAGGTCGCCGCGGCCGGCCTCATCGACATCGAACTCCTCACCGGCCTCGTTGCGCATGGTCACGCGGATGCGCCCGGTCTGCGCGATATACGCACGGCCGCCGGGGTCGCCGGCTCGGAAGATCACCTGGTTCTTGAGGAAGCGGCGCGTCTCGACGCTTTGCGCGAGCACGGCGCGTTCGTCATTGTCGAGCAAGGCGAAGAGGGGGATGTCGTCAAAGAGCGACAGGTCGGTGATCATGGCGTCCTCCGGTTGTATTGGTTTTCCCGTAGCCGTCGTAGGGGCGTGGAGGATGTGGATAACGTCCCGGCCCCCCATATCTGGCTCTCCGGGCGATCTTACGCCCATAAGCCCGGTTCGTGCGATGTCCGCTCAAGTTAGGGGTGTTTATCCAAGGTGGGGGATTGTTTATCGCAACTGCGCCGCCCGATATCCCATATCGGCAGATGTCCGGGGCATTGGCGCAGCGGCCGGAGCCCGCACACAACCCGTGGGAAAGTCCCCCTGTGGAAAAGGGGATAATCGGCCGCGCGGCCAGGGATGGCGATTCGGGCGCGGGCGCGCCGAGGGCCTCCACAATCGCAATCCACAGGCTGGGCACATCTCCACACCGCGCCCTGAGCGCGCGGGCGCGTGACATGGAAACCGTAGCCTCCCTCTGCGAGCGATACCAGGTCGACCTTGCGCATGCGCGCCAGGTGGCGGCGCACACCGTGGTGCTGCTGAAGGCATTGCGGGCACGGGTGCCCGTGTCGGACCGGCTGATTGATCTGGGCGAGATGGCGGGGTTGCTGCACAACCTCGCCATGACGGTGGACGAGAGCAACCATCACACCGTCGGCCGCGATCTGATCGCTGCCGCCGCGATCGAAGGCGTGGATGCCACCGAGTGCGCGATGCTGGCCTGCACCACCCGATTTCATCGCAAGAAGGTGGATGCGGAAGCCGAGCCCCTGCTTCAGACGCTGGATGCGGCGCGGCGTGAGGATGTGATGGTGCTGACGGCGGCATTGCGCGTCGCGGATGGGTTGGATTATTCCGGTGGACAGACCACGCGCCTGGCCGCGGTGACGATCACCGACGCCGGCACCTGGCTGCGCCTGCGCGGCCCGTTTGCCGTTGAGGACGGCGCGCGCGCGCTCGTCAAGGCCAAGCCATGGGATGCGCGCTTCCCCATCCTGCACATCCACGCCCGCCAGACCCGCCCCGGCGCGGATGGTGATATGCCGTTGGATGTCGCGGCCCGGCGAACGCTTCGCTATCTGCTCGACACCACCGCATTGCGGCGGCCCGGCCGGCTGCCAGACGCCGTCGGGCGGACCCGCGCGGCGCTGCGTCGCGTCGGGGTGTGGGGGAGGTTGTTTCAGCGGCACGGGGCACGTAGCGGCGCGAGAGGCGGCGCGAGAGGCGGCGGCGTCCGTTCCCTGGCCCACCTGGCGACCCGCGGGGCCCCGGCCCGCATGGCGGAAGCCCTGGTGCGCGACCTGGACGCCTATCTCGGCTCCGGTGACGAACAGCGACACGCGGACCTGGCCCCGCTGCGCGCCGTCTGGGTGCTGGCGCGTGACGAGGCGGCGCGGGTGTATGCAGAGCGGCTATCTCGCGCACAGGTGCGGGCCACGGTCAGGCACCTCCGGCGCTGGGCGGAACAACGACCGAAAGCAACGCCCGCCGCGCTCTCGCCGCTCGGCGAACCGGCGTGTCTGCGGCACATTGGCCCGCCGGCGTTGGAGCGGGCTCTGGCCGACGTGCGCGTCTTCGACACCCTCACTCCGGACAGCCTGGCACAGGTGCGTGATCGCTACCGCCGCGCCGCACGCCGCCTGGCGGATGTGGCCGACCTGTTGCGCGATGCGCTGCCGGCCGGCCGGATCCAGCCGCTGCTGGCACAGGCGCGCCTGGTGAGCCATGCGCTCGGGCGGGCCCGTGATGCGCAGCGGGCCGCGCGGGAGGCGCTGCGTTATCTGGCCGCCCTGCCCGAGGAGGCATCGACAACGCTTCGCGCGGCGGTGATGGCCTTTGCCGCGGCGATGGACGCGCTTGCGCACGAACATCTCTCCACCGTTTTATCTCAACCACCTTTCCCCGAACCCTGGTCATGACAAATCCGTTTTTGATTGCCCATCACATGGGCGCCCTGGATGGTTGGCCGCACCCGGCCAACACCCTCGAGGCCATCGAAGCCAGCCTGCGCGATGGTGCCGACATCATCGAGATCGATGCGACGGCGCTGGCCGATCACGACTACCTGCTCGTTCACGATCCGGTGCTGGAGTCCGAGACCACCGGCACCGGCGAAGTCGGGGCGCTCAGCAGCGCGGCCGCGCGGACATTGCGGGTGAAGTGGCGTGGGGCGGCCACGGACCACGCCGTGCCGCAGCTGCGGGATGTCGTCGCGCTGTTCCTGCGTCATCCCGGCCACACCCAGCTGCAGATCGACTTCAAGAATGCCGTGCCCTTTGCGAGTGACGAGCCCCTGCAGCGGCTGGCGGACATCGTCGCCCCGTTGGGCGAGCGCGTGATCGTGAGCAGCGGGGCGGACTGGCAGATGCGCCGGCTGCGCCGGTTTGCCCCGCGGCTGCGGCTGGGGTATGACATCATGTGGGCGATCGATTGGTCGGCGCAGCCGGAGACGCGCGACCCACGGGAGTTGCCAAAGACCGTTGGCGCCTATGGCTACCTCGACGATCACCCCATCGCGGCGCGCCGGATCTGGTCCACGACGGTGTATCTCGAAAACCGGATCGAGGCGCTGCTCGGGCTGGTGCCCGATGTCAAGGTGTTCTACGTGCGGTGGAGTTTCATCCTGCGCTGTCACGCGGATGGGTTCGACCTGCCCGCCTTCCTGCACGCGCGTGGGATCGCGATCGATGCCTGGACGCTGGACGTTGGGCGACCCGGGCACGCCGAGGCCTGTCTGGCGTTGCGCGCCCTGGGTGTCGACTTCTACAAGACCAACACCCCCCACGCCGTGCGCGACCTGTTGACGGGCAAGGCCCGCTAGCGGGCGGGCGGATCGACCGGGTAGACCTTCGCGCCGATGTGGACGTTGATCTTCCCGGTTTGCGGGTCGCGGGCCAACCACGGCCGCGGCTCCGCATACGGGTCGACCATGTCCGTGTGGTTGACCACGACCTCGCATCGATCGCTCCCCTGCGGGCAACGCAGCACCGCGAGGAACTGCCGCGATTCAACCCCGAAGGGCCCGGCGATGGACGCCACGCGCACCGTGCCCGCCCCGGCAGGCGAACGCGCGATTTCGTAGTAGCAGCGGTCGCGGCAACCCAGAGACAGCGCGACAAGCACGACTGCAATCGTTTGCAGGACAAAGGCCATCGCGGCGTCCCGCAGGCTGGGGCGCACGACCGCCCGCGCCATCAGAAATGCGGCGACGCAGGCGAGGAGCAGGCCGAGGATCCGGGTCAGGGGGAAATTCGATATGGCCGTCCACAGTTGCAGGCCGGCAATGTCTCGGATTTCGCCCGGGTTGAAGCCGCGTTCCCCGATGGCGGCTTGCGGTGCTGAATAGGAGAGGTAGGCCAGCAGGCCAAGGGGAATCACGCTCAACACGAGCAGGGTGATGATGAGGATGCGCGTCTTCATGGGGTGTCCTGTCGGTGCAACGAGGCTACTTGCCCAGGTCTGAAAGGACGAAGGTCTTGTCCAACGCTGAAATCGTGATCGCGCCGGTGCCCGCATCGCGCGCCAACCGCGGCGGGGCCTCTGTGCGGTTGCGATGCGAGGATCCCGTCGACCACACCGCCGTGCACACCTCGCTGGCGGGCGGGCAGCGGAAGAGCACGAGCTGAGCGGGCTTGTCGGGGCCGGATTGCCCCGCCGTAAACGAAAGGCGCAGCGATCCGGCTCCATCCGGCAGCCGCGCGACCTCGGTGTAGGTGTTGTCGGCGCTCGATGCCACCAGGCCATTCAACGCTGCGGCCAGCATCAGGACGACCAGCGCAGCCCCTGCGACGGGCAGGTTGGTGCGCCACAGCGCAAGGATCAGGAGAAGAGCGGCCAGACCGAGGAAGAGCAGGCCGAGGAGGGGGCGGAGCGGGCCAGTTCGAAATTCGCCGATCACGCGCAGCAACGCCAGATCCAGAACGTCACCGGGATAGACGAGGCGTGGGGTGCTCCAGCTCCACTCAGACGTGGATGCGGAGATCGCCCAGAGAACGGGCAGGCACAGCGCGAGGAAAAGGAGGATTTGAACGCGGGTTTTCATGGTGGGGTCAACGGGGTTGTGGCGGAGCAGCGGGGTTTACCGGCTCGGGCTCGGGGTCGGCGACGCCATCGCGGCGGCGTGTAACGACGACGGTGCCGTTGGGCGGGAAGAAGCCTTCCGGTGAGGCCATGCTGTGTGCGCGGGTGAAGTCGGCGTCGGTCATCCAGTACAGCTCCTGGCCGCCATCGCGCCAGGAGTTGACAAACCCCCAACGCGGATCACCGTTGTTGTCGTCATACGCAGCCAACAGCATTACGTGACCAGTATACCCAAAAATCGAATCCGTGTTTGACATCGGGGCGGCGCCGCTGGCATCCTGCGGGCCGCCAAACCAGCCCCGCGGCTTTTGATCGTTGGGCCACAGCAGCGTCACCAGCACGGCCGTGTCGGGCGTGTTCAGATACTGGCGCAGGTCCTCGTTGGTGAGGGCGCGCCCCGAGACGTTCTGTGCCGTCAGCGGGAGCTGCTTCTCGGCCGCATAACGGTTGATGAGGTTGGCCTGCTGCTGTGGCGTTGTCGCGCCATCCGGGCCGAGGCGGGTGCCGAGGGTGCCAAGGATCGACCAGGCGCGGTTCGAGAGCGCGTCCATCTCCTGGCCGGAAGTGACCGGCGCGCCCGCGAGGAGGTTGATCGCCGCCGCCGAGGCGAATTCGCCGCAATCGTTGGACGCGCCCTGGTTCTGCTGCAACGCGGCCAGCGTCGGGATGGGCAATCCACCCGCGGTGCGCTGCGGCGGGAGGGGGTTGGCGGCGGGCACCGTCGCGACCAGGCCGTGCGGTTCGAGGGCGCGGGCGGCATCGTGCTCGGCGGCCTGGATGCGGAGCAGAATCTGCTGCGCCGCCGCGCCTGCCTGCGCCAGCGCATCGCCCAGGCGGTCGATGCGGGGGAGGACCAGATGGTCCATCTCGTCGTAGAAGGCGCGCGCGCCCTCGCCGACCCAGTCCCCGCCCGCCAGTGTGTCCTGCTCGCGCGACAACGCGCGCCGCATCTCGCGGATGGTGGCCGCGTCACGGGCGAAGCGATCCCGGATCTCGCGCAGCTGGTCGTAGTCGGCTCGGACGATGGGTGCGGCATGTGTCATGCCTCCACCCTACGACAAGTCGCGCGGGTTGCACCTGACGGTTGTCTGACGGCGCGCTCAGCGCGCGGGCGGGTTCAGAAACACCGGGTTGGTCAGTGCCTGCATGCGGCCGTCGCGTTCGGTCAGGGTGGCGGACACCCAGGCGACCTCGGCCGGGTCGAGGGCCAGACGCAGCGTCCCGGCGGCGGGGACGGACCCCTGGTGCCGGATGGCCTTGCCGCCATACACGGTGAGCTGCGCGCCGGCCGGGGCATGCGCCCAGGCGAACTCGACTTCGGCGTGACCCTGACCGACCGGCAGGACGTCTCCCATCCCGACCACATCCGTGCCGCGCCGGGCTTCGATCGTCAGGCGTGGGCCGGCCGAGATGTAGTTGTGCCCCGCCTGCAGCGCGGCGAGGAGGGCGGTTTCGGTGAGGGCCTCGGCATAGACGTGGTTGAAACCGTGATGCAGACCCGGGACGCGGCCGTGGTTGTCGGTGCCCGAGGTGAAGGCCATCCGATAGCCCTGGTTGAGCCAGTCGAAGGCCAGCGCCAGACCGTCGGCGTTATTGCTGTCCCCGCCCCAGTCGGCGTTCCAGACCTCGACCATGCGGGCGGGGCCGGGGAAGACCTCGTCATACATCCAGCGGCAGCCGCTGCAATACGGATCGCCGATGGCGCGCGGATGCGCAACGATGAAGATTCCCCCGCGCGCCTGGACGCGCCGGGAGATGGCGGCCATCCCCACCGCGTTCTCGGTGCGCCAGTCCATCCAGTCCGGGACGCCGAGCATCAGGGCGTGGCCCCAGAAGGTGGTGAACTCCATCCCGCCCAGTGTGAGCAGGTCGGGGCCCTGCAGCGCCCGCAGGTGGGGAATGCCGGACAGCGTGTTGTGGTCGCTGAGCGTGACGAAGTCCAGGCGCTGCTGGCGCGCCCAGGCGACGAGCTCCGGCACGTCCCAGGCTGCATCCGAGTGGGTGGTGTGGGCGTGCAGGTCGCCGCGATACCAGCCCGGGCCGCGCTGCGGCGCGGGGCCGGCCGCCCAGCGTTGTGGGGCGAGGCTCGGCGTTGGGGCGAAGTCGACCTCGATGCCGTAGTGCACCGGCTCCTCGGACATGACCACGTGGGCGTCCAGGACGACCTGCCAGCGCCCCGCCGGGAGGGGCCCGGCGAGGTAGCCCGGCGAGGCCGCCTGCGCCGAGAGCGCAATCTCATGCGTTGTGCCGTGGCAGTGCTTCGCGCCGCGGAAGCCCGCCGGATCGAAGAGCGAGAGCGGGATCATGTTCTTGAACCCGGCCACGACATGCGGGCTGAAGGTCATGCGGACGCGCAACTCCGCCACGCCCTGCGGAAGGTCGAAGTTGTGGACGAGGTTGTGCTTGTTGTCGGCGCCGCTCAGGGTGCCGGTGCAGCTGGCCCCCTGCGGGCGGGGCTGGAGAAGGCGCTCGGTCATTGGCGGGCTCCCGCGTTTACAGCGTGTGGCCGGCGGCTTCGATGGCGCGCCGGGTCATGGCCGGATCATTCGTGCACAGGTCCTCGATCCCCAGCGCAACGAGCTGGCGCATGACGCTCTCGCGCTCCTCGTGCCAGCTCATGATGCGCAGGCCGGCACCGCGCGCGCGCGCCAGCCAGGCGGGCGTGATGAGCGCGCACGGATCCGGGTAGTCCTCCCAGGCGAGATTGAGTCCAGTGGCGTTGCAGGCCCGCGCGATCAGGATCGGGTCGATGCTGGCATTGCGGTAGCTGAAGGCGGTCTGCGCCCCGGGGGCCAGCTCGCGCACGTAGAAGACGTGATCGGGGCGCGGCCCGAAAAGCACGCTCTGGTCGAGCAGCTTTGCATCACGCAGCGTATTCACCACCGTCGCCGTGACCGCGGGCGTCGTGTCCTTGAGCTCGACGTAGATGCCGAGATCGAGCGACTGGCACAGCGCGATGACTTCCTCCCAGCGCGGGATGCGTTCATCGCCGGCGAGCGGGATGCTGAGCAACCGCGCGAGGGGCAGGCGTTCGACCCGCGCATCGCACTCGCCGGGGATGGCGATGAGCGCATCGTGGAAGACGACGGGATGCCCATCGGCGGAGGGGCGGATGTCCAGCTCGATCATGCGGGCGCCCTGCGTGTGCGCGAGGCGGAAGCTGGTCAGCGTGTTGTCTGTGGCGTAGGACGACGCGCCGCGGTGGGCGACGATGGTGTGACGCATGGTGCTTGTGTGGGTCTACAGGTGGATTTCCGCGGGTTTGTCCTGACCCTGGAAGACCAGATAGCGGGTGGGCTTGAAGTGCAGCGGCCCGCCCTCGGTGACTTCGACCGACTTGGGCAGATACAGCTTGAGGCTGCCGAGTTGTGGCGTTCGGACAAAGACCTTGCGGTAGTGGCCGAGGTCGCTCATCTGCGTCACGGTGCCCGCCCACGCGCCCGCGGCGTCGGTGACGGCGACATCCTCAGGGCGCAGGGCGACCTTGACCTCGCCGCTGGCCGCGCCCGCAGGGGCCGGGAGCGCGAGATCGCCGAGCTGGATGCTGCGGCCGGACAGCTTGCCCTCGAACATGTTCATCGCGCCGATGAAGTCGGCGACGAAGAGGTTCTGCGGCGTGGCGTAGATGCTGGCCGGTTTGTCCAACTGTTGAAGCTCGCCCTTGCGCATGACGGCGATGCGGTCGGCGAGGCTGAGGGCCTCCTCCTGATCGTGCGTGACGAAGACGGCGGTGATCTTCAGGTTGCGCTGGATGGTGCGCAGCTCCTCGCGCAGGCGCACGCGAAGCAGGGCATCCAGGTTGGAGAAGGGCTCGTCGAGCAGCAGGATCTTTGGCTTGAGGACGAGCGCGCGCGCGATGGCGACGCGCTGCTGTTCGCCGCCCGAGAGCTGGGCGGGGTAGCGATCGCCGTAGTCGCCGAGGTGGACGAGCTCGAGCGCCTCGCGGACCTCCTTCTCGATCTCGGCCTTGGGCAGATGGCGCAGCCGCAGACCGAAGGCGATGTTGTCATACACCTTCATGTGCGGCCACAGCGTGTACTTCTGGAACACCATCGCGGTGGGGCGCTTGTTGGGCGGGATGGCGACGATGCTCTGGCCGTCGATCAGCACATCGCCCGAGGTGGGCTCCTCGAAGCCGGCAATCATGCGCAGCGCCGTGGACTTGCCGCAGCCGCTGGGCCCGAGGATGCACAGAAATTCGCCGTCGGCGACGGTGAACGACAGGTCGTTTACCGCAACGACGGGGTTGGCGACCGCGCCGAAAGCCTTGCGGAGTTTGTTCAGTTCAAGTGTTGACATGGTCGGTTTTGCGGGGCGCTACACGCCAAATCCGGCGCTGACGGTGTTGCCGCGCAGGAACTTCTGGGCGATGGCCATCAGGATGAAGGAGGGCAGCCACAGGATGAGCGAGATCACCGCGCCATACTGCACAACGATCTGGTTCGTGATGTAGCTGTACATCAGCACCGCCATGGTGCGGATGTTGGGCAGGCCGATGATCAGCGCGCCCTGGGCCTCGTAGAACGTCGACACGAAGGTGAGCAGCAGGGCGGCGAAGAGCGCGGGGGCGACCTGCGGCAGCGTGATCTGGAAGAACACGCGCAGCCGCCCGGCGCCGACATCGAGTGCGGCCTCCTCCAGCGAGCGGTCGATGCCCTGGAAGGCGCTGGTCGGGATCCAGATCATGGTCAACAGGGTGTTGACGAGCTGGACGAGGACGACCCCGGGCAGCGTCCCGATCAGACCGGTGCGGTAGAAGAACACCGCGATGGCGATGTAGAGGCCGAAGCGCGGAAAGGCGTTGACGCCCAGGAAGGAGAGCAGCAGGCCCTGCCGACCGGGCACGTTGATGCGCGCAAAGGCGTAGGCCGCGGGCAGACAGATCAACGCCGACAGCGCCGTCACGATCAGGGCCAGGGCGATGCTGAAGGGCAGCGCCGCGACGATGTCGGCGCGCTGCAGGGTCTCGCCCCAGTACGAGACGCCCCATTCGGTTGGGAGCAGGGCGGGTTGGCGCCAGCGCTCGGCGAACGCCCACAGCACCACGCTCGTCATCGGCCCGATGACGAGCAGGACCAGCATGATCAGGGCGAAGATGCCGAAGGCCTCCCGGCGCAGCGTTTTGCCAAAGGATTTCAAACCTGCGTTGCTCATGCCCGCTCTCCTCGGCGCCGGGTGACGGTGCGGACATACAGCACGCCGACCAACGCACAAAGCACAAACGTAATGACCGCCTGCGTCTCCGCGCCAGGACGGTCAAGATACTCGTCAAAGGTCTGACGCATGTAGACGCCCATCATTTGCGGCGCGGCCGGGCCGATCAGATACGGGATCGTGAAGGCCCCGAACACGCCGATGACGTTGAGACAGAACACGATCAGGGCGGGGCGCTGCATGAGCGGCAGGATGACCTGCAGGAAGGCGCGCGCCGAGCTCGCGCCGACATCGCGCGCGGCTTCGATGACCGAGTCCTCCACCTGACGCAGCCCGGCCGTCAGCACGAGCACGGTGAACGGAATGTGATCCCACACCAGCGCAAACACGATGCCCGATTCGCGCTGATAGGGGGTGATGAAGCCGGTGAACTGGAAGACCTCGCGCAGGATCGTGTCGACGGTGCCGCGTGGGCCGAGAAAGCGGATGAGGGCGAAGGCGAGGATGACGCCCGGCACGAAGAGCGGGAAGAGCGTCAGCACTTGCACGGCCCCCGCGATCCGGCTGGAAGAGAAGCGCAGATACAGCGAGATCGGGAAGCACACCGCGAACTGGAAGAAGACCGCCAGCAGGGTGACCCGCAGCGTGAAGAGCAGGTTGCTGATTGCGATCTTGTCATTGAAGAAGTTGAAGTAGCGATCGAGGGTCAGCCCGGAGGCGATGCCCGCATCCTGGTCGACCATGACGGTTCGGACGATGGCCTGACCCGCGGGGAAGAAGATCAGCACGGCGAGCAGGATGAGCGGCGGGGCGATCAGGGCGTAGCCCACAAGCCAGGAGTTGATCTGCCGCGCTCGGGGGGAGGTAAGGGCCACGGGGTTTGGGGAGATCGGTGCGCCGCGCCGGGTGGCAGATGAACGATGCGGGGACTGGTCAAACTGGCCATGTCCCCGCATCGCGATCCGCGCGCGGCGTGGCGCGCCGAACTACTGTTGTCTTACTGCTTGATGTTGGTTGCGACCTTCTCGTACCAACCCTTGTTGCGCTCGGCGTCCCACTTGCCGCCCGGCCAGGTCGGAACCTTGTCGGCGACAACGGAGTTGAACTGCGACTGCAGGTCGGCGGGCAGCTGGTTCCACTTCAGCGCGGGGAAGCCGCCCAGGCGCTTGATGACGTCGATCTGGTTCTGCACCTTGAGGGTGAAGTTGATCCAGGCCAAGGCGCCATCCTTGTTCTTCGTGCCGGCGGGCACAGCGTACTGAGCATAGCCGCCGGCCATCGGCAGGTCGGTGAACTGGGCCATGTGCACGGTCGCAGGCAGCACGCCCTTGTCGATGTTCTGGAGGACCTGATCGCTCCAGGCGCTCACCATCGTGACGGCACCGCTCTGCAACAGCTGCAGGGCGGGCTGGTTTCCAGCCGGGTAGTTGCCCTTGTCGTAGGTGGACTCGTGGATCGAGCGGAGCAGCTCCCAGGCCTTGTCAAATTCCTTGACCAGCGCGGGATCGGGCTCGGAGCCCTGGAACTTGCTCGGGTCCTTGCCGGTCACCTCGTGGATGGCGCGGACGACGAAGTTGCCGCCGCTGCCGCCCTTGTCCGGGCGCCCGTAGGTGAACTGGCCGGGATTCTTCTTCGCCCACTCCATGAGTGCCGGGAAGGTGCGTGGCACGTCGGCGTCCTTGAGCTTGGTGCTGTCATAGGCGAGCAGAACCTGCGAGCCACGATACGGCAGGTTGTATTCGCTCACGACGGCGGCCGGGAGCACTTCCTTTGCGTTGGGCACGTTGCTGGCATCCAGCTTGAGCCACAGGCCCTCCTTGACGGTCTCGGGGCGGCCACGCACGTCGTACTCGAAGACCTCGGCCTGCGGGTCGCTGCCGGTCTGCTTGGCGGCCATCAGGCGGTCAACGGCGAGGCTCATGCCCGGCCCCTTCATGTTGATGAGGTTGGCCTTGTACTGTGGATATTCCTTCTCGAACGCCGGAATGATGACGTTGATGTACCAGTCCGTGATGTTCGTGTCGGCATCCAGGTAGATGTTGACGTTGGTTTTGCCGGCCGGCGCTGGCGGGGGCGTCGGCACCGTCGCGACGGTGGGTGCCGCGGTCGCAGCCGGCGCGGCGGCGGTTGCCGCGGGCTTGTCGGTGGGTTTGGCGGGGGCGGCGGTGGGGGCCGGGGGTGCTGCGGCGGTGCCGCAGGCCGAAAGCACGAAGGCGGCCACTGCGGCAAGCCCAAGGGGCTTTGCGAGACGGGTATTCATGGTCTCTTCTGTTCTCCTTATGTCGATCAGGTGGAGGCACCTGCGCGGGCGGGTGCCGAGACAACGGCAGTATAGGCCTGCTTGCGCCGGTATGCAAATGCCAGGAAGACCACCGCTCGCCGCGCTGGAAGCCGTGTCGCAGGAGGGGGGTGCCACGGTGGATCGGGCGGGCGGTTGGCCTACAATTCAAACGCGCAGTTCGCGCGTGGGGGTCCTTCGGGCCACCACCATTCAGGTTCTCAAAGAGCGGTGATCATCATGATACGCGTAGGGAATGCCCCCTGTTCATGGGGAAATGTGGAGTGGGAGGATAAATCGGGCAGCGCGCTGACATACACGCGCATGCTCAACGAGCTTGCCGAAGCCGGTTACAGCGGCACTGAGCTGGGGGATTGGGGTTTCATGCCAACGGACCCGGCCAAGTTGCGCGCCGAGCTGACGGGTCGGTCGCTGACGATGACCGGGGCGTTCGTGCCGGTCAACTTCCGGCTGCGCGAGCGGCACGCGGAGGGCCAGGCGCTGGCGCTGAAGACTGCCCGGCTGATCGCGGCGGTGGGCGACCCGAGCACACCGCCCTTCCTGGTGCTGGCCGACGACTCGCCCGACGTCCCGGCTCGCATGGCCAATGCCGGCCGTGTCACGCCCGCGATTGGTCTGAGCGACGCCGAGTGGGCGGTCTATGCCGAAGGCGTCAATGCCGTCGCGCGGGCCGTCAACCGCGAGACCGGGCTGCGCTGCGTGTTTCACCATCACACCGGCGGGTATATCGAGCTGCCGGATGAGACCGCCCGCCTGCTCGCGCTGACCGACCCGGCCGTGGTTGGGCTGGTTCTGGACACCGGGCATTACTCGTTTGGCACCACGCGCCCGACCGCGCAGGGTGTGCTGGATGCGCTGGAGCGCTTTGCCTCACGCTTGTGGTATATCCACTTCAAGGATTGTGACCCGGCCGTCGCGCTGCGCTCGCAGGCCGAAAAGTGGGACTACCACGAGTCGGTCAAGCATGGCATCTTCTGCGAGCTGGGCAAGGGCGTCGTCCCCTTTGACAAGGTCGTGCAATGGCTGCGCGCCCGCAACTACAGCGGCTTCGTCACGGTTGAGCAGGATGTGCTGCCCGGCATGGGCACGCCCAGGGAAAGCGCGGCGCGCAATCGCGCCTATCTGCGCAAGGTCGGAGTTTAGGACATGATCAATCCCATGAATCTGGCCCTGATCGGGGCCGGCACGATCGGCCGCATGCATGCGGCAAACATCACTTTTGGCGTCGAGGGCGCGCGGCTGTATGGCGTGGCGGATGTGTTTGCCGATGCGGCCCGCACCTGCGCCGAGCGGTATAACATCCCGCGTTGGACGGCGGACTATCACGAGCTGCTGGCGGATCCGAAGGTCGACGCCGTGCTGGTCGCCAGCGCGACCTCCACCCACGCTGACATCGTCGAAGCCGCGGCAAAGGCCGGCAAGGCCATCTTCGCCGAGAAGCCCATCGCCAAGAGCCTGGCCGACGCGGACCGCGCGCTCGGCGCGGTGACGAAGGCCGGCGTGCCGTTTCAGATCGGCTTTCAGCGCCGCTTTGACCCCAACTTCGCGCGCGTCAAGCAGGCCATCGTCAAGGGTGAGATCGGGCGTCCGCACATCGCCCACCTTGTCAGCCGCGATCCGGGCCCGCGCACGGCCGGGCCGGTTGGCGTGGGTGGCGGGGTGTGGTTTGACATGATGATCCACGACGCGGACATGGCGCTGTGGTTGATCGATGATGCGGCGGTCGAGGTCTACACCCAGGCGGCGGTACTCATCGCCCCGGGGCTCGAGAAATACGGCGAATATGACGTCGCGGTGGTGATGGTCAAGTTCGCCAACGGCGCCATCGCCACGATCGACAACCACACCGATGCCGCGTATGGCTACGACCAGCGCGCCGAGGTGATCGGAAGCGCGGGCGCGATCAGCATCGACAACACCTACCCGCACAACGCAATCGTGAGTGATGCGAGCGGGCTGCATCGCGCCAAGCCGATGCCCTACTTCCTCGAACGCTATCAGGCCGTGTATCGCGACGAGGTGCAGCACTTCGTCAACGACGTGCGGGATGGCAAGCCGATTGCGGTCGGTGTCAAGGAAGCGCGTGATTCGCTGTTGCTGGTCCTGGCGGCGAAGAAGAGCCACGAGGAGCGGCGCGCGGTGCGGATCGCGGAAGTGACGGCCGGCTGACGGCCAACGACGGTCGAACGCTCAGACACGGCGGCGCGCAGGTTACTGCGGGCCGCCGTGCTTCATCCAGGCAATCGCCTTGGCTGCGGCGAGGCCGCGGTGGCCGACGCGGTTCTTCTCCTCTTCGCTGATTTCCGACATCATGCGCGCGCCGCCGGCGACTTGAAAGACCGGGTCGAAGCCAAAACCTTTGGCGACGCGTTTGCCGACGCCGATCACGCCCTCGCAGGTCGCCATGAAGTCACCCTCCACGCCGTCCGGGCGGATGAGGACGATGACACCCTGAAACCGCGCCGTCCGACGCTCGCGGGGCACGCCGCGCATCTCGTCGAGCAGGCGCTGGCAGCCATCCTGGTTGGGGGCGGTGCGGTGATAGCGCGCCGAGTAGATGCCGGGCCGACCGCCCAACGCATCCACTTCAAGCCCGGAGTCGTCGGCGATCACCCACAGGCCGCGCCCCTCCACCGCCCGCGCGAAGGCGTGGGCCTTGAGCGCGGCATTGCCCAGATACGTGTCGGCGGTCTCGTCCGGGTCGAGCGTCAGGCCGATCTCGGCCGGGCCAACCAGCCGAATCTCCGGGGCCAGGGTGGCGAAGATCTCGCGCAGTTCCTTGTGCTTGTGCGCGTTGTTCGAGGCGATGAGAAGGGTTGGGGGCATGGTTGGGCGTTCAGGCGGCGCGATGGGCGCGATACCAGGCGATGAGGGCGTTGGTCGAGCTGTCGTGCGCGAGCGCGCTGGTGCTGGTCAGCTCCGGCGCGATGCGGTTGGCGAGCGCCTTGCCCAGCTCGACGCCCCACTGATCGAAGGAGCCGATATCCCACAGCGCGCCCTGGGTGAAGACGATGTGCTCGTAGAGCGCCACCAGCGCCCCCAGCACGCGCGGCGTGAGCGCCTCGGCCAGGATGACGGTGGAGGGTCGATTGCCCTCGAAGGTGCGATGTGCGACCAGCGCCTCGGCCACCCCCTCCGCGCGCAGCTGCTCGGGCGTTTTGCCAAAGGCCAGCGCCTCGGCTTGCGCGAAAACGTTGGACATCAGCAGGTCGTGGTGTGGGCCGTGCGGGTTGAGCGAGCGCGCGAAGGCGATGAAGTCGCAGGGGATCAGGCGCGTGCCCAGGTGAATCAATTGATAGAAGGAGTGCTGGCCGTTTGTGCCCGGCTCGCCCCAGTAGATCGGCCCGGTCTCGTAATCCACGGCGCGCCCCTCGAGCGTCACCCGCTTGCCGTTGCTCTCCATGGTCAGCTGCTGGAGATACGCAGGGAAGCGCTTGAGATACTGATCGTAGGGCAGCACGGCGACGGTGTGCGCGCCCAGGAAGTTGCTGTTCCACAGCCCGATCAGGCCCAGCAGCACCGGCAGGTTCTGCTCGAAAGGGGTCTGGCGGAAGTGAACGTCCACGGCGTGAAAGCCATCCAGCATCTCGCGGAAGCGAGCCGCCCCGATCGCCAGCATGGTCGAAAGCCCGATGGCCGAATCCATCGAATAGCGACCGCCCACCCAGTCCCAGAACCCGAACATGTTGGCCGTATCGATGCCAAACTTTGACACTTCAGCTGCGTTGGTCGACACGGCGACGAAGTGGCGGGCCACCGCGGCCGGATCCCCGAGGGCGGCCAGCGACCAGGCGCGCGCGGTGCGCGCATTGGTCATGGTCTCCTGCGTGGTGAAGGTCTTCGACGCGACGATGAAGAGCGTGTGCGCCGGGTCGAGGTCGCGGACGGCCTCGGCGAAATCTGTGCCGTCCACGTTGGACACGAAGCGGAAGGTCAGCGCGCGATCGCTGTAATGGCGCAGCGCCTCATAGGCCATCACCGGCCCAAGGTCGGAGCCACCGATGCCGATGTTGACGATGGCGGTGATGGGTTGCCCGGTGAAGCCCTTCCAGGCCCCATTGCGCACGCGCTCGGCGAAGTCGCCCATGGCATCCAGCACGGCGTGCACGGCAGGGACGACGTCCTGGCCATCGACGCGCAGCTGGGCGTCGCGCGGGAGGCGCAGCGCGGTGTGGAGCACGGCGCGGCCCTCGGTGCGGTTGATCCGGTCGCCGCGGAACATGGCATCGATGCGCTCGCGCAGCCCGCGCGCCTCGGCCAGCCCGAGCAGCAGGCGCAGGGTTTCATCCGTAATGCGCTGCTTGGAGAAGTCGACGCGCAGTCCGGCTGCCTCGCGGGTGAAGCGCTCGGCGCGCAGCGGGTCGGACGCGAACAGCTCGCGGAGATGCGCCCCGGATTGGGCGGCGGCGTGCATGGCGAGCGCGCGCCACGCAAAACTCTGGGTGAGGGAAAGGTCCATGGATGAAGGCGCGCGCGTCAGTCCTGCGCGCGCGAGAGAAGGGTCCGGGTGACGCGCGCTTACTTGCCGAGGCCGGCGGCCATGCGCACGACGCCAACGGCGGCCACCAGCACCTTGATGAGATCGCTGGTCTGAACGTTGGGCGCGACCAGGCGCGGGGCCTTGCCGCGATCCTCTTCGGCGCTGCGGATGAAGAGGGCGGCTGCGGCCAGGCCGGCGACCAGCCCCCCCGCGGCCCCGATCAAGAGGGCCTTGGATTTCCAGTTCATGCTGTCGCTCCTCGGGCGATGGCCAGGCGCGCACGGGCGTGCTCGCGGAGGCCATCCCAGTCCTTGGCCGCCATCAGCGCAGGCGGCATGAGTTCATTGGTCAGGCCGATCAGCTGGGCGCCTGCGCGCAGGTAGTCCTGCGCCTGCGACGCAGGGACCAGCCCGCTGACCCAGAGCGGAATCTCCGGGAAGGGCCCGCGCACGGCGCGGATGTAGTCGGGACCGCCGAGCGGGCCGGCGGGGAAGACCTTGACCACGTGCGCGCCAGCGCGCCAGCAGGCCGCGATCTCGGTCGGTGTGGCGGCGCCCGGGATGGCGACGACGCCAGCCTCACGGCAGGGTCGGATGATCTCCAGCTCTGCCGATGGCGCAACGATGAATTCACACCCGACATCGATGCAGGCGCGCGCATCCGCGGCGGTCATCACCGTCCCTGCGCCAACCATGACCCCCTTTGGCGCGCTGCGGACCAACTCCTTCAGCACGTTGAGAATGTCGGGCACTGTCATTGGCACCTCGACGGCCTTGAAGCCGCCGGCCATGAGGGCCTTGACGACGTTGATGGCCTGTTCGGCGGTGGGGGTGCGGATGACGCCGACGATCTTCTCGTCGAATAGAAAGCGCATGCGCGTTTCGATTGGCAGCATGGCGCGATTGTACGCGGGCGTTCAGCTGGCGCGGTATTGCAGCACGCCGGCCGCGTCGAGCGCGTCATCGATGGCGGCGTGGCCGTGCAAGCAGGGGGTGTGGCGCGGGTAGCGTGGATGTTGGCGGTCATCGATCCAGGGTGCCCGCCAGCCCGCGGTCGACGCGATCAGTTCGTGCGCGAAGGCCGAGCCGTAGGTCAGACAGCCGTCCACGATGACATCGATGTAGGACTGGACGAGCGGGATGTCGTCGCTGGCGGGGCGGGGCGCCACGCTTTCATACGACCAGATTGCGCCGGCTTCGAGTGCGCCCGCGCCCAGCAGCGCAACCGAGGCGCGCGGCACGGCGATGCGCTGATGAGACTTCTCGCGCGCGTCGAAGGCGGGCAGGCTCGCTTCATCGATCGTGAACAGTACGCCGTTGCAGGTTGCGCCCGCCGCGCGCCGGATGCCGAGATAGGTGATGCGGTCGGCGGGGACAGGGGCAAACCAGCCCCGCTGCAGGCCGCCCGCCCGCGCAGGCAGGGCCGGCCCGGTGTGCCCGGTCAGCGCGCGGCTGGCCGCGCTGATCAGACTGCCGTAGCCAAACAGATACGTCGCCCGCATGTCCTGCGGATTCTACGACCGGGCGGGCGGGGGCGAATCGAGCGTCGCGCACACCGCTCGAAGCCGTTCCGCGGCCTGCTCGGGGGTGAGGTCGCGCTGGGCCTGGGCGAGCATCTCGTAGCCGACCAGGAACTTCTTCACCGTGGCTGAGCGCAGGAGTGGGGGATAGAAATGCAGATGGGTCTGCCACTCGGGATGCGCGGCGCCGTCATACGGCGCCTGGTGCACGCCCATCGAGTAGGGAAAGGAGACGCCAAACAGTGCGTCGTACGTCCGCGTCAGGCGCTGCAGCAGGGCGGCCAGGTCGGCGCGCTCCGTGGCGTTGAGGTCGATCAGGCGCGGGCGCGCCGCGCGGGGCACGACCAGCGTCTCGAAGGGCCAAACCGCCCAGAATGGCACAACGCACACAAAGCTGTCGTTCTCCATCAACACCCGCGTGCGGTCAGTGCGCTCGTGGGCGAGGTAGTCGCTCAGCAGCGGCCGGCCGTGCTCGGCCCACCAGGCCTGCTGCGCGCGCTGCTCCTTGGCAGGCTCGGTGGGGAGGTGTTGCGTCGCCCAGAGCTGGCCGTGCGGATGCGGGTTGCTGGCGCCCATCAGCGCGCCCTTGTTCTCGAAAATCTGGATGTAGCCGATGTCCTCGCGCGCGCCGAGCTCCTCGCACTGCGCCACCCAGGTCTCGATCACGGCGCGGGCCTGCGCGGCCGGCAGCTCGGGGAAGGTCAGATCGTGGCGGGGCGAGAAGCAAATCACCCGGCACACGCCGCGCTCGGCCTGTGCGCGCAGCAGGGGGTGCGCCGGAGTGTTGTCTTCGAGCGTTGGAGAACCGAGGAGCGCGGGAAAGTCATTGTCAAAGACGAAGACGCCGCTGTAGGCAGGGTTGACCGCGCCGGCGGCGCGTGGGTTGCCCGGACAGAGATAGCAGGTTGGATCGTGGGCGGGCGGGCGCGGCGGCGGCGGGGGGGACACCTCGCCCAACCACGGGCGCGCCGCGCGCTGTGGCGAGACCAGGATCCATTCCCCGGTCAGCGGGTTGAAACGGCGGTGCGGGCGTTGTGTGTCCATGTGCGTTGTGCGCTCACGGCTGCAGGGTGAGCAGGTAGGCCACCAGATCGGCGACCTGCTGATCGGTCAGCGTCTCGCGATAGCCGCGAAACATGATGCCTTCCTGGTAATTGTCCACCAGCACGGCGTCTGGGTCGAGGATGGACTGGCGCAGGTAGTCGGCCGGGGCCATGCCGGTCACCCGAAACGCCGCCCGGCCGGCCACGCCATACAGGCTGGGGCCGAGCGGCGACTTGCCATCGGGGCCGATGCCGTGGCAGCTCGCGCAGGTGGGCGCGGCGCCGCGCGCGGAGAGGGCGATCCGCCCGGTGAAGAGCTTTTCGCCGCGGTCGGGGTCACCGGCCAGGGCGGCACCGGCGCAGCCAGCCAGCAGCATCCCGAGCAGAAGGGCCACGGCACAACGGACCGTTCTCATGGCTTGTCGGTGTAGCGAATGCGATACACCACGCCCGTCCCGAAGTCGGCGATGTAGAGATCGCCGTCCGGCCCGGTGACCACGTCGATGGGATACAGGAAGCCATCGCCAAAGAGGCTGGCGTTGGCGACGTAGTCCGCGCCATCCTGACGCAGCTGGATGCGCAGTACCTCGCCGCGGTTCCACAGCGCAAGGAAGGCGTTGTCGCGGAAGGCATCGGGGTAGCGCGTGCCCGTGTAGAACGTGAGCCCGGTCGGCGAGCTGTGGGCGGGGAGGGCCAGCAACGCGGGCCGCGCCGCAACCAGGACGCTGCCCGCCGGGTGGCTGGTTGGGTATTGCGCGCCGGGGACGATGTAGTGGAAGCTGTCCGGCGGTTCGCCGCCCAATGGGTCGGTGGGGCTGTTGTCGCCGCTGAAGAGATCGCCGCGCGCATTGAAGGCGACTTCGAAGGGGTTGCCCAGACCGCGCGCCACAACGGTCGCGGGACCACCATCGGGGCTGACAGAGAGGATCGCCGACGCCAGGGGCTGGCGTTCGATGCCATCGTTGGACGTGCCACCGACCCCGAAATACAGCCGCCCATCCGGGCCCACCGTCAGGCTGTTGTTCGAGTGCGGCTTGTAGACCATGTTGGGCAGGCCGCCGATGACGAGGCGGCGCGCAGCCGGATCGCTGTCCGGCACACCGTCGTGATTGGCATCGCGCAACGCTTCGATCTTGCCTGCGCTCGAGACGAAGAGCTCATCGTCGATCCACGCCAGCCCGACCAGCAGGTCGAAGCCGTCCATCAGCCGGATCGGTGCCGCGGCCGTGCCCGTGATCGTGCGTGGGATGCGCCAGAGCGTGCCGGCGATGTCGCCCAGATACAGGGCATCCCCGGGGCCGAAGGTCATGACGGTGGGGTTGTCGGTGCCGCCCTGCAAGTAGACCTCGGCGCTGAAGCCGGGGGGCAACGTGATGGTGCGCTTGGCAGCGTCACGCTCGCGCTCGCGCACGGGGGTGCTGAGGTAGGTCAGCGCGCCCAGCCCGGCGGCCAGGCCGAGCAGCACGATGGGGAGCAGCCAGGCCCGCGGCGCAGGTGGCGGCGCCCTGCGCGTTGGAAGCGCGATCCCGACGATGAGCAGCATGGCGCCGAGTGCGACCGGAATGCGATCCCCCTGGGGCAGGCGCAGCAGGGGCTCGCCGATGCCAAACGGGAGGGTGGCGAGCAGGGCCAGCGCCAGCGCAGTCAGGGCACCCAGTGCGACCAGGGCGAGGCCAAGACCTCGCCGCAACGGACAGAGCTTCACCCCCCACCACACGAGCAGGCCGCAACACGCGAGGAGGAGGGCAGTCGCCACAGCGATCACGGCGTCAGGTTACCACGCAGGTGGGCGCCCATCGCATTCCCCTGCAGGGTGCGCGCCGGCCCGCCAGGTCGGCCCTTGCCAAAGATCGCCAGTTTGGCGTAGACTTATGACCGTATGGCCACATTGCCCGCCCGGCTCATCAGCGAGTCGGATACCGTCGACCCCCGCCAGCACAACCTCGGCGAAGCCCCGGTCAGCCTGGGCCGCGCCGATGAATGTGACATCACCGTTTCGATGAGCAAGGTTTCCCGCTTGCATGCCCGGCTGGAGTTCATCGAAGGGGTGTATTTCATCAGCGATGCCGGCAGCACAAACGGCACGTTTGTCAACGGACATCGCATCGTTGGACAGCACCCGCTGCAGCATCGGGATGAAATCGGCCTGTCCGATCCGCGCATGCTGTTCACCTTCTACGCCGCCGATCACACCGAGTTGTCGCTGCCGCGCATCCGCTTTGACGAGCGGCGCTGGGCGTTCTTCTTCGCCAATCAGGAAGTGGAGCTGTCGGCCGACCAGTTTGACCTGTTGCGCTTCCTGTATGACCATCAGGGTGAGCTGTGCACGCGCGAGGCCTGCTCGATGGCGGTGTGGAAGCGCCCCTACGACCCGCACATGGACGCCGAGGCCCTCGATCAGATCGTCAGTCGCGTGCGGGCGCGGCTGAAGAAGATCGATCCGAGCGCCTCCAACATCTTCGTGACGGTGCGCGGCCGCGGCTATCGTTTGGACGTTTGGTAGGCCGGCGTCGCCGTAAGCGTCACGATGGACGAGCGCGTTGGGCCGTATCGGGTCGAAACCCTGCTCGCAAGCGGCGCGGCAGGCTCGGTGTATCGCGCCAAACACAGCGGCACCGGGCAGGTCGTCGCGCTCAAGCTGCTCAAGACCGATCTCAGCGCCGATCCGGATTTTGTCGCGCGTTTTCGCCGCGAAGCGGCCGCCACGGCCCGGCTGCGTCATCCCAACGTCGTGCGGGTCTTCGATTCCGGCGAGGACAACGAACGCTACTACATCGCCATGGAGCTGATGCCGGGCGGCAGCCTGCAGGACAAGCTCAACGCGCTCGATCACGCCCACCTCGGGTTGCCGGTGCAGACGGCTCTGGAGATCTCCCGGCAGATTGCGTCCGGGCTCGCCCACGCGCACGCCCAGGGCGTCACGCATCGTGACCTCAAGCCGGCCAACGTGTTGATTGGCGAGGACGGCCATCACGCCCTGGCCGATTTCGGGATTGCGCAGGTGGTGGATGCGACCGCACTGACGCGCCCGCACACGCTGCTCGGCACCCCGATCTACATGTCGCCCGAGCAAGCCCAGGGGCTGCCGGCCGACCCGCGCAGCGATCTGTATTCGCTCGGGGTGGTGATCTACGAGCTGCTTGCCCAACGGCCGCCTTTCATGGCCGATACCACGCCGGCGCTGCTCTACAAGCATGTGCATGAATCGCCACCGCCGCTCGGCGAGGAGATTCCTGCGCGGGCGCGGACGCTGGTGACGCGGCTGCTGGCCAAGCGGCCCGAGGACCGGCCGGCCCGCGCCGAAGAGGTGGTCGCCACGCTCGACGGCCTGCTCCCCCGCAGCGCCGTTTCGCGCCCGTTGCCTCACGCGCTGTTGATCGCGGGCGCGGCGCTGGCCGCGCTGGTGCTTGTGGTCGCCATGGTGCTGGCCGCCCTGCGGCCCGGGCCGCTGCCGGCGCAGCCCGCCGCCGCCCCGTCAGCCGGGCCGACAGTCCGCCCCACCTCGACGCTGATGCCGACGCAGACGGCCATGCCGAGCGCCGGACCCGCGACGGCACAGCCAACCGCGCCGCCCGCTGCGCTGCCGGGCCGGTCGGTCACCGCGACGGTCCTGGCCAACCGAGAATGGCAACCTGCGGGCTTCGCCGCAGAGGCGGGTCAGGCGCTGCGCATCCGCCAGCTCAGCGGGACGTGGACGGAGTGCGCGTTGGGAGGTTGCCCATACCACGACGGCGCGGGTGATGCCGCCGCGCGCGCCGCACCCTCCAATGCCGTCCAGGGCTGCCCTCACGGCGCGCTCGTCGCCCAGGTCGGTGAGGGGATCCCGTTCTGCGTGGGTGTCGAGCTGCGCTTCAGCGCCGTAAGCGCCGGACCCGTGCGGCTGCGAATGAATGATAATTTTACGTTTGACAATGACGGCAGCCTGATCGTGCTGATCGAGGCACTGCCCTGACGGACGATTGTCGAAGCGCGGCAAGGCCAAGGCATGGGGCCGGGAGTGCAGGCCAGCCAGGGAATGGCATGCCGATCGGTCCGGTGCCGGGCACCGGGATCAACGGACAAGGCGCTGTATTCATGCTGAGCGGCGACGAGGTGCTCAATCGGGGTTGAACGCGCACATCGTTATTAGGCGATGCAGAGATCCGGGCTGTCAGGCAACTGTCAGCTTCAGAGGGCGGCGAAAGGAGCATAATCCAGCGTAATGCGCTCCTCCCTCCGGACCTCCTTGACCGCACTGATGGTGCTTGCGCTGGGCCTGACGGCCTGCCGGGAGGCCGCCCCGGCGACCGAAACACCCCGCCCCGTCTTCCCGACGATCACCCCCACGACGCTTCCGCCGACCTTGACGCCGGCACCGAGCGCGACGGTGCCGCCGACGGCGACAGCGGCACCAACCGCCACGCCGCCGATGGACCTGGCGCGGCTGTATCCGACGCCGACGCCGCGGGCGGGTACGCCGACGCCGACGCCCAAGACGGTGAACGGGGCACCGCAGGTTTGGTGGGCGGACCAGATGGTCAAACAGCCGGATGGAACCTACATGGCCCCGCAGGCCGTGATCGATCAGATTGCCGGTGACATCACTTACCCAATTGTGCTGATTTCATCCGACAAGCCTGGCTATGAGATATCCGACAACACGAACTTCCAGGCAAATCACTACGATGAAGTTTGGGGGCCCTACCTGACGAAAAAGCAGCTCGACAAGCTACACGAGAGTCCGCCTGACCGAGTCTTCGTCGTATTCTCTCGAACGGTCACATTGAGCGATGCACGGTCATTTTCCTCAGATGGGACGTCGGCATTTGCAACACTTCACTATAGCGTTGGCACAGGCACGACCTATACGATCCCCAAAATGAGCCTCGAACCCCCGGTGGTTCTCGCCCTGGAGCATCGCAAAGCGCTCTTCGCTGCGGTGGTGGAAATTTGGCAGGTGGCGTTTGACGTAAAGGATGGGCGTTGGAAACTGGATCGGTTCGTCAAACTGAGTAGGGAGTAACAAGTGTGATAGCGAAATGGTTTGCGCTTGGTTTGCTTGCTGGCGTACGTATTCGAGGCGTAGCGATGGAAAGTGCGGAACCCGTACTGGCAATGCCGCAATTGCAGGCAAGTGCAACGCCAGCGACCGAGTGTGCTCCCGGCACGGCTTGCGACGCCGATATCGTACTTGTCATTCGAGGTGCGGGAGCGGGGAACTCTGGAAACAGCGACCAAACGGATACTAGCTCCGCAGGCGGCACGCCGCAGCCAACACCAGTACCGGTGGCAAACGTGGTTGTGACGCCGATCCCGGTTGGGACGCCAACAGCGCCGCCGGGGCCGGGCGGCGGAATCATCGTCCATTGCGTCTTTGGCAATCCATTTTCAGGGGCATATTCCCTCAACTACTACCAACTCAGCACGACAGCGGGCGGAGGTGTCTACGGGTATGTTCTGGTGTATGCGCAAGTCGTCGATGCCTCGATGTGCAACCATTCGATCGGGACGATCCGGAACACGGACCCGACCCTGCGCTACACGCAGGAAAGCTGTGCACCGGGGTATGAGCACTACTGGAACGAGACGGTGGCCTACGTTTGGGAGGATCGTGACACGGGGTGGCACGAGATTGACCTGCGAACGGCGGCGCACCTGGGTACGGCGTATTACCCGATGACGACGGTGCGCGCGGGAGGGGTGTATCGCGGGCAGACCTCCTGGGAGGACACGGCCATCGGCCCGGAGCTGCGCATCCCGGTACTTGAGGCACAAGGGGTGCTGGTGCCGCAGTGCTACGCGGAGGGGCGCTGCGAGCTGCCGGCCCCGGACCCGGGCGCGCTGCAACCCACGCCGGCCGTCCGCGTCGATCCGCCTTAGGAGGCTCGGACTTGGCTTCGACGAAGATCTCCGATGTCGGATTAGGAAAGGATCAGAGAGGGCTATTAAGCGTAATGCATATCTCAAGAAATTTCTCCCTCATCGCACTGATGGTGCTTGCGCTGGGCCTGACGGCCTGCCGCGAGGCCATCCCGGCCACTGAAACACCCCGCCCCGCCTTCCCGACGATCACCCCCACGCCGCTTTCGCCGACCTTGACGCCGGCACCGAGCGCGACGGTACCGCCGACGGCGACGGCGAAGCCAACGGCGACACCGCCGATGGACCTGGCGCGGCTGTATCCGACGCCGACCCCGCGGGCGGGTACGCCGACGCCGACGCCCAAGACGGTGAATGGGACACCGCGGGTGTGGTGGGCGGACCAGATGGTCAAACAGCCCGATGGCACGTATACGGCTCCTGAGGCAGTCCTACAGGAAATTCGCGATACGGTGACAGAGTTCAATGACCTACGAACGTCGCGGGGCGCACAGAATTGGAAAGCAAGAGCCCAGTGGTTTCTGGGTGGATTTGGCATCTGGGCAGAGCGGTTTTTCATCGGCGACATGCGGAAGTTGGCACTTGAGGCACCAAGTCCCCAACTGCATATCATCGTAACCGGTACCGCACAGGCACAGGATGTCAGGGCCTTCACAGCTGATGGGCTGACGGCATATGTTTTGGTTGACTTTAGATCAGTTGTCTGGGCGGTGTATTCCTCCTCTGATTGGGCCTTGATTGACCCGGCTCGACGCTCGACAGTTGACAGCCAGCTGTGGCGGGTCCGGTTTGACATGGTGGATGGCAGGTGGAAGTATGAAGAGTTGGTTACAACGCCAAAGCGCTGAGTGCTGAAGACTGTCCGTGCTGCATCGGGCCAACGTGCCGACTGGAGTGTCAGAATGGCGTGAGGCCAGCATCGATGCTGTCAGGTACCTGTCAGTTTCAGGAGGCGGCGAAAGGAGCATAATCCAGCGTGATGCGCACTTCCCTCCGGACGCCCCTGACCGCACTGATGGTGCTTGCGCTGGGCCTGACGGCCTGCCGCACGACCGCCCCCGCAACCGAGACCCCGCGGCCGCCCTTCCCGACGATCACCCCCACGCCGCTTCCACCGACCTTGACGCCGGTATCGAGTGCGACCCTGCCGCCGACGGCGACGGC
>JAIBCK010000019.1 GCA_019694215.1 Thermoflexales bacterium
TTCTGCCGATAGGACTGCGTCGTGGCGATGTTGGCGTGCCCAAAGATCTCCTGGACGCGTCGCGGGTTTTCCCCCTCGGCCATGAGGTGCTCGGCGCGCGAGTGGCGCAAGGTGTGCGGGGTGATCTCCCCGTGAAGCCCGGCGGCCCGGGCGTGCTGGCGCGTCATCAACCAGACTGCCTGGCGGGTGAGGCTGCTGCCCGCCGGATTGAGGAAAACGTAATCCGTCGGGCCGCCGGCAGCACTCTCGGCCCGCGCCCCGGCCAGGTAATCGCGCAGGGCCACGATCGCGCGCGGCGACAGCGGCACGACCCGATCGCGGCTGCCCCGGCCCGCGCAGCGCACCTCGGCCCGTTCCAGGTCCAGGTCGGCAAGCCGCAGGCCGATCACCTCGGACACCCGCATCCCCGACGAATACAACAGCTCCAGCAGCGCGCGATCGCGCCGGGCGCGCATCGGGTTTTCACCGACCGGCGCTTCCATCAAGCGCACCACCTCATCAGGCGTCAAGGTGTGCGGTGCGCGGCGGGCAATCGGCGGCGCGCGCAGGTCGAGGATGGGATCGGCCCCAATGTGGCGGTTGGCGCGCAACCAGGCAAAGAGCGACTTGAGAGCGGCAATCTTGCGGGCGACGGTCGAGGTCGAATAGCGCGCATTCAACTGGGCAATAAATTGAATCACATGGTCGCGCGTAACTTGTCCCCACCCTGCACCATCACCGACTACCCCATTCAGGTAGGTCTCAAACTGTTGCAGGTCATTGCGATACGCCAAAACGGTGTTGTCGGCCGCCCTTCGCTCGCGTTTGAGCGACGACATGTAGGCTTCGGTGATGTGCTGCCTCTCCATTTCTCGGGTGGGAATTATACCCCTCGTATAATCCGCGCCGTTATGTCTCAGTTCTCTGTTTTGATCCCCGACGACCTGTCCCCCGCTGGACTCGAGCTCCTGACCGCGGACCCTGCGATTTCGGTCAAGGTCGGGAAGAAGATGTCCCGCGCCGAGTTGCTCCAGGACCTCGGCCACGCCGACGCGCTGATCGTCCGCAGCGAGACGCGCGTCGACGCCGAGCTGATTGCCGCCGCGCCGGCGCTCAAGGTGATTGGCCGGGCCGGAATCGGTGTGGACACGATCGACGTGGACGCGGCGACCCGGCGCGGCATTATTGTCATGAACACGCCACAGGCCAACACCACGGCCACGGCGGAGCACACCCTGGCCATGATGCTGGCCCTGGCGCGCAACATCCCGCAGGCCGACGCCTCCATGCACCGTTTGGAGTGGGCACGCGGCCGCTTCATGGGCGTGCAGCTGCAGGGCAAGGTGCTCGGCGTCGTGGGATTGGGCCGGATCGGCACGCAGGTGGCGCGGCGCGCCCAGGCGTTTGGCATGGAGATCCTGGCCTACGATCCCTTCGTCAATGAGGAAGTCGCGCGCGCGAGCGCCATCACGCTGGTCGATCTGGACGTACTGCTGCAGAAAAGCGATTTCGTCACCCTGCATTCGTCGCTCACGACCGGCAGCCGTGGCCTGCTCAATGCCGAAAAGCTCGCCCTGATGAAGCCCACCGCGCGCGTCATCAACGTGGCGCGCGGCGCGCTGATCGACGCCGATGCGCTGGCCGCGGCGCTGAATGCGGGCAAGCTCGCGGGTGCCGCGCTGGATGTCTTCGAGGAGGAGCCGCCGGGCGACCATCCGTTGCTGCGCGCCCCGGGCGTCATCGTCACGCCACACCTCGGGGCGAGCACGCAGGAAGCGCAGCGCGATGTAAGCGTGCAGATGGCCGAGCAGATTCTGGACTGTCTGCACGAACGCGATGTGCGCAACGCAGTGAACTTCCCACCGATCGACCCGGCCGCGCTGCCGGTGGTGCGGCCGTATCTGCGGCTGGCTGAGAAACTGGGCGGCCTGCAAGCCGGGCTGCTCGAAGGTCGCCTCGCGCGGATCGAAGTGGAGTACCGCGGCAGCGACATCGCGCCGCATGTCAAGCCGCTGACGATGGCGCTGCTGCGTGGTCTGTTGGTGGGCTTTCTCGGCGCGGAGCGCGTCAACTACGTCAATGCCAACCTGATCGCGGCCGAGCGCGGGATCGCCGTTTCTCAGGCGGTGAACCTGGTCGCGGCCGACTACGTGAACTTGATTTCGTGCCGGGTGACGGGCCATGGCGAGGACGGCAGCGAGCACACCCGCACCGTCGCCGGCGTGTTGTTTGCGGGGCACGAGCCACGCGTGGTGCGCATCGACGGCTTTCACATCGATGCCGTGCCGGAGGGACAGCTGCTCGTGGTGTCGTCGCGCGATGTGCCCGGCGTGATTGGGCGCATTGGCACGATCCTCGGCGCGCATCAGGTCAACATCGGTGAATACCGGCTGGGTCGCACGCACGCCGGCGACCGCGCGCTCTCCGTCGTCAACCTCGACAACGCCGCGCCCGAGGCCGCGATCAAGGCGCTGCGCGCGCTGCCCGAAGTGATCGCCGTCCGCACAATGACGCTGTAGCCATGGACATCGACGGCCTGATCACCCCGCGTGTGCGCGCGATGGCCGCGTACGCACCCATCACGCCCGTGGCCGTTGTTGCGCGCCGGCACGGCCTGGCGCCGGAATCGATCATCAAGCTGGACGCCAATGAGAACCCGTATGGCCCCAGCCCTCGCGCGATCGAGGCGTTGGCGCGACCCGTCGATGCACACCGCTACCCGGATCCCGATCAGACGATGCTGCGCGCGGCCGTGGCCGGGTTTTCGGGATGGCCGGCCGAGCGCATCCTGTGCGGCGCGGGCGCAGATGAGCTTCTTCAGTGGGTCGGTTCGGCGTTTCTGGACCCCGGCGACGCGCTGATCGACCTGCCGCCCACCTTCGGCATGTATCGCTGGGTGGCCGACATCACTGGCGCGCGGCATGTGGCGGTCCCTCGCCGCGCCGACTTCGGCGTGGATGTGGCGGCCGTGGCGCGCACCGTCGCGGAAACCCCGCGCGCAAAGCTGCTCATCGTGGCCAATCCAAACAACCCGGACGGCGGGCTGCTCTCGCCGGAGACGCTGCAGGCCCTGGCGGAGCTGCCCATCGCCGTGGTCGTCGATGAGGCCTACATCGACTTCGCAGGCGTGCCCGGTGCGGCCAGCTGGGCGATGGAGCGGCCAAACGTGATGGTGCTGCGCACCTTCAGCAAGCTGGCCGGGCTGGCCGGGCTGCGGGCCGGCTATGGCCTGTTCCACCCGCGGGTGGCGGCACAACTGTGGAAGCTCAAGCAGCCCTACACGCCGAGCAGCGCAACCAGCGCCGCGGTGATCGCGGCACTGGGCGATGTCGGGCATTTGACCGAAACGCGCGACCGTATCATCGCCGAGCGCGAACGGTTGTTGGCGGGCCTGCGCGATTTCGGCTGGCTCACGCCGCTGCCTTCCCGGGCCAACTTCCTGCTCTGCCGAGTCGGGCGCGCACCCATCGGCGTGGCCGCGGCGGGGCGCTGGCTGCGGGACGCGCTGGAGCGGCGTGGGATCATGGTGCGCTACTTTGACCGGGAGGGCCTGCGCGACTGCGTCCGGATCAGCATCGGAACACCCGAGGACGGGCGCGCCGTCGTCGACGCGCTGCAGGCCATTGCCCGGGAGGAGCTGTGATGTCCCGAAGTGCAACGATCAAGCGCAAGACAAACGAGACCGATATCACGCTGAGCCTCGAGCTCGATGGCAGCGGCCAGGCCGACATCGCGACCGGGGTCGGCTTCTACGACCACATGCTCCATCACGTCGCGCTGCACGGGCTGTTTGATCTACGCGTGCGAGCGGTGGGCGACCTGGAGGTGGACGACCATCACACGGTCGAGGATGTTGCCATTGCGTTGGGCAGCGCGATGAATGAGGCGCTCGGGGAGCGTCGCGGCATCGTCCGCATGGCCGATGCGACCGTCCCCATGGATGAGGCGCTGGCGCAGGTCGTCGTCGATTTGAGTGGCCGGCCGTATTCGGTCTTCCAGGCCGAATTTGTCGCGCCGAAAATCGGGGCCATGACCAGCAGCCTGGTCGCGCATGTCTTCGAGAGCCTGGCCGTGCACGGGCGGATGAACCTGCATGCGCGGGTGCTGTACGGCCGCGACGATCACCACAAGGCCGAGGCCCTGTTCAAGGCGCTGGGCCGCGCGTTGTGCGCGGCGACGCGCCTCGACGCCCGGCGCGGCGGCGTGCCCTCGACCAAAGGGACGTTGACGTGATCGCCGTCGTCGACTTCGGTGCCGGGAACCTGCGCAACGTCGTCAAGGCGCTCGAGCACATTGGCGCCCACCCGTACGTCACGGATGATCCCGCGACCATCGCCAATGCGGACCGGGTCGTGCTCCCCGGCGTGGGTGCCTTTGCCGATTGCATGAACGGCTTGCGCCAGCGCGGCGTGGTCGAGGCCTGCATCCAGGCGGCGCGCTCGGGCCGGCCCTTTCTCGGCATTTGCGTGGGCGCGCAGATGCTCTTCGACGCGGGCGAGGAGATGGGCGAGTGGCCGGGGCTGGGGATCCTGCCCGGCCGCGTCGTGGCGTTTGATGAGCGGGTGCACGCGCAGCGGCTGCCCGTGCCGCACGTCGGCTGGAACCAGCTGCGCGCGCTGAACCCGGCGCATCCGCTGCTGCGGGATGTGCCTTCCGCCGCGTATGCCTACTTCGTGCATTCCTATCACCTTCGACCCGCAGATGACTCTCTGACGTTGGTCGAAGCGACCTACGGCTACCCCTTCCCCGCCATCGTCGGCCGCGACAAGGTGCTGGGGATTCAGTTCCATCCGGAGAAGAGCCAGGCCGTGGGCCTCACGTTGCTGCGCAACTTCATCACGCTATGACCTTTACGATCTTTCCTGCCATCGACCTACGCGGCGGCCAGGTCGTGCGGCTTCGTCAGGGCGACCCAGCCCAGTCCACTGCCTATGCGAAAGACCCGCTGGCGGTGGCGAGCCGCTGGCTGGCGGCCGGCGCGGCGTGGCTGCATGTGGTCAACCTCGATGGCGCCTTCGGCGACGCGACCGGCGCAGCCATCAACCGCAACGCCCTCGCCGGCCTGGCAGCGCTGGCGGCGCGCAACCACGCCAGCCTGCAACTCGGCGGCGGCCTGCGCAGCCTGGACGATCTGCAAGCTGCCATCGACGCCGGCGCACAACGCGTGATTATTGGTACCGCCGCGGTCGAGAACCCCGCCCTGGTCGAGGCCGCGCTCGCCCGCTTCGGCGCGGAGCGCATCGTCGTTGGGCTGGACGCCCGGGCCGGGATGATCGTCACGCGGGGCTGGCAATCCGCCACCCCGATCTCGGCCGCCGACCTGGGCTGCCAGATGGCGGCCATGGGCGTGCGGCATGCGCTCTTCACCGAGGTGGGCCGCGACGGGATGCTGAGCGGCCCGGCAGCCGAGATGACCGCGGCCATCGCGCAGCTGACCGACCTGGCCGTGCTGGCCTCGGGCGGCGTGCGCAACCTGGATGACGTGCGGGAGCTGCGGCTGTATGCGCCGCGCGGCGTGGCCGGCGTCGTGGTCGGGCGCGCGCTGTATGAGGGCACGTTGGACCTTGGCGCCGCGTTGGCTTTGGCAGAGACGGGAGGCTGAGTGCTCGCAAAACGCATCATCCCCTGCTTCGATGTGGCCGGCGGGCGCGTGGTCAAGGGCGTGCGCTTCACCGACTTCGTCGATGCCGGTGACCCTATCGCGCAGGCCCGCGTCTACGACGCGGCCGGCGCCGACGAGCTGGTCTTCCTCGACATCCTGGCCTCGCACGAGTCGCGCGGCACCACGTTGGACATGGCGCGCCGCGTGGCCGATGAGGTGTTCATCCCCTTCACCATCGGCGGCGGCGTCCGGGCGGCCGACGACTTCCGCGCCCTGCTGCTCGCGGGCGCGGACAAGTGCAGCGTGAACAGCGCCGCCGTCCAACGCCCCGAGCTGATCAACGAGGCGGCCTGGCGCTTTGGCGCGCAGTGCGTGGTGCTGGCCATCGATGCCAAGCGCGATGAATCCCTGCACGGCGGGCGGGGGGGCTGGCAGGTGTATCTGAATGGCGGGCGCGTCGGCACAGAGTGGGATGCCGTGGCCTGGGCGCGCGAAGCCGTGTCACGCGGCGCGGGCGAAATCCTGCTGACCAGCATGGACACCGACGGCACCCGCGACGGCTATGACCTGCCGATGATCCGCGCCCTCCGCGAGGCCGTCAACGTACCAATCATCGCGTCGGGCGGCGCGGGACGCCTCGATCACTTCTACGACGCCCTGGAGGCCGGCGCGAGCGCCGTGCTGGCCGCCTCGGTCTTTCACTTTGGCACCTTTGACATCGCCACCGTCAAGGCCTATCTGGCGGGGCGTGGCGTGCCCATCCGTCAGACCTCTTGACGAGTTGCTATCCACCGTTAGATCATGCTTGACTTGAAATTTGATTCCGACGGGCTGATCCCCGCCATTTGCCAGGACGTCACCAGCGGGCGCGTGCTGATGATGGCGTGGATGAACGCCGAAGCCCTGCGCCTGACGCGCGAGCGCGGCGAGGCCACGTTCTGGTCGCGCAGCCGACAGACGTTGTGGCGCAAGGGCGAAAGCAGCGGCAACGTGCTCAAGGTGGTTGAGATCCGCGCTGACTGCGATGCGGATGCGTTGCTGCTGCGCGTGGAGGCCGCCGGCCCGGCCTGCCACACCGGTGCCGAGAGCTGCTTCTTTCAGGACCTCGACGGCGCGCGGCACGAGCCGCCGGCCTCCGGGTTCCTGGTCGCGCTGGATGCGCTGGTTGCCGCGCGGCGCAGCGCCGATCCCGCCACGAGCTACACCGCCCGCCTGCTCGCCGGGGGACCCTTGACGGTCGCGCAAAAGGTGGGCGAGGAAGGCGTTGAGGTGGCCCTGGCCGCCGTCGCGCAGGATGACACGCGCGTAATCGACGAAGCCGCGGACCTGCTGTATCACCTCATCGTGCTGCTCCGCGCGCGCGGGCTGTCCCTGCTGGACGTGCTCAAGCGGCTGCGGCAGCGGCATGCGGCGTGAAAACGGGGTGGGATAATCCCGTGCAGTTCACCCGAAAATATCCGATCTGAAAAGGACGATCCATGTCAATCCTCGCAGACAAGAACACCCGATTGATCGTGCAAGGCATCACCGGCCGCGAAGGTGATTTCCACGCACGCGCGATGCACAAGCACGCCCCCATCGTCGTGGGCGGCGTCACGCCCGGCAAGGGCGGCCTGCAACTCGACTACGACGGAGACAAGATCCCGGTCTTCGACACGGTGGGTCAGGCGGCGCGCGAGACCGGCGCGAATGCAACGGTCATCTACGTGCCGGCCAAGTTCGCGCCGGATGCCATGATGGAAGCCGCCGACGCGGGGCTGAAGTTCATCTGCTGCATCACCGAAGGCGTGCCCGTCCTTGACATGATCAAGGTGCGCGCGTATCTGGATGCCAAGGGCGCGACCCTGCTCGGGCCGAACTGCCCGGGCCTGATCACCCCGGGCCAGGCCAAGATCGGCATCATCCCGGCCAACATCTGCACGCCCGGATCGATCGGCATCGTCTCGCGCAGTGGGACCCTGACCTATGAGGCCATCGCCGCGCTAACGCAAAACGGTTTTGGGCAATCCACCGTGGTGGGGATCGGCGGCGACCCGGTGCGCGGGCTGGACTTCCTGCAGGTCATCCAGAAATTCAATGAGGACCCGCAGACCGAGGCGATCATCATGATCGGCGAGATCGGCGGCAGCGACGAGGAGAAGGCGGCGGCCTGGGCAAAGGCCCACGTCAAGAAGCCGATGGTCGGCTTCATCGCGGGCCGCGCCGCGCCCGAAGGCAAGCGCATGGGCCACGCCGGGGCGATCATCGAAGGCGGGATGGGCACCGCGGCCAGCAAGGTCGAGGCCATGGAGGCCGCCGGGATCACCGTCGCGGACCTTCCGACGCAGTTCCCTGACCTGCTCAAGATGCGGCTGTCCAAGGCGCGCAAGACGGTGGCCGTCAAACGTGCAGCCAAACCCGCGGTGAAGAAGCCCGCGGCCAAGAAGGCGGCGGCCAAAAAACCCGCGGTGAAGAAGCCTGCGGCCAGAAAGGCGGCGGCCAAGCCCGCAGCCAGGAAGCCGGCCGTCCGAAAGCCGGCCCGCAAGAGCGGGCGCTGATTCGAAACCAGCGGGGGCGGAGATCGATCCGCCCCCGCCTGCTTTTTCAGCCCATGATCGTCATCGATGCGTCGCCGGCCGTCCACCGCAAGGCGGGGCTGGGCCGCTACGCCGAGGACTTGATCGGCGCGCTGGTCGATGAGAATGGCAGTGAGCGTTATGCGGCGTTTTATCACAACGCGGCCAGCGCGCGACCGAGCCCGATCATGGAACGCCTGACGTCAATTCGCCACCCGCAGTCGTCCTATCGCTGGCGGATGGTCACCCTGCTCGCTCAGCTTCTCGGCCGACGCCAGGACCGCGTGGTCGCGCCGCCGGGCGGCACGCTCTCGCTCTTCCACGCCACCGAGCACCTGCTTCCTCGCATCACGGGCGCGCCCACGGTCTTCACCCTGCATGATCTGATCTTCCGCGCGTATCCGCGTTTCCACCTGCCGCGCAACTGGATCTACCTGCAGGTGAGCATGCCGCTGTTTCTGCGACGCGCCACACAGGTTATTTGCGTGTCTGAATGGACGCGCCGCGACGCCGAACGGCTGTACGGCCTGGACGCGGCGCGCACGCATGTTGTGTATGAGGCCGCGCACCCGCGCTTCCGGCCGGTGCGTGATCCCGCCCGGCTGCGGGCCGCGCGCGAGAAGTATGGCCTCCCCGAGCGCTTCGTCTTCAGCCTGAGCACGATCGAGCCCCGCAAGAACCTGCTTACCCTGTTCGACGCGTGGGCGCGCCTGGATGCCGCCGCGCTGGGCGATTTCGCCGACGCCCCGCTCATCATCGGGGGGCGTCAGGGCTGGCTAACGGACGAGACCTACGCTGCGGTCAAGGCGCGTGGGCTGGATGGGCGGGTGCGCTTCACCGGCTACATCGAGGACGACGACCTGCCGGCGTTGCTGTCGCAGGCCGCGCTGTTCTGCTTTCCTTCGCTCTACGAGGGCTTTGGCCTGCCGCCGCTCGAGGCCATGGCCTGCGGCGCGCCGACGCTGAGCTCGAACGCGTCCTGTCTGCCCGAGGTGCTGGGGGACGCCGCCGAATACGCCGCGCCGACCGATGCCGGCGCATGGGCGGCGGCCATCAGCCGGTTGCTTGGTGACGTGGGCGCCCGCGCGGAACTGGCGCGGCGCGGCCCCCCCCAGGCCGCCCGGTATTCGTGGGCGCGGGCGGCCCGGGAGACCGAGGCCGTGTATGCCACGGCACTCGGTCAACGGTGACGGGCGCCGGTTGCCGCGCGCTCAGGGCGCCGGGAAGGCTTCGACCGCCTCGGTGAACTTGTCGAGCGCCGTCTTGTTGATCGTCACGCCGATGCCCGGACCGGCCGGCAGCGGCATGAGGCCATCCCGGGTCTCGAGCGCCTCGTTCGTGATGTCCTGCTCCCAGTAGCGCGAGGCCGAGCTGGTGTCACCGGGTTTGCTGAAGTTGGGAAGCGTGGCGAGATGGATGTTGTGCGCGCGTCCAACGCCGGATTCCAACATGCCGCCGCACCACACCGGGGCATCGAAGGCGGCCGAGACATCGTGCACCCGGCGCGCCTCGGCGTGCCCGCCGACGCGGCCAACCTTGATGTTGATCACGCGCCCTGCCCGCAGCTCGAGGGCCTTGCGCGCGTCACGCGCGGAGAGGATGCTCTCGTCGAGACACAGCGCGGTCTGTATCCCGGCCTGCAGGCGGGCATGGTCGACGATGTCATCGTAGGCCAGGGGCTGCTCGATGTAATCCAGCCCGAACTCATCCAGCGCGCGGAACGTCTTCAAGTCCGCCAGCGTATAGGCGCTGTTCGCGTCGACCGTGAGGTTGATCGACGGGAAGCGGGCGCGGACGGCCGACACCGGCGTCACGTCCCAGCCCGGCTTGATCTTGAGCTTGATGCGCTTGTAGCCCTGCGCCACGTGGCGGGCGACGACGTCGACGGTGGCCTCGGCGCTGGGCTGAATGCCGAGCGAGACGCCGACCGGCACGGCATCGCGGGTGCCGCCCAGGAGCTGGCTGAGCGGGGCGTTGAGGCTGCGCGCCCACAGGTCCCAGAAGGCCATCTCGAGGACGGCCTTGGCCATGCGGTTGCCGCGGAAGGGGGCGAGCACGCCGGCCAACTGCTCGGGCGTCGAGAAGGCCTTTCCGACGATGCGCGGGATCAGCACATCCTTGAGGATGGCGACCGAGGTCGCGACGGTCTCCTCGCGGTACAACGGGAAGATATCATCCGAGACCGTCTCGGCCACGCCGGTCAGTCCCCCTGAGAACATCGTGAT
The DNA here is from genome assembly GCA_019694215.1 of Thermoflexales bacterium. Classification (GTDB taxonomy): domain Bacteria; phylum Chloroflexota; class Anaerolineae; order J036; family Brachytrichaceae; genus Brachythrix. The sequence continues at coordinate 10,362 of JAIBCK010000019.1, forward strand.
CAGGGCAAAGTAGCGCGAGGTGGCGACGCCAAAGGAGGTCTCGAAGCGGAACTTGAGCGGCAGGCGCACAAGGCGGAGCTCGATTCGGTCAAGGGTTAACATGGTGCCCCGATTATCGCCGGGAAACCGGTGCTGAAGTGTCGCCGTAATGCTCGTTTCCCGATACGAAACCATGCCCGACCGCATCCTCGCCCTCCCCGCCCGTATCGCGCGCTGGTCGCTCCTGAGCGCGCTGATCGGCGCATTGGCCGGTCTCGCAGCGGCGGGTTTGCTGCTCAGCCTGCGCTGGGCGACCGCGCAGTTTGAGGCCAGCGGGGTCGCGCTGCTGTTTCTCATGCCGGTGGCGACGCAGATCGTCTTCTGGCTGTATGCGCGCTTCGCGCCGAGCGTCGCGCGGGGGACGCCGCTGCTGGTCGAGAGGCTGGTCGACAACCGCGGACCGGTGTCGGCGCGCTTGATCCCGATGGCCTTCGTGACGCCGCTGCTGGGCGTATTGACCGGCGCGCCCGCGGCGTCCATCACCGGGACCATACAACTGGGCGGCGCGTTGGCAGACAGCGTGTCCCGTCTGCTGCGATTGTCGCCGGAGGACCGGCGCATCCTGCTCATGGCCGGCCTCGGCGCCGGATTTGGCGCGGGAGCCGGCGCCCCGCTGGCGGGGGCGGTGTTTGGGCTCGAGCTCCAACGTCACGATGACATCCGCGGCCGGGGCACGGTCCCGTGTTTGGTGGCCGCGCTCGCGGCGAACGCCGTGGTGGAAGCGCTGGGGGCGTCGCCGCTGCGGATCCCGTTGACCTCAGCCCTGCCCTCCCTCTCTGCTGCGAGCCTCGCGCTGCTGATCGGGCTGGGCGTGTTGTTCGGGCTGTGGGCGCGGCTCTTCCTGATCGCCACGCAGGCGTTGCGGCGCGCCTCCGAACGCCTGGTCGGCCCGCGCGCATGGCTGCAGCCCGCGCTCGCATCCGTGCTGATCGTTGGCCTGATCGCGCTGGCGGGCTGGCGCGAGGCCGCCGGCTTGAGCACCACCAGCCTTGCCGAAGCCCTGCACGGCGCGGGTGGCGGGCTCCAGGTGGCCATCCCCAAATTTGTCGTGACCGCGCTGGCCGTGAGTGGTGGCTTTCGGATGGGTGAGGTTACCCCGTTGTTCGTGATGGGGTCCGGCCTCGGCGTTGCCGCCGGGGGCTCGCTTGGCGTGGCACCGGATGTGCTTGCCGCGTTGGGCATGACCACCGTCTTCGGGGCCGCGGCCAACGTCCCGCTCGCTGCGGCGATCCTGGCCGGCGAGCGCTTCGGCCCGGCGGTGCTGCCAATGGCGCTCGGTGTGGCGTTGGTCGCCGATCTGGTCTCCGGCCCGCGTGGCATCTACGGATGGCGCCGCCGGGAAGGCGCGTGAGCGGGAGAGTCGCCGACATGGCGCGTTCTCAGGCCTGGGCGTGAGACAGGTCGATAATGCTGGGCTCCATGACAGCCGCAGAATTCAACGTCGCACGCGCGTGGCAACCTGATCGACGCAGTCCGCGCCGCTGGGTGTTCTCCTACCTCGTCCGCCAGTGGCCGATGCTCGTCGGCATCGTCGTCGGCGCACTCGGCAACGCCGCCGGTGCAGCCATCATGCAATCGCAGATCGGCGCGGCCTTTGGCGAGATTGCGCGACCCGATTTCTCCCTAGCCGTGGTGACCCAGTGCGCGCTGATCATCATCGGGTCGCAGATCGGGCGCGGCGTGCTGCAGTTCATCCGCAACTTTTCAGCGGACTTTGCCGGCCAGCGCCTGGAACGCGACATGCGCGATGAGCTGTATGCCAGCCTGCTGGGCAAAAGCATGTCATTTCACGACCGGCAGCGCATCGGTGATGTGCTGGCCCGCGCCAGCAATGACGTGCGCGAGCTCAACCTGATGATGTCGCCGGGCGTCAACATCGTGCTCGGCTCGGGCGGCTTCCTGATCATGCCGCTGCTCGCCACGCCCCAGATCCACCCACAACTCATCGCGGTCCCGCTGGCGTTCTTGGCCGCCTACTTCTGGCTGGTGCGCGACTACCTCACCCGGCTCGCGCCGGCGACCGATCAGGTGCGCGCCTCGTTTGGCAGGTTGAACACCGCGCTCTCAGAATCCATCGAGGGCATCGAGACGGTGAAGGCGACCGCACAGGAGGTGCGCGAGACGCGCCGCTTCGAGGCGACCCTGGCCGATTGGATCGCGGCGACGGTCAAACAGGGCTACACCGAGTCACGCTTCCTGCCGCTGCTGCTCTACGGGCTTGCGCACGCCTTCGGGCTGTGGCACTCGCTGAGCCTGTTTGCAGCCGGACAAATCGACATTGGCGCCGTCGTCGCCTACAACGCGATGCTGACGCTGTTTCAGTTTCCGACCTTCGCCTCGCAGTTCGCCTACTCGCAGCTCGCTTCGGGCTTTGCGAGCGCACGGCGCATCCTGGCCCTGATCAACGACGACGCCGGCACCTTCGCACAGCTCAAGGTGGCGGGCGGCGACGGCCACGCCGCGCCGATCCGCGGCGAAGTCGCCTTCCGCAACGTGACCTTCGGATACGAGGGCGGCCGGCCGGCGCTGCGCGATGTGTCGTTCACGATCAAGGCGGGGCAGACGGTGGCGATCGTCGGGCAGACGGGCTCAGGCAAGACCAGCATCATCAAGCTGCTCAACCGCATCTACGATGTCAACGATGGCGAGGTGCTGATCGACGGCGTGGACGTTCGAGAGTGGAACCTTGGCGCGCTGCGCCGCCAGATCTCGATCATCGAGCAGGACATCTTCCTCTACTCGCGGGACGTGGCTGGCAACATTGCGTTTGGCGCGCCGGATGCCGATCAGGAACAAGTCGAGGCCGCGGCGCGCGCCGCGCAGGCGGATGGATTCATCCACGGATTCAAGGATGGCTATCAGACCCTGGTCGGTGAGCGCGGCGTCACGCTGTCGGGCGGCCAGCGCCAGCGCATCGCCATTGCGCGGGCCTTCCTGACGGACCCACACATCCTGATCCTCGACGATGCCACGAGCGCCATCGACTCGGCCACCGAGGACGAGATCCAGCGCGCGATTCTGCGCGCTGCGCAGGGCCGCACGACGTTTCTTATCACCCACCGGCTCTCCCAGATCCGCTGGGCGGATGTCATCCTCGTGATGCGTGGCGGTGCGCTCGAAGCCACCGGCACGCACGCCGAGCTGCTCGAGCGCTCGCCGAGCTACCGCGCGATCTTCGCGCGTCAGGAGTAGCGCGATGGGGATGTTCTCTGGGCTCGCCTCCGAGGCCTACGATCGCCAGTACACCGACCGGCAGCTGGCGCAACGGCTGCTGCACTACGCCCGCCCTCACGCGCGCGATGCGACGCTCACACTGATCACGATGGCCGGGCTCACCGTGCTCAGCCTGGCAGACCCACTGGTGGTCTCCCGTGCGTTGGACCTGCTCCGTTCCGGGGATGCGTCGATCGACCGGGGCGCGCTGCTGGCCGGCCTGATCGGGCTGCTGCTCGCCTTCGCCGTGATGGTCTGGCTGGGCAACCTGCTCCGACGGCGGGCGATGGCGCGCCTCGTCGCCAACATGATCGCGCAGATGCGGCGGGACGCCTTCGACGCGGTCATCCATCACGACCTGTCATTCTTTGACAAGTATCAGTCCGGCAAGCTGATCTCGCGCATCTCGAACGACACCCAGGAGCTCGCGCAGGTCGTCACCCTGGTCGCCGACCTGGGCAACCAGTTCGCGACCCTCGTCATCCTGCTGATCATTCTGCTCGGCATCTCGGTGCCGATGACACTGGCCGTCGCGGCCGCGGCACCCCTCGTGGCGCTTGCGGCGGCGGGTTTCCGGAAGTTGGCCCGCACCGTCACGCGCAACGGCTTCCGCGCCATCGCCGACGTGAACAGCGCCATCCAGGAGGCAGTGGCGGGGATCCGCGTGGCGAAGAACTTCAGCCAGGAGGCCGCGATGTATGACGGCTTCCGGCGCGTCAACCAGCGGTCGTTCGCGGTCAATGTCCGGCGCGGGCTGGTGCTGTCCAACATCTTCCCCACCCTGAACGCGCTGACCGGGATTGGCACGGCGGTGCTGCTGCTGGTCGGCGCAAACACGGTGAAGGCCTCAGGGCTGTCGCTAGGCGCGCTCTACCTGTTCATCACCAGCCTGGACCGCTTCTGGTTTCCGATGACAAACCTGGCCTCGTTCTACAGCCAGATCCAGAGTGGTTTCGCGGCCTCCGAGCGCATCTTCGCGCTGATCGACGCCGAAGCCAGCGTCAAGCAGCACGCCAATGCCGCGCCCTTCACACTGACCCGCGGCGAGATCCGCTTCGAGAGGCTGGGCTTTCGATACAACGCACAACAGCAAGTCCTAACCGACTTCGACCTAACGATCAAGCCCGGCGAGAGCGTCGCCTTTGTCGGCCACACCGGGGCGGGCAAGAGCAGCCTGGCCAAGCTGATCGGCCGCTCATACGAGTTTCAGTCCGGCCGCCTGCTGATCGATGGGCGGGACATTCGCGACTTTGACCTGCCCTCCTACCGCCGCCAGCTCGGCTTCGTTTCGCAGAGCCCGTTTCTCTTCGCCGGCACGGTCGCCGACAACATCCGTTATGCGGCACCTGAGCTGAGCGACGATGCGCTGCGCGAGGTCGCCGTGCGCATCGGGCACGGCGAGTGGCTGGACAGCCTGCCCAATGGGCTCGCCACCGAGGTCGGCGAGCGCGGCGGTGCGCTCTCGCTTGGTCAGCGTCAGCTGGTCGCGTTGGCGCGTGTGATGGCCCAGCACCCGAAGGTGTTCATCCTCGACGAGGCGACCGCCAGCGTCGACCCATTCACCGAGGCGCAGATTCAGGCCGCCCTCGATGTGCTGCTGAAGTCCTCGACGTCGATTCTGATCGCCCATCGCCTGTCCACGGTCAAGGCCGTCGACCGCATCATCGTCCTCGACCACGGCCGGATCATCCAGCAGGGCGGCCACAACGCCCTGATGGCCCAGGGCGGGCACTACGCCACGCTCTACGACACCTACTTCCGGCACCAATCAGCGGATTATCAGATTACGTTGGATTCTCACAAGGCGGTCTCCCCATGACGACACAGCCGCGCCCACTGGGCATCGCCCTGATTGGATTTGGCGGGATTGGCCGCGCGCACGCCCAGGCCTGGCGCGATGTGGCCCTGCACTACGGGCTCCCCGCCGGCACGCTGCGCCTGGTCGGCGTGGCCACCGCGCGCCCGGAGACGGCGAAACAGGCCGGGCAGGCGCTGGGCGACGTGATCGCCACATCCGACGCGGGCGCGCTGATCGGGCGCGCCGATGTCGACATCGTGGATGTCTGCACCCCAGGCGACAGTCACCTTGCGATGGCGCAGCTGGCCTGTGCGGCGCGCAAGCACCTCTATCTTGAGAAGCCGGTCGCAAATGACCTGGCCGACGCGCGGCGCGTGGCCGCGGCGGTACGGCAGGCCGGCGTCGCCGCGCAGATCAACTTCAACTACCGTTGGCTCCCGGCTGTCCAACGCATGAAGGAATTGATCGCACAGGGCTTTCTCGGTGAGCTGCGCGCGGCAAGCGGCCGCTACTGCCGGTCCAGCCACGCCGACCCGCAGCGCGCGCACAGCTGGCGGCACGTCCGGGCGCGCGCGGGCGGCGGCGCGCTGGCTGACCTCGGGGCGCATGTTCTCGACCTGCTGCAGTGGCTGGCCGGCCCCATCACCCAGGTGCGGGCCGCGACGCGCACCGTGATCGCACAGCGTCCCACCCGGGCCGATGGCCCCGCCGATGGCCTCGTGGACACCGACGACGAGGCGCGCGCACAACTGCGGTTTGCAAGTGGCGCCGAGGGGGTGCTCGAAACCAGCCGCATCGCCATCGGCGCGCTGAATGAGCTGACGCTCGAACTGCGGGGCAGCGCGGGTGCCCTTCGCTTCAACCTCGACGATCCCAACGCGGCGTGGGCGTATGACGCGACATTGCCCGAAGCCCGCCGCGGCTGGACGCGCCTGGAGACCGTGCAGCGCTATGCGGGTGCCAAACACCCGGACTGGGCGTCGGCTGTGGGCATCAGCCGCTCGCATTGCGAGGGCGTGTATCAGTTTGCCCGCGCGATCTGGGAGGACCGGCCCGCCGAGCCCGGCCTGCTGGCCGGCCTGCGCGCGCAGGCGGCGATCGAAGCTGGCTATGCGTCAGCCGGCACCGATGCCTGGGTGCCAGTGTCGACATTCGATCTGGAGGTGCCGTGATGCGTGTCATTCCGCCCCGAAGCGAACCCCCGTGGACGCCGCCCATCGACCCGCGCAGCGTCGTTGCGCCAAGCCGGGACATCTACGCGGCGATGGGCGAGGAAAACATCTTCGCCATGCTCGCAGATTTCTACGTCCGCCTCGAAACGTCCAGCATCCGCTGGATGTTCGCCGATGACATGCGCGAGGCTTCGCGGCGTTCGGCGGCCTTCTTTGTGGGCCTGCTCGGCGGGCCGCCGCTGTATCTCGAGCGCTATGGTCGGCCGATGATGCGCGCCCGACACCTGCCCTTCCCCATCGACCCGGCGGCACGTGGCATCTGGCTGTCGCTGTTTTTGGAGACGCTGGAGGACGCCCCGACGCGCTATCGCTTCCCCGCCCAGCACCTGGATGGCTTCAAGGCCTTTCTGGATGGCTTCTCGGCCTGGATGATGAACACCGCGCCTACGGAAGCTGATACGCCAGCGTCCCCGTAGCGGTATTGAACGCATACGGCTTGTTGTCGATCAGCATCCATTCGGTCGCGCCCTGCCAGCCCATCTCGGTGGGTGTGGACAGCAGAAGCGACGCATTCTTCAATGGGATCGTCTTGCGGCCGGCGCTGACGCCATCCTTGAGGTTCAGCACATCGACGAGCGCGGAAAACTCGGGTTTGCGCGTGATGCGGATCACGGCCACGCCGCCGGGGGTCAGGGCCGCCGTCCACAGCTCATCGTCATCGTCCTTGGAGAGCAGCCCGGACGCGCGCTGTGGCGGGGTGAGCGGCCCACCCTTCATGTCAAAGACGTGCTGCCAGAGCTTGCGGCCACTCGCGATGTCGATGCCCCACAGCTCGAAGCGCGAGGTCCCGCGGGTGCGATACGCCCGCACGACGAGCACGCCATCCCGAAAGTCCAACGGTCGGATGGTGTAGTCTTCCTCGGTGAGTATCTCGGCGACCTTGCCGCTGACGTCGCCCATGACAATGGCGCGGTCACCGCCCGCAAAGACGCGATCACCGACCACGACCATGGCCGCGCTGTCGTGAGACGTGGCGCGCGCACGCGTCGCGCCGGACCAGGCCAGCTTGCCCGTGCCGAGATCGTACTTCTGAAGGCAGGAGTTGGGCGAGCCATACCAGGCGTACAGGCCCTTGCCGCTGCTGTCGACGGCGTAGCTGTCGTAGGGATAGCCAACCTGCGGACGTGTCTGCCCGGCGGGCGTGCAGGTGAGCGGGAACGAACGCACCTCGCGGCCATCGGCATCGATCAGGGTTGCCAGCGTGGCGAAGGGATCCTTATCCTGCCGTTCGAGCAGCAGGACCTGATCGCCGACGGTCCACAGCTTGTTGATGCCACTGACGCGCCGTGACCAGACTCTGCCGCCGGACTTGACGTCCAGCGCGGTCACCGTGCTGTCCGCGCTCAGCGCGACCACGCGCTGACCGACGATGCTCAAGCAGCTTTCGCAACCGCCCGAGATCTGGTCGGGCAGCGTCGTCTCCCACTTTGTCGCGCCGGTATTCGCGTCCAGTCCCACCAGGCGCGATTTGTCTGCCGTGACCACCACGTCACTCCCAGCCACGAAGCGCGCGCTCGTCGACGTCGCCGAACGCCACCGGATGGCCGATGTCGATGTATCCACGGAGATGATCTTCCAGCGTTCTGCTTCAGGGCTGTCGATGAACAACGCGCGCAGCACCAGAGTGGGCCGATCAGCCACGTCCGTGGCCCCCGGCAGCAGTCGTCCGTCATACAGATTGACGCGCGCGAATGGCGAAACGATCGCGGCCGGCACGATCGTCGCCAGGGGTCCGCTCTTGCTCGTAAACAACTGGGCGATGGGGTTGTCGGCGCCGCCCAACGCGAAGACACCCGCGACCAGCGAGGCGACAATCCCCAGGCACACAAACATCAACCCACCCACGGAGACGCACCCCGCCCTTTGCGCCTTCGGCGACACACCCGCCCCGGGCATTTTCACGGTGGACGTCGTGACAACGACCCTGCCACTCTCCCGCTCCATCGGCCGTGGTGCGGTCTGACCGTCCCGCAGTCGGTCAACAAAGACCTTCGCCTCCGCCAGCCCCATTCCGGTCTTCTCCCGTACGCGCTTGATAGCCTCGATGACGTTGCCCTGCTCGGTGAGGTCCAAAATCTCCTGAATGTCGGACGGACCGAGGGGGACGCGCTGCGACGGTGTCTTCGAGCGCATCTCCTCGGGCACCAGGATGGTATTGCCGCAGTATTCGCAGGTGATGGTGGGAGCGCTCTCCCCCTCGATTCGCGCGGGCGCGCCACAGGAGGGGCACTTGATGGTCGCTGTCTTGGGCATGGTCGCTAGTGTAAGGCAGGTGGGCTACTTTGAGGGGGCACCCTGTACCGCGGAATGCCCCCATCGGATCAGGCACGCGTCAACGGTGGATCAGCGGCAGGAAGCGCGTCGGGTAAACGTTGGACTCCACATGCATCTTGATCGTGATCGTTTGCGGGCTGTACAACGCACCCATTGCAGTCACGGTGACCGTCCCGGTGTAGTCGCCGAGGGGCATGCCGAGCGCGGAGCCCGTCACGATCAGAAGCGATGGCGCTTCGCCGGACACGATGTTGGTCTTGATCCACGGATCGCTCGTCGCCAACGTCCATGTCAGCACGCCCAGCCCCTGGTTGGTCACCCAGGTCGACTTGGGGTCGACGGCCGGGCTCCAGGCGTTGAAGACAAAACCCATCGAGCTAGACCCCACGTTCAAGGCCGGCACGCTTGGTGGGAACTTCGAGCCGTCCAGCGGATCGGTGCCCAGCTCCAACTCGAGCGCGTCCGAGAACTCGTCGCCATCGGTGTCCGGGTTGCGCGGGTCCGTGCCGGCCGCCTGCTCCTCGAGGTTGATCAGGCCATCGCCATCCGGATCAGCCAGGGCATCGGCCGGATCGAGCGGGTTGAATCCGTGTGCCTGCTCCCAGCTGTTGGTCAAGCCATCCTTGTCGTAGTCGGCGATGACGGTGACGGAGACGACCCGCGTGCCCGTCATGATGCCGTCGCCCACCTGGAACGTGAGCGTGTGCACACCCACCGTTGTCAACGTCACCGATGCGACGTCGCTGTTGGCGATGAGCTTGCCGGCCTTGCGCCAGGAATACTGGAAGGTCGGCAGCGAATACCCGCCCTGCCCCATCCCCACGCCGATCAGCTGAAGCGGCATGCCTTCGCCTACGACGGCGCCATCCAACGGTGCCTCGATGAGCGCCACCGGCGCTTTCTTCTGAAGCGTAAAGGCGGCAGACATGGCGCTGGCGGTATTGAAGCCATCACTCACACGCACGCGGATGCGGGCGGTGTTGCTCGCCGGGAGCCAGCCCGGGACAAAGCTTGCGCTGTTCTGCGTCACGTAGGGAAGTACCAGCTCCCAGGTCGCGCCGTTGTCGGCGGAGTAGTCGAGCCCGAACTGCAGCGGCCCACCGTCTGCATCCCCCGCCGCCCACGTCACGGTCATCGGCAGGTCGGGGTTGATCACCGATCCCGACAGTGCGACCGATCCGATCGTGGGCGGGATGGACGTTGGGCTGGCCGACCACAGCGTGACGCCATCGTGATACAGGTCCACACCGGTCGCGCCAACCGGGAACGGCACGCGCAACGTGAAGGACCCATCGGCGCCCTCGTCGAGGTGGTTGTCACCCCGTGATTGCGCAAGGTCGGCCAGGTCATGGGCAATGAGCGCGGCTTCCGGCAGCGCAAAGGCCTGGTCATGTAGCACGCCATTTCCTGGGCCGAACACGCGCAGGTGGTAGGTTCCCCAGGGTTCCTGAGGCGTAACGGACCCTTCGTTGACTGCCACGAAGGACAGGCTGGGCGTAACGAGTCCGGTGGCACCGATCTTGCCCGCGAGCCGATACGTTCGCGTGACCGCGACAACTGGCAGCATCGGAGCGGCGGGCCGCGCCGGACCTGCTCGCTCGGGCGCACCGATCTGCGGCTTCCATCCGGCAGGCAGATAGGCGGGATCGTAGCCCGGACAGACATACAGCGGCAGCATCGGTTCCTGATAATCAACGCAGAGCTGGGCGAGCAAGTTCTTGTAGTCCTCCAGTTCGAGAACGGTGTTGAAGTTGCGCCGGGCCGGGGCGTAGGAAATCACCGACTTGGCCGTGTCAGTCTGATTCGAACCCGAGGCAATCGCGCAAGACTGCGTCAGCAGGAGCTTGAAACCGGAGCCCGTCAGGCGCACCACCCGCGCACCCGGTTTCGCCTGGGCGTCAAGGGCGTCCTTGAACTCGCGCGTATTGTCGCAGTCGGATGTCCAGCTCAGACCATCTCCATCCCAGCGCCCCTCGTCATATTTGGAGTGATGGTCGCCGCCTTTGATCGGGACGTTTTCATAGTTGGCCGCACTGCCTGAGACAAAGCCAAAGGCGTGCATCAGCTCATGAGCCATGTAGCGCCCCGCGACATTCTTCCCAGCATCGATCGAGACGGTCTTCCACCCTGAGTTGCTCACCCCGCCCGCGCTAAGGCCGCCCGTAAGGTTGGCATCAAAAGCAGCTATCGCCCATGTCGATCCATCGGGATCGAGATACGCCTCGACCTCATCACGGGAATCGCCATCATTCTCGCTGATCGTGATCGAAAATGGCTTCGAGAACCACACCGGCGTTTGCGTCGTCCACCAGGCCGAGCCCCAGGTCGTATGCGCGTCCTGTTGGGGATACATTCGACCCAGCGCTGCGAAACCCTCCATGATGTTCTGATCATGGTTGCTGTCATTGGGCACGTCGCTGGCATAGATGTTCATCACGCGCACCTTGCGGCGGACGGCGCTCGTATCCACAAAGCGGAATACCGTGGCGGGGACGTTGAACTGCGTGAGCGTCACCGAGTTTCGTTTGAGCGTGATGCGGGCGCCCTGGAAGTCCTGCCATGGCGTGGGTGTGAGATCGAGCGCGTCATCGATGTCGACGTTTGCCACGACATTGATGAACGGGCTGATCCCGTCGCCGTTTGAGCTGCCAACGGCGGGCAGTGATTGGCCGGTTGCGTTATAGAACGACCCGCCGGCAAGCTTCTTGCTCCCGCTGAAGAGCCACTCGACAGTCGCGCTGGTCACGGCATCCTGGCAATCGCCAACTGAACGGGCGTCGATGGTCACCAGCGTCCGTTTGCCCCAGATCAGCGGTGCGCCGGTGATGGCCTGCTGCGCTCGTGTTCCCACCACAGAGAGCGTGGGCACGGAGAGCGCCATCGAGCTTGTCGCAACCTGCCCGCTCAGCAGGCGCACGACCACTGGGCCAGAAGTGTCACCCGGCCTGAGGAAGGTCCGAATCTGGGTCGGATCGGTCGCGTCCGCGATTCGCTCAGTGCCGCTCCCGACCTTGACATAGGCAGCGGCGCTGCCATCCTGGAAGCCTGCGCCGTCGATGGTGAGCAGGCCACCCACGCCAACACACCCGGGCGATATGGCGCTGATAATCGGCTTAAGTTTGAACGGCTGTGCGCTCATGCCGGACTTGAGGCCGTTGGCCTCGGCCTGAAGCTGACCCGTTGACGCGGACGCCGGGACCTTGACCGACATGGTCGTGTAGCCTACCGCCTGAATCTCTGCGAGCGGAGCGGGCTTGCCCGACGGGCCGTCCGCACAGCAGAATCGCAAAACGTTGAATTCCGGTCCGCGGGTGTCGAATCCGGAGCCGGTAATGATGATGGTCTGGCCCGGCGAACCCGCGGCGGGCAGGAAGGTTGTGATGGTCGGGACCACGCTGCCGATCGGGCTGGTCACGATGCCGCGCGCAGCGATGGTGCCCGAAAACACGGTGCTGCCGCTGGACGACACCCAGGTGCGGGCGTTGTCAGCAGCGAGACCCGTGATGCGGTTGCTCTCAACCATCGTGCCGGGCGGGAAGAAGTGCTGCCAGCTGCTGCCCTGGCGGAGTGCGATGCCCTTTGTCGTGGCCGCCCAGACGCGTCCCTGGGGGTCAATTGAAACATGCGTGACGGTGCTTCCTGGCAGGGCTCCCGTGGCCGAGGTGTACGTCGTCCACGTAAGCGAAACCGGATCACGATATGACAGGCCCCCATTGCCGCCCACCCACAATCCGCCCGAGGGCTGCACGGCCAAGGCGTTGATTCGGTTCGATGGCAGGCCATTTGTCGTGCTGTAGGTACTCCAGCCGCCACCCTGGGACACCAGGGAGTACGACTGCAAGCCAGCCAGCGTGCCGATCCACAGCCGATCACTGGCGTCCACGGCCAGCGCGGTGATGGAATCGGAAATCAACGGTGATGTCTGAGTCGTATACGTCAGCCAGTAGCCGCCTTCCGCCCGCAGAGCGAGCCCGGCCGCCGTCCCCGCCCACATCCGACCATAGCTGTCGCGCACGAGTGCAGTGACATTGTCCGAGGGCAGGCCCGACGCTTGATCGAAGGCCACTGTGCTGGTCGGCGACCAGCCGACCACGCCATTGGCCGAGGTGCCCAGCCAGAGCAGACCGTCGGAGCCGCGCTGGATGGCCTGAATCGGACTGTTCACGCCGGAAACACTCGTCGTCACCCAGGTGTTCGAATCGATGTAGCCAAGTGCGGAACCAAGCGCCGCCCAGGTTCGGGTCACTTCGTTATACAGCACGCCGGGCTGCTGTGACGAAGCGGTGAAGGGGAAGCGCCGCCAGTTGGGCGAGTAGATCGAAAAGCCGGTCCTGTCAGTGTGGCCAAACCACACATCCTCGCCAGCGGCAAGGACCTGTGCGACCTGATTGGTCTGCATCGGTGATGTGCCGGTGCCAAACATGCGCCAGGTGCCGTTGTCCCACACCGCGCCGCCGCCCGTGCCACCCTGGAAACTCAACCAGACACGGCCGGCAAAATCCTCACTGATGTCTGTGGCCTGATTCGAGGGCAGGCCCGGTGACAATGTCGAGTAGTAATCCACCGCATTGCTGAAAAGACCGATAGAGTACATGCGACAGACCCCTGCCGCAACCCAGTACTCCGGCATGTCCGGGCTGATCCCGGGGACACTTTCCTCCTGAAGAAACCACAGATCGTGCTGCGACGTGGTCAGCATGCGCGTGGCGCGGCGCAGACCGCCGCCGCAGCTCGTATTTGCAGGGCTGAAGGTCGTGAAGGAGGAGGCCTGATCCCAGCGCGTGATCTCCAGCCCATTGCTGAAGTAGACGTAGGTGGTGACCAACGTCGTAAACTCCGCAATGTCGTAGATGTCACTGTTGGGCAGGCCATCCGCAGTATCGATCACCTGCCACGTCCAGGGATGCGTGAGGGTGATCTTGACACCGCCCGCGGCCGTGGAGAGCCATATGTGATCAACACCGCTGGCCACAGCGATAGGCGTCAGCCGATGGATGTCATTGCTGGGTAGCGGCGAGTTGGCCACCGTGTAACGCGTCCAGGTGCCGGCGAACAGATCATAAATGCCAACGCCCAGGTTCGTCGCTACCCAGAGATCGCCGCCAAAAAGGGCCAGGTCGGTGATGCTGTTGCTGGGCAAGCCCGTCGTCGAGGACAGGATGCTCGTCCAGCCATACACGCCCAGGTTATTGGGTGCCCATACCCGCAAGCCACCGTTTTGCACGCCGACAAAGAGCCGGCCATCCGGCGCATATTCGATGGCGCTGATCGAAGTCGTGGAGGAGACGATGTTGTTGATCCGCCAGGTTCCCGTCAACGCCGGTTCTGCGCCAAGGGGCGCAAACCCAACCGGCGCCTGACGGGCGGGGAGAAGCTGCCGACCCAACTCCGTCCCGTAGCGCGTCGACCAGCCGGGCATGGCAAGATCGGCCACCAGCGCATCCGCCTCGGCGGGTTGCCTATCCAACGTTTCATCGACATCCGCGACATGGATGCCGTCTGCACCGTTGATCGGCGGCGAAACAGCCGACTGCGTGGTCGTCGGTGAACCCGCCGCATCACCCACCGACACGGGCGAAGCCGCGCCAACCGGACTCCATCCCATGAGATTCGACATCAGCGCCGCCGCAAGTCCAAGCGACATCAGCCGAGACGGTACTTTCATTTCGCGCATTTCCCCCCGCTACAAGTTCGCGACGTCTTCCTCTGCCGCGTCGAAGGCGGGTTATAGCGCAAACCGGGGAAACCGGACTCTCAGGGATCAGTCATGGTCTCTCAGGGTGCGAGCGGACCACCAAGTGCGCGCCGCGCGCGGATGTAGGCCTCGGGATCATCGACGGACTCGATCCAGCGCAGATGGGCCGGCACGAGGCGGTTGATCGGTCGCTGCGCCATGATGCGCTGCAGCGATCTCGCGCCGCCCGCGAAGGCCTCCGGCAGCACCGCCAAAAAGGCAGGCTCGTAGACCGTCACAAGCGGTTCGGGCCGGTCCGTCTCCGGGTTGATGAACGCGGTGGCCCACTGATTTGGGTCGCGCCCGGCAAGCAAAGCCGTGAGCGCGTCCGCGTCAAAGTGGGGCAGATCACACGAGAGCAGCAGCAGGGCGCTTCCCGGGAATCGCGGTTGGAGGGTGAGCACTGCGCCAATGGGGCCATTCCCTGCGAACGCGGGTTCGTCCGCGATGCAGTCCTCACATCCCTCGCCTTCGGGCAGTTGGTCGGCCCGCAGCGAGAGGAAGACGCGTTCGCAGACCGGCGCGAGCAGCGCACGGAGCCAGTCCCGCTGCGCAATGCCATGGTATTCCAGGAGGCCCTTGTCGCGGCCCATCCGACGGCTCTCGCCGCCTGCCAGCACAACGCCGATCAAGGGTGCTGCATGACTCATGCTCTATAGTATCGGACATGACGTCCAAACTGGAAGTGGAATGGCAATTTGAGGCTCCCGACCTGGACGTCGTCGAGCAGTGGGCGACGGAGCAGACCGCACGACATGGCGTGAAGGTCGATCCCGCCTCGCGCGTGATCGAGCATGACAGCTACTTCGACACGCAGGACTGGCGATTCTTTCGGGCGGGCTGCGCGCTCCGCGTGCGCCGCGCGGGGGATGTGTCCACCGCCACGCTCAAGACCTTTGGCCAGCGCCGCGACGGGGCGCATCAGCGCATCGAAATCAGCGAGCCCGTGGCGTTGCCGCGCCGGACCAGCGCGGCGGGGCTGATCAAAGCCCTCACGGCCCTGCCGGGGCCGGTCGGGGAGCGCATCCGGCTCGTGTGCCGCGACGTGGCCCTGACTGCGCTGTTCAGCGCGCGCGCCGAGCGCAGGCTGTCGGACGTGCGCCTCGACGGCAGCACCGTCGCCGAGCTGGCGCTCGACACCGTCGCCATGACCGGTGGCGCAAAACGCTCCCCGCTCATCGTCAGCCGGGTCGAACTCGAGGCGCGCGGCGAGCCTTTGCCGATACTGCAGACGCTCGCGGACGCGCTCCGTGACGACCTGGGGCTCAGCCCGGCCGGCGAGTCCAAATACGAGCTCGGGCTGAAGCTGGCCGGGCTGCATCCCACCCTCGCGCCGTTTTGCGGGTCACCGGCCTCGGCCGCCGAGTTGGCGGAGACCGAACGCAAGCCGTCGATTGGCGCGCTCGCCTATGCCGTCATGCGCGAGCGCTTTGCGCAGTTCTCGGCCAACGAGCCCGGCACCCGCCTGGGGGACGATCCCGAGTTCGTGCATGACATGCGCACCGCCACACGCCGGCTGCGCGCTGCGATGGGATTGTTCGAGCCGTTCCTGCCCCACCGCGCCATCGCGCTGCGCGATGGCCTGCGTTGGTTCGCAACCCAACTCGGCGCGGTGCGGGACATCGACGTGCAGCTCGAACACTTGACGCACGGACAGGATGGCATCGCACTGGTTGATGGCGCCGACGCGGTAATCGGCCTCCTGCGCGCACAACGTGAACAAGCAAGGCTAGCCCTGCTCAGGGCCATCGATTCGCCCCGCTACACCCAGCTGCTGGCCGCCTTCGAAGAGATGCTCCGCGCCGGCCCGCGCCGCGCCGATGCCATTCATCGGCAGGCGGCGGATGCGATGCCCGCCATGATCGAGGCCCGCTATCGCAAGGTGAACAAGGCCTTCGGCCGGCTCGGGCCGGACTCGCCGCCTCAGGACTACCACGCGCTGCGCATCTTGATCAAACGATTCCGTTATGCGCTCGAGTTCGCTGAACCCCTGTTTGGCAAGCCCATCAGCGACTACCTTCCGGTCGTCGTCGGCGCGCAGGAAACGCTCGGCGGATACCAGGATGCGGAAGTCGCCCTTGCCCACCTCCGTGCGCTCAGCCTCTCCCCCGAAGCCCTCTCGACACCGGCGACGCTGCTCGCCCTGAGCGAGATGTCTCGCCAGCGCATCCTGCAGGGCGAGGCGCTGCGCGCGCGGGCCCCGGAGGAGATCGGCGCGCTGACGGGCAAGGCCTGGCGTCGGTTGAAGAAAGGGATGCGATAGGCGGGCATGGCACACGGTCGGGTGACGCTGATCGGGTCGGGCGAGACCACTGCTGTCGGGGCCCAGGTGCTCGACGTTCTGTTGGCCGGCCGACGGCGGCCGTATCACATGGCGATGCTCGAGACCCCCGCCGGGTTCGAGCTCAACAGCCCGCGCGTACTCGGGCGGGTCGCGGATTTCTTCGGCCGCCACCTCGGACCGCGCGGCGCGATTCAGCCCCTGGCCGCGCGCCGGCGCGACGGACCCGGCGGCACCGACGATGCCGCCATTTCCGCACAGTTATCCGGCATGGATGCGATCTACCTCGGGGCCGGCAGCCCCACGTATGCGATTCATCACCTGCGGGGCACACAGGTCTGGGAAGCCATTCGGCGCGCCTGGCATACCGGCACCGATATCGTGCTGGCCAGCGCCGCCGCCATCGCCGCCAGTCGCTTCGCCCTGCCGGTCTATGAAATCTTCAAGGTTGGGCTCGATCCGTTCTGGATGGATGGGCTTGACCTGTTGGGCGATCTCGGGGTGTCCGCGGCCATTGTCCCGCACTGGAACAACCCGAGCGGCGGCGACGAGCTCGACACCAGCCGCTGCTTCGTCGGGCAGGTGCGCTTCGACGCCTTGCAGGCGCGTTTGCCGGCCAACGTCACCACGCTGGGGCTGGATGAGCAGACCGCCCTGATCCTGGACCTCAAAGCGGGTGACATCGAGGTGCTCGGCAGCGGCGCACTCACGATCCGCTACGGCGACGCGACGCAGTCGTTCGCCGCCCGCCAGCACCTGGCGACCGGCGCGCTTGGAGATGTGTTTCGTTCGTTGTCCGACATGTCCGCCGGTGCCAGCCCTGCTGATGCGGCGGCGCCAGCAGAGGTGCAGCAATGGGCCGCCGAGCGCGCGGCCGCCCGGGCGGCCCGGGACTGGCCACTGGCCGATGCCCTGCGCGCCAGAATCACCACGAGCGGCTGGCAAATCGAGGACGGGCCGGAGGGCTACACGCTACGCCGTGGGTGAGGGCGCGCGGCGCCGCGGTGGCGGGGCGGGCGTGGTCGCAGGGGGCAGCGCGGCCAGCAGGGTCGCCGTCGACGCGGCAATCTCGGCGACGGCGCGATCAAACGCGGGTTGATTGGCGCGCGACGGCGCGCGAAAGCCGCTCACCTTGCGCACGTATTGCAGCGCGGCGGCCTGGATTTCTTCGGCAGATGCGGCCCCGGTCATGACGCGCAGCCGCTTGATGCTTCGGCACATGGCCGGGCATCATAGGCGGCTGCGCGCGATTGTCAATCGGTCCGGCGCTAGATGAAGATGATCTGCGCGCCGTCGGTCATGTCCATGAAGTCGGAAGCGGTGACGATGTCCTGCACGCCGTCGACAAAGTCCTCTTTCTTGAGGCCCATCATGTCGACGGACATCTTGCAGGCATACAGCTTGGCGCCGCCGTCCACGAGCATCTGCAGATACTCGCCGACGGGGGGCACTTCCAGCTTCTTCATCTTGTCCTTCATCAGGGCCGTGGCGAAGGCGGTCATGCCAGGGAGGCCACCCAGCATGTTCGGGATGCCGAGGTTGCCTGCCTTGATGCCCATCATCGACAGCTTCATGCTGGGATTGCCCACCGGCGCGATCTCCAGGTGATCCTGGCGCGTCTTGGTGATGAGGTCCATCCCCCAGAACGTGAAGAACAGCGTGACGTCGATGCCGTTGCCCAGCGCCGCCCAGCCCATGACGAGCGCAGGATAGGCCATGTCGAGGGCGCCCTTCGAGCAGATGAACGCGACCTTGCGATTTTCGGTGGTCATGATGTTTGTCCTTGTGCGCACCGCCGCGGGGCGGCGCGCAGCCGTCTAGACGCAGCCCTCCGGCTTGCCCAGCCCGGCGATGCGGGCGACCTTCTTGGCCGGCCCCTTCGGGAAGAGCGAGAACAAGTCCTTCGTGCTCAGGCCCGTGCCGGTCGTGATGCGCCGCAGCGTCGGCGACTTGCCAGCCGCACCGGCGTCCTGGCGGCTAAAAGTGATGATCTTCCAGTGCTGCTCGCTCAGCGCGGGGATGCCCTCTTCCTTCGCCAGCTCCGTGGCGATCTCCTGGGTCCACTCGGCCGGGTTCGTCATGAACCCTTCATCGTTGACCGTGACGGTCTTGCCTGCAATCGTTCGCGTAGCCATGTGTTTTCTCCTTGCTTTTCTGCCGGCGCAAATCGCGCCGATGTCCTACGGTTCCGGGGTCTTCCCGATGGTGCTCAGCGCGCGCAACGTCAGGGCCAGGCCCCGGCGCGTCTTCGGGTCGCTCATCTGCTTGAGCAGCGCGCGCACACCAATGTTGATGGGTGCTGCGGCCTCCTCCTCCACGGCATTGACCGTGCTGCGCAGGAAGGTCATGATTTCCGGCTGGGTCATGTCCTTGACCGTGCGCAGGATGAGCACGATGTTGTCTCCCAGGCGCTCCACTTCCTCGGCGCTGAAGGACGTGACGATGTTGTCGACGATGCGCAGGCCGCCCTTCGCAAACGCGACATAGCCCTTCTTGTCCAACGTATCAAACGTCGCTTCGGCGCGGTTGAAGACGTCCTTGCCAATCGGGCCGGCGATTTCCATCAAACCCGCACCGCTGTCGAGCAGGTCCACGACCTTCTCGATGTTCGGCAGGTTGCGGGCCACCTTCTTCAACAGTCGGATCAGGTCCGGGAGATCAACGTACTCCTCGATTTCCTGGAGGTGCGCCGAGGCGCGCTCCATGACCGTCGCAGCGATCGGCACGACATCGCGGACCAGCTCGGCGCGATCGGCGCTCGCGCGGGCGCTGGCCTCGATGTACTCGGTCAGCCGGGCCACCTGCGCGGTCAGCGCATCGAGCTTGGCGTTTAGTTCGGCGAGAGTGGGTTCCATGTCGCCTCCTAGCGCTTCCACTTCCCGGCCAGGCTCATGCGGGCGGGGAGCGGCAGTTCCTCACCCTTGAGCAACAGATTCCAGTACATCCAGCGGAACAGCAGTTTGCCCCAGTGGTTGGCCTCCGACTCTTCGAGCAGGGTGAAAGGTCCAACGCCCGGAAGCGGGTAGCGACCCGGAAGCGGCTCGGTGTCGTAGTTGAAGTCGATCAGCAGTCCCTTGCCAAATCCGGACTCGATGAAGCAGTTGGCATGCCCATCGAACAACGGCTTGAGCTCACCGCCTTCGACATAGCGGACGAAGTTCTCGCCGAAGGTGTCCACCGCGAAGTGTGCCACTGAGCCCGCCTTGGAGGCCGGCGCATTCGAGGCATCGCCCAGCGCAAAGATGTTCGGATACTTGTTGGAAAGGAACGTATTCTTGTTGACCGGGACGAAGTTCAAATCATCGCCCAGGCCAGCCTCGCCGATGACAGGCGCACCCGTATTCAGTGGCACGCTCACGAGCAGGTCGTATTCGACCTCGCGCTCGTCATACGACACGATCTTGCGGGCATCCGGGTCCGCGCGCTCGATCATGAACTCGGGCTCGACCTTGATGCCCTTCTCCTCAAGCAGGCCGCCCAGCAGTTTCGAGGCGAGGGGTTTGGTGAAGGCGCCCGGCAACGGCGTGGCGTAGATCAGCTCCACCTTGTCGCGGATGCCACGCTCGTGGAAATACCAGTCGGCGAGCATCAGGAATTCGAGCGGCGCGACCGGACACTTGATCGGATTCTCAACGACATTGACCACCAGGCGCCCGCCCTTCCAGCCGCGGAACGTCTCGGCCAGCGCGAGCGCACCCTCGTAGTTGTAGAAGGTGTGGATGGTCTTGCCCCATGCGTCTTCGCTCAGCCCCGGTGTCTGCTCCGGATGAATGTCGGCGCCAGTGGCCACGATCAGATAGTCATAGCGTAGGGTGCGCCCATCGCCGAGCTCAACCTTCTGCGCCTCGGGGTCGATGGCGTTGATCTTCGCCAGAATCAGCTCGGTCCCGGCCGGCATGAAATCACGCTTGGGCTTGATGACGTCCCGCTTCCCATACACGCCAAACGGAATGAACAGGAAACCGGGCTGGTAGTAGTGGGTGGGGTTCTGATCGACCAGCGTGATCGACCACTCGGCGGTGTCCAGCTGCTTGCGCAACCGGTTCGCCACCATCGTGCCGGCGGTGCCGGCACCCAGAATGAGCAACTTCTTCATGCGATTCTCTCCCTGTTGTATTTCAGAGTTGGGTTAACGAAGCAATCTGCCGCAGGCGTCGCGCGTGCGCAGCGCGCTCCTCGGCCAGGTGGGCAAAAATGTCAGCGACCCGTTGCGCGGCCCGCAGCGCCCGCTGCTGGGCGTTCGCCTCGAGGCGAAATACGGCGTCGGTCTTGCCCTCGACATACTGCGGTTCCAGTCCGAACAAGTCAGCGATGTCGGACAGTTTTTCCCGCTGGGGCGGCCAGGGCTCGGGGGCAATCCCGCCGACGATGACCATGCCCTCCAGAGCGCTGCCGACGCGGATCAGACCGCGCGCGCACAGCAGGCCCATTTCATTCGGGTAGAAGCGCGGCTCGATCGACGGACTTGCGGCAAGTTGCCGCCAGACCACCGCGCACTTGTCCAACGCATCCTCATTGCGCATCAGCGCCAGGTGATAGCCACACGCGTTGCTGATCTCGGTCACGGGGCCGCCATTCATGTCCGTCGTGACGATGGTGACCCCCAGCGCGTCCGCAAAGCCATCCTGAATGTGCTGCGCGGCCGTCATCGGCAGCAGCTCGCGCAGCGACAGGGCCCTGCCGGATCCGACCGGTGGCACGGGCTGCGGTTGGGGCGCGTCCTCAGCGAGTGGATGCGGTGCATCCTCTCCCGCGACGGCACTGTGTGACGTCAGCCACCGCGCAATCTCCGGCTGGCGGAAACGCCATTGTTTGCCCACCCGGATGGCAGGCAGTTGCCCGCTCTCGATCATCCGGTAAATCGTCGTGCGATCGACTTTCAGCAGGTCTTGAACATCCTGCGTCGTGATCAACTCTGACATGTCGCCTCAGGCCCGTTTGCAGGAGCCTATGGCGACCATATCGTATTCTCAGGGACGGCGCAACCGCCCTTTGGCCAGCCAACTGTCTAGAATGCGGCAGAAATAACGGCCAGGCGCGATTTTGATGCATCTGATGCATCACGCGCACCTCTCGCAGGGCGCGCTAGGCCCGGATCATTGTCAGCAGCATCTTGAATCGGCCGGGAGCGTCCACGGCGTGCGGGACGTTGGCTGGCAGCAGGATGACCTCACCCGCAGGCACGACCTGACGCTTCCCGGCGATGGTGATGCCCGCCTCGCCTTCCAAGACCTGGACGAGCGCGTCATACGGCGCGCTGTGCTCGCTGAGGGACTCCCCGCCGTCAAAGGCGAAGGCCGTCACGGTGCCGGCCGGGCCGGCCATCAGCGCGCGGCTCACCACCGCGCTGTCGCCATACGCGACCAGGGTCGCGAGGGGGTGGCGGGTCGCCGCAGTCAGTCCTTTCGAGCTCATTTGATTGCCTCAGCTTCAACGGGATCGATGCCCGCCTCGCGCAGGAGCGCGGGGATTTCCACGGGCTGCCCGGTCTTGACCGAGCGCTCCGCAGCAATGCCGATGACGACCGACCAGAAGCCCTCCGCCACGCTGGCCGCCGTCGTCTGCCGTCCCTCGATGGCGTCGATAAACGCGGCGCGCTCGTAGAACGTGCCGCCGTGGTGGCCGGTCCGGGAGATCAGCTCGGGATACGCCGGCGTCATGACCTTGGAGGGGCGATTCTCGCCCGCCATGATCTCGAGCTGCGCATTGGTGCGGCGGAACTCGACAAACTCCTCGTTCTCCCAGGCTTTGAGGCGGCCCTCGTCGCCGCACAGGATCAGCTCCTCATACACCATCGGCGCAAACATGCACAGGTTGAAGTTCGCCCGCACACCGTTCTGATAGGCAACGTCCACAAACGCATTGTCCAGAATATCTGACTTTTCGCCGTTGTATTCGAAACCCTTGAAGTTCACGGCCTGGCTGCCCGAGGCAAAAACGCGGGTCGGGCGGGCCTGGGCGAACAGGTTGAAGAGGTCGAAGTAATGGCAACACTTTTCGACCAGTGTGCCACCGGAGAACTTCGAGAACTTGTTCCACTGCCCGACCTTGTCCAGAAACGGCATGCGGTGTTCGAGAATGGTGATGGTCTTGATGTCGCCGAGCGTCCGCCGATGCAAGGCCTCGTGCACGGCCTCAACATACACGGGCTTGAAGCGATACTGCAAACCGACTTGCAGCACGGACGAATAACGGTGGGACATCTGCACCATCTCCCAGGCATCGGCCAGCGTCGTCGCCATGGGCTTCTCCAGCAGGATGTGCTTGCCCGACTTGACCGCCGCGCGCAGCACGTCGATGTGGGTGTGGTTGGGTGTGGCGATGATGATGCCGTCCGCCGCGGGATCGGCACAGGCCGCCTCGAGCGTGTCGTAGACGCCCAGCGTTTGGCCAGGCGCATACTGGGCCATGATCGCCCGGGCGCGCTCGACGCTGCGGGGATTGGGGTCATAGACGCCGTTGATCGTCGCCCGGCCCTCGAGCAGCGTCACCAGCATCTGCTCCTGGCCATTGACGCCAATCCCGATCACGTTGAAGGCATGACGCGGCTTCTCGCGCGCAAAGAGGTAGTGATCCTTTTCGGGCAGATAGCCAAAACGCGGATTGCTCGCATACGTTGGAACGCGGATTTCCTTTCCCATGCTGACTCCTGATTCGTGACGTGTCGACCAGTCTACCCCTGCCCGGGTCGCGCGGCCAGGTTTCGTCAGGCCAGCCGCTCGCCGATGACATAGGCGGCCGCGCGTGGGTCGGTGGGCGCATCAAAGAAATGGTCGGCCGCGGCCAGCTCCACGAGTTCGCCGTCCAGCATCAGCCCCACCCGGTCCGCGACGCGGCGCGCCTGCGCCAGGTTGTGCGTCACCCACACGCAGGTCAGGCCACGCGCCCGTCGCTCGGCCAGCGTGGCCGCCTCGATCAGCCGCACGTTCGCAGGATCGAGATTGGCCGTTGGCTCATCAAGAAGCAGGACATCCGGCTCGATCACGAGCGCGCGCGCCAGGGCGACGCGCTGGGCCTCACCGCCGGACAGCGTGTGCGCGGCATCCCCTGCCCGGGCGAGCAGCCCCACCCGCTCGAGCGCGGCGTCGGCGCGCGCCAACGCATTGTCCAAGCCGCGCAGCCGCAGGCCGTAGGCGACGTTCTCGCGCGCGCTCTGCCGCAGCAAGGCCGGTCGCTGAAAGACCGTCGTCACGCGCCGGCGCGTCGGCAGATCCGAAGACGCGAGCGGATCGATCGGCCGGCCCTCGAAGTGCAGCACGCCTGAGCTGGGGGCCTCCAGGAAGTTGAGCAGGCGAAGCAGCGTGCTCTTGCCTGCCCCGCTCGGCCCGACCAGGGCCAGCGTTTCCCCTCGCCTGAGGTCAAAGGTGACGCCGCTCACCGCGCAGCGCGCGCCGTAGCAGCGCGTGACCGACTCAAGCTGAAACAGGGCCGCCCCCATGCCGAAATCAGCCATGGGCGCTCACCGCCTGTAGGCGCGTCAGCAGCAGGTTGCCGACAAAGGCCAGGGTGAGCAGCACAAACCCCAGCGCCAGCGCCCGGTCGAAATTGCCCTGCCCCGTCTCGAGCACGATCGCAGTGGTCAGCACGCGCGTCTGCCCGGCCACATTGCCACCGACCAGCATCACCGCGCCAACTTCGGAGATCAGCGCCGCGAAGCCCCCGACCAGCGCGACGACCACGCCCGTGCGCGCCTCGCGCAGGACGACCGCCGCCAGTTGCAAGCGCGTGGCGCCGAGCGCCAGCACCTGCTGTTTCAGGCCGGCATCAACCCCCATCACCGCGGACATCGTCAACGTCGTCACCAGCGGCAGCGCGCGCAGCGCCTGCGCGACGATCATGGCCTCAACGGTGAACAGGCGCGGGATGAACGGCAGTCCCAGCGAGCCGAGAATGCCCGAGCGTGAGATAAAGACATACACCAGCAGGCCCAGCACGACCGGTGGCACGCCCATCGCGGTGTAAAGCAGGGCGAGCGCCCAACGGGGCCGTTTGACCCTAAGCCCCAGCCACGCCCCGGCGGGGATGCCCAGCAGCGCCCCCAACCCAAGCGCCGTGAGCGAGACGCGCAGCGACGTGCCGATGATCCCCCATACCTGGGGATCAGCCGAAACAAGCAGGCGCAGCGCACCCAGAAGGCCTTTGAGCAGATCATCCATCAGACAGCAAGGGCCGATTATGCCTGTGCCGGGCTCGCGTCAACGTCAGGGATGCGCCTTGCGCCACGCCTCGCTGTCCGCGTAGAACAGCGGTTGGCCATACTGGCTCTGCCCAAAGGCGGCGATCTTCTCCTGCGTTTCGAGCGAGGTGATCCACGCCGAGAAGGCCTCGGCGTATTTCGCCTTCACCGAGGGATAGCGGGCCGGGTTGACCTGGATCACGCCATACGGGTTGAGCAGCGCCTTGTCCTTGTTCTGCGCAATCGAGTCGCCGCCGACCAGGACCTTGAGGAACTTCAGCTTTGAGGCCTGCGCCAGCCAGGTGCCACGATCGGTCAGGGTATAGCCGCCGCGCTCGTTGGCGAAGGTCAGGGTCTGACCCATGCCTTGACCAATTGCGTTGTACCATGGGCCGGCCGCCTCGATACCGGCGGCCTTCCACAGCTCCAGCTCCTTGGTGTTCGTCCCGCTCTTGTCCCCGCGCGAGATGAATGGCGCGCCCGCCGCGGCGATCTTCTTCAGCGCATCGGCGACGCTGGTCAGCCCGGCCACTTTGGCCGGGTCCTCGGCGGGACCGACCAGGATGAAGTCGTTGTACATCACGTCGCGTCGGTTGATGCCAAACCCCGCCGCGACAAAGGCATCCTCCTGCGCGCGGGCATGCACGAGCACGACATCGGCGTTCCCATCCTCGCCGAGCTTGAGGGCGGCACCGGTCCCCACCGCAACGACCTTGACCTTGATGCCGTTCTTGGCCTCGAAGTCGGGAAGCAGCGCTGCCAGCAGGCCGGTATCGTTCGTGCTCGTCGTCGTCGAGAGGATCATCTCGTTGGGACCGGCCACGATCGATGTCGGCGTCGGGGCCGCCGAAACCGCCGGCTTTGTGGCGGGCGGGGCTGTGGGGGCCGGTGTCGCCGGCGGGGCTGCAGCGCAGCCGGCCAGCAGAACGAAGGTGGCCAGTGCCGCGAAAATCTGCGGACCGGTGGGAGATCGGTTTGAAATCGCCATGCTCTTGATTCTACGCGCTAGTACAAGATTTCGGGCCGCCCCGGGCGCGCCGCATGCTATACTCGTTTTCACAGGCGAGGACCCAGACAAGTAGTTGTCGTGACGGGAATCCGCCGTTTGCTTGGCAGAGAGTCCGGCCCCGCGGTGAAAGCCGGATCGAGCAATCGGCAACGAATGGACTGGTCAGCCGCAACCCGAACGCCGCAAGGCCGGTAGGCGCGCCGGAGCCGCGACCGTTATCGCGCGGAGCGCATGATCGTGCGCGAAAGAGGAGCGCCGCAAGGCGTTCGAATCAGGGTGGTACCACGAGCAACGCCTCTCGTCCCGATGCGGACCGAGGCGTTTTTTGTTGCCCGGCCCATCGGGCGCAGGAGGACTGTGTGCCAAAACTGATCATCAAACCTTCGCTCGATGAAGTGCGCGAGCTGAGCGCGCGCGGCAACCTCATCCCGGTGTATGCCGAATTGCCCGCCGACCTCGACACGCCGGTCTCGCTCTTCCTGCGGTTGGCGGGCAGCGACCCGGCCTTCCTGCTCGAGTCCGTCGATGGCGGCGAGCGCATCGCGCGTTACTCCTTCATGGGCGTCCGGCTGCGCGAGGCTTTCATCCTGCGGGGCGGTCAGCTGGCGCGCCATCACCTGACCGATTCCGGGCTGCGCATCGAACCCCTGCCTGAGCCCGTCTCAAATGAGCCCGGCCGCAAGGGCGACGTCCTCGATGCGCTGCGTGCCGAGATGAAACGTTATGCCTTTGTGCCGCTGCCCAATCTGCCGCGCTTCTGCGGCGGGTTGGTGGGCTACACCGGCTACGACGTGGCGCGTCAGTTCGAGGCCCTGCCCGAGACCGCGCGAGATGTGCTCGGCACACCGGAGGCCATCTACCTGCTGGCCGACACCCTGGTGGCCTTTGACCACGCCCGCCAGCGCCTGCTCATCATCGCCTGCGCCTTCACCGATGGCGCGGAGTCGCTGTCAGAGGCCTATGACGATGCCGTGGCGCGCATCAAGAGCATCTTCGCCCGGCTGTCGGCGCCGATGGCCGACCTCGCGCCCAACCCCGCTGCCGTGTGCTCGCCGGCGCGCTCGAACAAGACCCAGGACGAATACGAGCGGCTGGTCGTGCAGGCCAAGGAATACATCAACGCCGGGGACACCTTTCAGATCCAGGTCTCGCGCCGGCTCGCGCGGCGCACGACGGCCCATCCCTTTGCGATCTATCGCGCGTTGCGGCGGATCAACCCGTCGCCGTGGATGTTCTACTTCGACTTCGGCGCGCTGCTCGGTTCGAAGGGTGGCAACCCGCTCCCACCGCTGCGCCTGATCGGCGCATCGCCGGAGATGCATGCGCGCTTCGAGGACGGCATCGCCACCGTGCGCCCAATCGCGGGCACGCGCCGGCGTGGCCTGACCGAGGCCGAGGACCGCGCCATGGCGCAGGAGTTGATCACCGATCCCAAGGAGCGCGCAGAACACGTCATGCTGGTCGACCTCGGGCGAAATGACATCGGGCGCATCGCCAAATACGGCACGGTGAGTGTGCCCGACCTGATGGTGATCGAGAATTACAGCCATGTCATGCACATCGTCAGCAGCGTGCAAGGGACGGTGCGGGATGGCTTGGACTGCTTTGATGTGCTGCGGGCGAGCTTCCCCGCCGGCACGCTGACCGGGGCACCCAAGGTGCGCACGATGGCGATCATCGAGGCGCTGGAAGGCGAGCGACGCGGCATCTACGGCGGCTGCGCCGGCTATTTCTCCTTCAACGGCATGATGGACACCTGCATCATCATCCGCACCATCGTCATGATCGGCGATACCTGCTATCTCCAGGCCGCGGGCGGCGTGGTGGCTGACAGCACCCCGACCGGCGAATACAAGGAGACGGCCAACAAGCTGCGGGCCACCATGGTGGCCATCGACGAGGCCGAGCAGGCCTGACCGTTCACACGGAGCACAACGAATGATTGCCATCATAGACAACTACGATTCGTTCACCTACAACCTGGTGCAGTATCTCGGGGAGCTCGGGGCCGAGCTGAGCGTCGTCCGCAATGACCGCACATCGGTCGAGGCCCTGGAGGCGCTGGGGCCGGCCGCGTTGGTGATCTCGCCCGGCCCGGGCTCACCGGAGCAGGACAGCGGGATCAGCAACGCCGCCATCCTGCACTTCTCCGGGCGCATCCCGATCCTGGGCGTCTGCCTCGGCCAGCAGTGCATGGGCCATGTCTTTGGCGGGCGGGTCTCGCGGGCAAGCCGCCTCATGCACGGCAAGGTCTCGCCGGTCTATCACAACGGCAAGGACCTCTTTCGGCAGCTGCCCAACCCGTTCGATGCAACCCGCTATCACTCGCTCATCGTCGAGGAGCCGCTGCCGGCCGCGCTCGAGATGACCGCCTTCACCCGCGAGGGCGAGCTCATGGGCGTGCGCCACCGCCAGCACCCGACGTTTGGCGTGCAGTTTCATCCCGAGAGCATTCTGACCACCCAGGGGAAGAAGCTGCTGGCCAACTTCCTCGCTATGATCTAGCCCCCGGAGCATCCGCATGATTCAACCCCTGATTGCCAAACTGTTTGAACACAAGCCCCTGACCGCCGATGAGTCCGAAGCGGCCATGGACACCATCATGTCCGGCAACGCCACGCAGGCCCAGATCGGTGCCTATCTCGCGGCGCTGAGGATGAAGGGCGAAAGCGCCGAGGAGATCGCCGGAAGCGCGCGGGCCATGCGCGCCAAAGCCATCCGCGTGCAGGCGCAGCACACCGATCTCGTCGACATCGTCGGGACGGGTGGCGACCGCTCGGGCACGTTCAACATCTCGACCACGGCGGCCTTTGTCGTCGCCGGCGCAGGGGCCACGGTCGCCAAGCACGGCAACCGCGCAGCCTCCTCGCAGAGCGGGAGCGCAGATGTGCTCACGGCGTTGGGCGTCAAAGTCGACCTGCACCCGGAGCAGGTAGCGCGCTGCATCGACGAGATCGGCATCGGCTTCATGTTCGCGCCGGTTCATCATCCGGCCATGAAGCACGCGGCGGGACCGCGCCGCGAGATCGCCGCGCGGACGATCTTCAACATCCTGGGCCCGCTGTGCAACCCGGCCGGCGCGCGCAAGCAGCTGCTCGGCGTGTTCTCCCCCGCCCTCGCGCCCGTGATGGCGGAAACGCTTCGCACCCTCGGGAGCGAGCATGTGCTCGTGGTCAACGGGGCCGGGCACGTCGACGAGCTCACGTTGGATGGCGAGAACACGATCAGCGAGCTGCACAACGGTCAGATACGCAACTACGCGATCACCGCCTCGCAGTATGGGCTCTCGCGCGCCGATGTCGACGCGCTCGGCGGGGGCACGCCGGAGTTCAACGCCGCGATCACGCGAAGCATCCTGGAGGACAAGGCCACGCCCGCGCGTCGGGATGTGGTGGTCTTCAACGCCGGTGCCGCGTTGTATGCCGCTGACATCGCCCCGAGCATCGCAGAGGGCATCACGCAGGCCCGCGCCGCCATCACGTCGGGACGGGCGCTGCAGAAGCTCGATGCGCTGATCGCCCTCAGCCACAGCGCCTAGACGGGCTGGCGCGAGCGGGGGGCGGACCGGGCTACGCGGCCTCGCCGCCGTCCTTGCGAAAGCTGACGAAGAAGAGGATCGCGACGCCTGCCACGATGCAGATGTCGGCGATGTTTGACACCGGCCAGTCAAAGCCGATCTGAGGGATC
This sequence comes from Thermoflexales bacterium, assembly GCA_019694215.1. Lineage (GTDB taxonomy): Bacteria > Chloroflexota > Anaerolineae > J036 > Brachytrichaceae > Brachythrix. The sequence continues at coordinate 39,805 of JAIBCK010000019.1, forward strand.
TGCAAGTGCAGGAAGTCGGTGACATGCCCGATGCGCAGTCGGTCGATGATGTTGCCCGTCGCCCCGCCCAGCTGCAACCCAAGCGCGACCTTGGACAGTTTGTCGCGATCGGGCAGGCGTGGCGCGAAGTAGACGATCATGCCGACGACGACGGCGAAGACGACAAAGAAGATCACCCCGCCCTCGGTCAACAGGCTGAACGCCGCGCCGGTGTTCTGGGCATGCGTGAGCGTGAAGTAGGGCGTCAGGAAGTCGGCGATCACCTTCGTTTGATATGGCTCGATCGTGGCCTCGACCAACCGTTTGGTGATCTGATCGATCAGCAAGGCATCAAACGCAACCATGAGCAGCAGGCCAAAATGCCTGACAAACCAGCTCCTGCCGCGTTGCCCCTGCAGGGCCTCCACCTCAGCGACCGACGATTCCTGTGTGACCGGGTTCTCCATGCGGCCCGCATGGTAACAGACGGCTGCTATGCGTCTTTGCGGCGGAACGTCAACCAGCCCAGGATCCCCGCCCCGATCAGGGCGGCCACGTGGCCGGGGCTGAACGCCAAAGCAGTGCCTATGCGAAACGGCGCGAGTGTCAGGCCGCGGACCGCACCGTCGATAAGGCTTGACGCCAGCCCGCCAACGATGAGCGCGTAGGCGACCCGCCGCAGCGTCTCACCAGCACGCGCGCCCATCCACAGCATGGCGGCCAGCGAAACCCCCAACAGCTCCGTGCCCAACGCCAAAACGCCACCTATGCCCGTGCGAGGGATGCCTGCCACACCGAGCTTGGAGAGCTGGTCAAGCGCCAGCACGACCCCTGCAACCAGTGCCGGGAGCGATACCAGCGAGAGCCAGGCCGGCCGCTCCGCAGCGTCGCGCTGTGGGCGCGTTACCGCCCGCCCGGCGGTCTGCGTGCCGCGCGATGCGGGCGCCGCCCCACCCGCGCGCGAGGCCGACAGGGCCGACGCAGGCGCGACAACGGGCGTCGGGCTGCCCCGAAAGGCCGGCTGTACATCGGTCACGCCGATGTCGATGCGGCCGGTCTGCCAGCTGCGCAGGATCGCGCGCCCATCGGCCTGATCGGTCGAGCGCCCGAGCCGCTCGACGAGCAACGTCTCGTCTCCACACACCAGCACCGCACAACTGGGGGTGTTGAGGAAGTAGCGGGCTGCCTCAAGAAGCTGCGCGGTGTCCTCGGGCGACGCAGAGTGCGCGTTGTCGATGGCAAACAGCAACACCGAGTTGGCCAGCGAAATGGTGTTGAGAATCAGCGAAGGCAGTGCTGCCCGAAAGCGGCGCACAAACGCCGTTGTGGCCGCCATCAGGCCCTCGTTGGAGGACGCCGCGGCCTGGCCGCGGTCGGCATCCTCCTGCAGGCGCGTAATGGCCAGGAGCTCGGCGCGCAGCGCGTTCAGCGCCGGGCGCTCGGTCGGCAACGCCACCCCATCCAGCGTTTCAAGCAACTCGAAGATCAGGCTCTGCCAGGGCCGCAGGTAGCTTGGCAAGGTGGCGGCATCGACATACGCCGCGATCACCTTGCGGTGCTCCGGCGTGCGCGGCGGCCGGTTGGCGTCCGGCGCAGCCACCCGCAGCACCGCCTCGATGTCGCGCGGCCGACCAAACAGGGTGTTCATATGCGGACCCTGCGCCCCGTGCGTGCGATCGAGCAACGTCATCAGCACGGCCAACGCACGCGACTGATCCTCGGTCAACGACAAGGTTGGCTCGGCGATCGCCGGGGTCCGGGTACGTTGCGCGGTATGCATGGGTGTGACGTTCAAGTGTAGCGCATGTGCCCGCTACTGCACACGATGACTAAGACCGACGGCGGTCGCCCCACCCGCCGTCGGCCAGCGCTCGCGCTAGGCCTTGCGAATGCCCAGCGTCAGGGTCTCGCCGTCGAAGCTGTCGCTCGCCTGCGTGCCCGCAGGGTTGGCAGCGGCCAGCAGCGACACGCTCAACGTCTCGCCCGCAATTGCGGCCGAGAACGCGCCGATGGCCTCGGCCAACCGCGGCGTCGCCGCGTATTCGGTGTGGATGCGGTCGGTGATCTTGAGCCCGGCGCTCTTGCGCAGATCATTGAGCCGGCGGATGACATCGCGCGACAGCCCCTCGGACAGCAGCGCAGGGGTCAGCGTCGTGTCCAGCCCGACGACGATGCCGTCGGCGCCCTCGACGACCAACCCCTCGCGCGGCTGCGCTTGCACCAGAATCTCGTCGGGTGCCAATGCCACGTTCGCCCCATTGACCTGCAGAACGACCTCGCGCCCGGCCCGCACCGCCGCCGCAACAGCACCCGCATCCAGCGCGGCCAACGCGGCGCGCGCCTTCGGAAAGTCGGCGCCCAGCTTCGGGCCCAGCTTGCGGTTGTCGGGCAACACACGATAGGTCACCAGGTCGCTCTCGCGCTGGGTGAATTCGATCGCCTTCACATTCAGCTCGTCGGCAATCACGCCCTCCTGGCGCTGGATTGCCACCCGGGCGGCCGGATCGGCAACGACAAAGATGCGCGCCAGCGGCTGGCGGACCTTGACCTTGCTCTGCGCGCGCAGGCTGTGCCCCAGATTGACCGTTGTGCGGGCGATGGCCACCTCGTCGAGAAGGGCCTGCTCCTCCCCGCTCAGCGCGCGCGTGGCCGGCCAGGGCTCGTGGTGAACGGAGAACGCGCCCGCCGGGGCCGCCCCACCCTCGATCAGGCGGTGGCCGCCCAGGTTCTGCCACATCGCCTCGGTGATGAAGGGGACGAAGGGCGCGAGCAGGCGGCACAGCGTGGTCAGCACTTCGTAAAGGGTCTCATAGGCGGCGCGCTTGTCGGCATCCATCTCGCCACGCCAGAAACGCTCGCGCGAGCGGCGCACATACCACTTCGAGAGGTCGTCGATGAAGCGCTCGCCCGCAAACGCGGCGGTCCGCGCATCGTAGGCCTCGAGCGCCGCCGTGATCTCGCCGGTCACCTGCGCCAGGCGCGCCAGCACCCAGCGGTCGAGCGCGGTCTGCGTGCCCCGCCGTTCGGCCTCGGGCGACCAGCCGTCGATCGACGCATAGTTGCAGAAGAAGGCATACACATTCCACAGCGGGATGAAAACATCGCGCCGGATGTGATCGAGCATCTTCCAGCCAAACAGCAGGTTGTCGTCGTACTTCTGGCGCGCATACGTCCAACGCATGACGTCAGCACCCGCGCGCTCGGCGGCCTCATTGAACTCGATCGAGTTGCCCTTTGACTTGTGCATGGGCTCACCCTTCTCGTCAAAGAGCGTCGCAAAGCCCAGCACGGTCCTGGCCGGCATGGTCGATTCGAGCACGGTGCTCATCGCGATCAGCGAGTAGAACCAGTTGCGGAACTGGCCGGGGAAGCTCTCGGTGATGAAGTCGGCCGGGAACCACTTCGCCCAGTTTTCGCGATCACTGCGATAGCCGAGTGTGCTGTAAGCCACGATGCCGGCATCCAGCCACGGGTTGCCGACGTCCTTGACCCGCGTGCCGAGCTGCCCGGTCACCGGATGCTTGATCTTGACGCCGTCGATCCACGGCCGGTGCGGGGTGTGCCCGTCAAAGGTCTCCCAGCCCTCGACCGCGCGGGCCTTGAGCTCGTCGCGGCTGCCGATCACCTCAAAGCTGCCGTCCGGATACTCCCAAATCGGGAGGGCCAGACCCCAGTAGCGCTTCTTGGAGATCATCCAGTCGTGCATGTTGCGCAGCCAGTCCAGCTCGCGCTCCTTGCCAAACTCCGGGATCCAATTCATTTCGCCCGACACGCGCATCATGTGATGGCGCAGCTCGTCCATCGAGATGTACCACTCGTCGACCTGCCGGAAGAGCAGCTTGGTCTTGCAGCGCCAGCAGTGCGGGTAGCGGTGCATGTAGGTGTCGCGCCGATAGAGGTAGCCCTTGTCGCGCAGATTGCGCTCGACGTCGTTCGGCACGTCATGGCCAAAGCGCCCGGTCAGCGCGCCAAAGCCCTCCATGAAATTGCCCTGCTCATCGAGCGGCGCGACGGCCGGCGTGCCAAACTGGCGACCGAGCTTGTAGTCCTCAGGACCACAGCCCGGTGCGTTGTGCACGATCCCGCTGCCCTCTTCCTCCCCGACGTCGTCCCACAGGATGATGTGGTGCGCAAAGTGCTGCTTCCCGGTGCGGACCGCCCACTCGCGCTCGGCGTCCTTCCAGGCCGGAAGCTCGTCATACAGACCCTCGTAGGTCCAGCCATCCATGCCGGCCCCGGCGATGGTGCCGAGGCGCTCATACTCGCCCTGCATCAGCTTGAGCGTGCGCGCACCGAGCACGTAGCACGCGTCGCCCTGGCGGACGATCGCGTAGTCGAGTTTCGGCCCCACCGCGCACATCACATTGGCCGGCAGCGTCCACGGCGTGGTCGTCCAGGCCAGCGCATAACGCGCCTTGCTGGCATTCCACGCGGCCCGCGCCTCATCGGACTCCCAGCGCGCCGCCGTGACATCCGCCGTGATGAGTTTCATCCGCACGGTGAAGGCAGGGTCGGGCACGTCCTTGTAGCCGTCCACCTCCATCTCGTGCTGGCTGATCCCGGTGGCACAGCGCGGGCACCACGGGATGACATCCCCGCCGCGGTAGACCCAGCCGTGTTTGTGGCATTCCTTGAGGAAGCCCCAGATCTGATAGTTGTTCTCATCCGAGAAGGTGAAGTAGCTCCCGCCCAGGCGTGCGTCACCGAGCTGGCCGACAAGCTGCTCGACGGTGCCACTGACGGCACCGCCGGCGCGCGGCAGGGTCAACGTCGCGGCGGGATCGGCCACCAGCGCCTCGCCCAACTGACGAAGCTCGGACGGATCGTTCCAGTCCATCCAGTAACCAAGGCGGATCGACTGCTCGGTCTGCTGCGCCGCCGATTTGAGCACGCGCTGTTTGCACAGGCGGATGAACTTCTCGATGCCCATCTCCTCGATGTCACGCTTGCTCTTGAGCTCCAGAGTCTTCTCCACCTCGACCTCGACCCACAGGCCCTGGCAGTCAAAGCCGTTCTGCCAGCGCTGGTTCATCCCGCGCATGGCCTTGTAGCGCTGCCACAGGTCCTTGTAGCTGCGCCCCCAGGCGTGGTGGACGCCCATCGGGTTGTTGGCGGTAATCGGCCCGTCGACGAAGGAGAAGCGCTGCGTGGCGTTGGCTCGCAGCGCGCGCAGGCGCTCGAAGGCGGCCGTGCGCGCCCACATGGCCAAGACGTCGCGCTCCTGGCTGGAGAAGTCCACCTGCGTGGAGACGGGTTGGATGGCGAGTTTCGACATGGATGAAAAATGGCTCTTGACCCCACCAGTTGAGGGGCCGCGCAATGTTACTATGACCGGCAGACGTTGCCATCAATCTACCGCTGTAAAATCGCGCGACGCGTGGCGGGGAGTGGGTCACGCCAGGAGAGGAGACCATGAACATAGCCGAATGCCCCGAGTGCGGGGCGCAAATCGAATTCAAGAGTGCGCCGGTCAAGAATGAGCTGGTCCGCTGCGCC
>JAIBCK010000020.1 GCA_019694215.1 Thermoflexales bacterium
AGGCGGTGGTGCTGCGGCGCAGCACGGTCGCCGTGAACGATGAACTCGATGTGCTCGCCCTGCTTGCGCCGGGAATGGCGCTGCTCTTTCTGATGTACACCGTCACGCGCGGTGCCTCGCTGATTCTGGCCGAGCGCGACGGATCGACGCTGGCGCGCCTCTTTGCGACGCCAACGGCCACGGCCTCGATCCTGGGCGGCAAGATTGCCGGGGTGTTTCTCACCGGTGCCGCCCAGGTCGGGATCCTGATTGCGGCCAGCGGCCTGATCTTTGGCGTGAAGTGGGGGGATCCGCTGGGTGTGATCGCCCTGGTCCTGGCCAGCGCCGCCGCTGCAACGGCATGGGGGGTGTTCATCCTCGCCTTTGCCAAGTCGCGCGAGCAGGTCACGGTCACCGGCAGCGCGCTGATGATGCTCTTCGCCATCCTCAGCCGCAGCTTTGGCAACATGCCACTGCCGGAAGCGCTGCAAGGGCTCGGAAAACTGACACCCAACTACTGGGGGCTGGATGGATTTGGTCGGTTGGCACAGGGGCAGTCCTTTGCCGCCATCGCACCAAACCTCACCACCCTGCTCATCATGACCGGAATCCTGTTCGCCGTTGGCGTGATCGGCTTCCGCAAGCTCGCGCGCGCCTGAAGGGCCGGGCACACAGGTCGTATCACCATGCAAAAGATTCTGGCAGTTGCCATCAAGAATGCGCGGATTCGCTTCTCGTCTCCCGCACAACTTATTTTCTTCATCGTCCTTCCGGTGATCTTCACGTTCGCGCTGTCCGGGGGTGCCCCGGCCGACGGCGGCGGAGACGTGCGCCCGCAGGTCGCCATCGTGGACGGCGCGCGCTCGGCAAGTGGCGACGCCCTGATCGCGGCGCTGAACCGGGCGGGCACGGTGCGCGCCACCGTGATGACGCGCGACCAGGCCCTGGCCGCCTTCGAGCGTCGCGACGCCGTCGTCGTCCTCAGCATCCCGGCGCCGTTTGGTCCCGGGCAGTGGGCGTTGGACGTTCAGACGCAGGCCAACAGCCCGGCGGCCCTGGCGGCCGAGCGGGCGATCACGGCGGCGGCCGGCGATGCGGGCCGCGCGCAGCGCGTGGGCGAGTTCGGCGCGCAGGAGCGCGAGCGCCTTGCCCCCTTTGCCAGCGCCAGGGAGCGGGAGGGCTTTGTCGCGCAGCTCGCGGCGGAGGCGACGACCCGACTGGCCGACACCCCGGACCGTCTGACGAAGACGGCCGCCGTGGCCGAGGGCGCAGTCATCGATGACGCCGCGCAGGCCAGCGCCGGGCAACTCGTGACCTGGGTGTTCATCCCGTTGCTGGGCGTGGGCTTCCTGTTCGTCTCCGAGCGCGCGCGGGGCACGCTCAAGCGCACCTTCGCCACGCCGGTCACCCGCGCGCAGTGGCTGCTGGGCACGATTGGCGGCGAGACCGCCATGGCATTGGTGCAGATGCTGCTGCTGATTGCCTTTGGCGTCTTTGCCCTGCGCCTGCCGTGGGCGCGCGAGCCGGCTGCCCTCGCGCTGGTGGCAGTCGCCTTTGCGGTATGCGGTGCCTGTCTCGGGGCCCTGCTAGGCACGCTGGTCCGCTCCGAGGGTCAGGCCCAGGGGCTGGGCATCCTGCTCGGCATGCTGCTGGCCCTGCTGGGCGGCTGCTGGTATCCGCTCGAGTTCTTCCCGCAGCCCGTCCAGTCCGCCGTTCAGGTGCTGCCGACCTACTGGGCGATGCGTGGGCTGAGTGACATCCTGGTTCGCGGTGCGGGCGTGGGCGCGGTGCTCCTGCCAACCGGTGTCCTGCTTGGCAGCGCGGCGCTGTTTTTGATTCTCGGCGTGCGGCGGTTCCGGGTAGAGTAGGTGACGCGATGGACTCAGACAGCGCGATGCCCCCGCTCTCGAAGGCGAGTGACAAGGACAACCAGAGCCGACGGATCAGCCGCATCCTGTCAGCGACGGGCGTGCTTCCGCTGCTCATCTCGCTTGCCTACACCGTGCTCGGTGAGCCTGATCCGACGCGCAACCTGATCAGCGTCGCCACGATGGCGGTCTTCATCGCACTGTTTCTGATCTTTACGCTGCGCGAGGCCCTAGCACATGTGACGCTGATTCTCGCGCTGCAGATGCTCGTCGCGACGGTGATGAGCTTTGTCCCCGGCGTGAAGGATGCCTTCTACATCTTCGTCGTGTATGCAGTCCTGTGCGCGGAAATCGGCATGGCATTGCCCCTGCGCACCGCAACGAAGTGGTTCGGCTGCATCCTTGCGGTGACCGTGGCTGCCTATGTCATTGCCTTTGGCCCGATCTCCGGCGCGCTGATTGCATTGGGCAACGCAGCCGGCTTCTTCTTCTTCATCTATGTCGGCAACCTGATCCACGAATCCGAGATCAATGGTCAGCGCAGCGAGAAAATGGCCGCCGACCTTCGCGCAGCCAACGAACAGTTGCAAGCTCTCAATCTGCAGACGCAGCATCTTGCCATCGTCGATGAGCGCAATCGCATGGCCCGCGAGCTGCATGACTCGCTGGGCCATCGCCTGACGGTCGCCGCGGTGCAGATCGAGGGCGCGCAGCGCATTCTGGCCAGCGACCCCGAGCGGGCCGAGCGCATGCTGCGCACCGTGCGCGAGGAGATCAAGAGCGGGCTGACGGACCTGCGGCTGAGCGTCGCGGCGCTGCGCGCGCCATTGGATGAGGCCCTGCCAATCGTGGAGGCGCTGCGCCGTCTCGCCAGCGCATTCGAGGCCAGCACCGGGATCACGGTCGCGCTGGAGGTCCCCGACACCGTGCCCGCCCTCAGCCAGAACCAGCGCCTGGCACTGTATCGCGCCGCGCAGGAGGGCCTGACCAACGTTCAACGCCATGCTGCGGCGGGCAAAGCCTGGGTGGCCCTGGGCGTGACCGCAGCGGCGATGGTCCTGGCGGTTGACGACGATGGCAGGGGGTTCGATTCGACGACCCCATCAGAGGATGGCTTCGGGCTGCGCGGCCTGCAGGAGCGCGCGCTCGCGCTGCAGGGGCAGCTGGAGCGTGGCCGCAGCGCGCACGGCGGCGCGCGCCTCGCGTTCAGCTTTCCCCTCGCAACCGGGGGGAGCGCATGACGGCGCCGATTCACGTCTTCATCGTCGACGACCAGCGCCTGATGCGGGAGGGTCTGCGCACGCTGCTCGAGCTCGAGCCCGACCTGCGCGTGGTGGGCGAGGCTGCGGATGGTCAGGCTGCGTTGGACGCGATCGCACTCGCGCACCCCCACGTCGTGCTGATGGACATCCGGATGCCACGCATGGACGGCGTCGAGGCGACCCGCCAGCTGCGGGCGCGTCACGATCCCGCCCGGGTCATCATCCTCACCACCTTTGATGATGACAGCAGCGTATTTGACGGCCTGCGCGCGGGGGCCATGGGGTATCTGCTCAAGGATGTCTCCGGCGAGGACCTGGCGCGGGCAATCCGCACCGTGCACGGCGGCGGGGCGCTGGTCGAGCCTTCGGTGGCACGGCGCGTCTTCGCCGAGTTCGCCCGGCTGGAACGCGCCGACGGCCCCACCCCGGCCCTGCCGGAGGCGCTCTCCCAGCGCGAGATCGACATCCTCCGTCTGATCGCGCAGGGGATGAGCAACCGGGAGATCTCGGCGGCCCTGTCGCTGGCCGAGGGCACGGTCAAGAACTATGTCACCACGGTGCTGCAGAAGCTGGGCGCGCGAGACCGCACCCAGGCCGCCCTGAGGGCCCGGGAATTGGGATTGCTGCCCTGACGGACGGGGCTTGACAAAGTGAATATTCCGGTGTAGATTAGTCAAGTCTGACTAATCAATGCTAACTGGAGTGTTCCAATGTCCCCGAATCTTCTTACGTCCGTCATCCTGATCGTCTCCGCGCTGGTTTGCTATTCCATCGGCGTGTGGTCGGAAAAGCTGCAGAACCGCCTCAAGCCCTGGCACCTGCTCTTCTTCTGGGCGGGCTTTGTGTGCGACACGCTGGGCACCTCGCTCATGACCCAGATGGCCGGTGGTATGGCCCTCAACGCCCACGGCATCACGGGCGCGCTGGCGATCATCCTCATGGCCGTCCACGCGGTCTGGGCAACCATCGTGCTGGTGATGAAGAAGGAGGAGGCCCTGCGCAGCTTCCACAAGTTCAGCCTGCTCGTCTGGTTTGTCTGGCTGGTCCCCTTCGTCAGTGGCATGGTGATGGCGATGGGCGCGCGCTGACGTCTGACGATCCCCTCACACACGCAGAAGGGGCGGGCCCGGAGTGGGCTCGCCCCTTCTGTTGCTTCGGGCCCGTGGCCCGCGCGATCCCGGCCTACTGGCCGGACATCGCCTTGTTGATGGTTTCCGCGGCCGTGTTCAGCGCGCCCTGGTAGTCGGTGCCACCCAGCTCGATCTTCTCGATGGCCTTGCGCATCTGCTCATCGTTGTTGCCGAGTTCGGCGAAGATGGGGATGCTGCTTGCGTTGGGCATGCCGGCGATCAGCGCGGCGGCGTTCGGCGACTTGGCCACGTAGTCCTTGAGCGCGGCTTCGTTGCTCACCGACTTGCGAATCGGCACGTAGCCGGTCTTGATGAACAGATCGACCGAGTTGGCCGGGCTGGTCATCCACTGCGCGAAGTCCCAGGCGGCCTTCTGCTTGTCCGCCGCGCCCTTGAAGAGGAGCAGGCTGGCCCCGCCGATGGGCGACGAGCAGGCCTTCTGGCAGGGCAGCGGGGCGACGCCCACCGCGAACTTGGCATCCTTCTCGATCGTCGGCAGGTTGGACGAGGAGCGCATCAGCATGCCGAGCTTGCCGGCCACGAAGTCGGCGCTGGCGGTGCCATGCTGGTTGGACGGCATGACCTTGTGGGTGTTCACGAGCTCGCCCCAGAACTTGAGCGCGGCCACGCCTTCCGGACCGTTGTACACCACCTTCTTCCCGTCATCGCTGAGGATCTTGCCGCCGGCCTGCATGACCATGGCTGCGAAATACCAGTGCGTGTCGGTGTGGGTGTTGAAGCCCCACTGATCCGGCTTGCCATCGCCATTTGTATCCTTGGTGAGCGCCTTGGCGGCGGCGACCAGCTCATCCCAGGTCTTGGGCGGCTTGTCCGGGTCCAGCCCGGCCGCCTTGAACAGGTCCTTGTTGATGTACAGCAGCGGCAGGCTGTTGTTGAACGGCATGCTGACGATCTTGCCGTTGAAGCTGTTGTAGTCCCAGAAGCCGGGGTAGATGTCGCTCTTGTCCGCGGCGCTGACCAGGTCCGCGACCGGGACGATGACGCCGGATTCGGCCATGGTAGGCGCGCCGCCCATCTGCGCGATGTCGGGCAGCGTCTTGGCGGCCACGGCGGCGGTCAGCTTCTGGGCGATGTCGGCGTAGCTGCCCTGGTAGATGGCCACGACCTGGTTGGCGCTTTGCGACTGGTTGTATTGCTCAACCATGGCCTCGATGGCCTTGCCCTGCGTGCCGCTCTGCGAGTACCAGAACGTGATGCGGGTGCGCCCCGGGGCCGGGGTGATCGTGGGCGGCACCGCGGTCGCGGTGGGGGGCACGGCCGTGGCGGCGGGCTTGGTCGGGGCTGCGGTGGCGGCCGTTGCGGCCGTCGCCGCAGGCGCCGTCGTGGCAGCCGGAGCCGTGGTCGCGGCCGGTGCCGCCGGCTTGGTGGGCGCAGCGGTTGGGGCCGCCGTCGGTGTTGCGCCACCACAGGCGGTCAGCAGCAACAACGCCAGGCTGGCGAACAGTGCGATCCGTTTCATGGGTTTCCTCCTGATGGATGTTTTCTTCGGGCACACCCGCCGCTATTTGAAGCCGGTGTTGGCGATGCCCTGGGTGAACGTTTTTTGAACGAACAGGTAGAGCGCGATCATGGGGAGCGAGACGAACACGGCCGCAGCCATGAGCAGCCCCCACTGACTGCCGCCCTCCTGCCCAACGAAATAACGCAGCCCTATCTGCACGGTCCGCATCTCGTCGCTGTTGGTGACGATGAGCGGCCACAGATAGCTGTTCCAGTTGCCCTGAAAGGCAAACAGGGCGAGCGCCGCCAGCGAAGGCTGCGCCAGCGGCAGAACGACACGTGTGAGAAAGCCGAGCCGGCCACAGCCATCCAGCGTCGCGGCGTCCTCCAGCTCGTTCGGGATGCGCATGAAGGACTGGCGCAGCATGAACACGCCAAAGGCGCTGGCCATGAAGGGCGCGGCGAGCGCAAAGTAGGTGTCCAGCCCGAGCGCGGGATCGATGTCGCTCAGGTTGCGCAGCAGCAGGAAGGACGGGATGATGGTCATCTGATGCGGGATCATCAGGCTGGCCAGATACAGAGTGAACAACGCATCGCGGCCCGGGAAGCGCATCCGCCCGAAGGCAAAGGCCGCCAGCGACCCGGTGGTCAGATCACCCAACGTTACAAGCCCTGCCACGAACAGGCTGTTGACGAAATAGCGCGGGAAGGGCGCGGCCTTCCAGGCCTCGACGTAGTTCTGCCACATCGGCGTGCTCGGAATCCACTGCGGCGGATAGCTGAAGACCTCGCTCTGCGCCTTGAGCGAGGTCGAGACCATCCACGCATACGGCAGCAGCATGACCATCGCGCCGACGACCAGCAGGGCGTAGACGAGCAGGGATTCGGTGTGCTTCTTCATACCTGGTACTGCACCTTCCCGCCAAGCAGGCGGAACTGGATGACGGTGAGAACGAGGATGATGGCGAAGAGCACCATCGCGATGGCCGAGCCATAGCCCATGTTGAACTGCTGGAAGGCCTGCTGATACAGGTAGTAGACGATGACGGTGGTCGATCCGACCGGCCCGCCCTGGGTCATCACATGCACCTGGGTGAACGACTGGAACGAATTGATCACCGCGATGATGAGGATGAAGAAGGAGGTCGGCGCGAGCAACGGCCAGGTGATGTAGCGCAGGAGCTGCCAGCGATTGGCGCCATCGATGCGCGCCGCCTCATACAGGTGGGCGGGGATGTCCTGCAGCCCGGCCAGATAGATGATGACGTTGTAGCCCAGCCCGCGCCAGATGCCCAGGATGATCAGCGCCGGCATGGCCGAGCGCGGCTCGTTGAGCCAACGCACGGATTCAAGTCCCAGCGCGTTGAGGACGGCATTGGCCAGCCCGACATCCGGGTGATAGATCCACTGCCAGACCACGGAGACGGCCACCAGCGAGGTGATGGTGGGGATGAAGAACGCCGCGCGAAAGAGGGGCAATCCGCGCAGCGGGCGGTTGAGCAACAGGGCGACGAAGAGCGCCAGCGCCATGCCGGGCGGGATGGACCCAACCGTGAAGACGATGGTGTTGCCGATGGCCTGCCAGAAATCGGCGGACTCGAACAGGGTGCCGTAGTTGGCCAGGCCGATGAAGCTCGGCTCGCCGCGCATGATCCGCCAGCGAAAGAGCGACAGCCAGGCCGCGTTCAGCACCGGATAGTAGGTGAACAGCGAGAGGATGACCAGGCTGGGGAGCAGAAAAGCCAGGCCCTGCACTGCATCGCGCCACGGTCGGGGTTTCATGCCAGCACCTCCCGGATGGCGGCAAAGCTGTCCGCCAGGCGCTGGTGCAGGTTGTCGAGCCGCGAGGCGCGATAGCCGTTGATCTCCATCGTGATCGCCCCGCTGAAACCGGCAGCCCGCAGCGCGCGCAGGTCGCGCTGCCAGGGCACCGTGCCATATACCAGCGGAAAGTGATCCTCACCGGCGGCATTGATGTCGTGGATGTGGACGTGGCGCGTGCGGCCCAGGAAATCAGCAGGGGGCAGGTCGTGCTGCTTCTGGAGGACGCTGTGCCCGAGATCCCAGCAGATCGCCAAACGGGGGTGATCAATCTGCGCAACCAGTGCGGCCACCTGCTCCGGCGTTTCGCCAAGGCGGACGGTGCCGGGCTTGGGCGGCAGGTTTTCGAGCATGACCCGACACGCCCGGGTGTGCTCTAGCACCCACAGCAGAAACTGGCGGGTGTCCTCGCGCAAAGTGGCCAACGGTGTGAATCCATGCGCGCCATGGATCACCAGCCCCGGCGCATACCCGGTCTCGGCGGCGATCCGCTCGGCAAACGCGAGGGCGGGCGTGAATAGCGCCTGGAGCGCCTCGCGGCGATCCGACGCAAAGCCGGCCGGGTTGTGCGGGTCCTGATACGGCGCGTGGAAGTTGCAGTGGAAGCCGCTCCGCGCGCAGTCCTCGGCCAGCGCGCGCATCGGCTCACCCTCGCCGGGCTGGGCATACAGGGTGAACTCCAGCCCGACCATGCCGGCGGCCTGGAGTGGGGACAGGAAGGCGTTCACGCCCTCCCGCTCCACCCACTTGGGATGCAGGGCAAAACAAGGCTCGATCATGCGCGGGCTCCTGTGAGCGTGGCCGCGGCCAACGCTCGGAAATCAAGACCATTGACGGCTTCGACGCGCGCGAGGCTGGCCGGGTCAAAGGCGGCAATGCCCTGCCAGGCCCCGCTGATGGCGCCAACGATGGCGGCCACGGTGTCGGTGTCGCCGCCCAGGTTGATGCCCGCCTGCAGGGCGGCCATGGGCTCCCCGTCGGCCAGCGCCAACACGCCAAACGCGGCGGCCACCGACTCGGCAGGGTCCAGCCCGACACCGATCCCGGCATACAGCGCGTCGAGCGCGGCATCACGGTCCGCGGTTTCAGCCACCAGCCGGCGGGCCAACGCGATCCGACCATCCAACGGTGTATACCAACTCCAAACCCCGTGCCGGCGCCCTTCGCGGGCACCCGCCTGCGCGGCCTCGAGGATGCCGGCCAGCGTGGCGCCGGGCTGCGCGGCGGCATGCGCGGCAAAGGCCACGCAGACCGCGCCCTGCATCCCGGCATGGGTGTTGTGCGTCGGGGTGGTGGCCGCGATGACATCGCGCAAACAGCCGGCCAGGCTGCCCCCGGGCGCCAGCGCGTGCGCGACACCGATGGGCGCCACCCGCATCGCGCCGCCGTTCGTTGTGCCCTTGCGCCCCGTCTCGGCGGGGTTTGCGCCATCCATCAGGGCGCGCAGGGCCTGGCGCGTGCTGGGGCCGAGATACGGGTTGTCCAGACCGCCTGCCTCGCGCGACCAGGCGGTCAGCGCGGCCGCCATGCGCGGCGGGGTCAACGCGCCGCCTTCCGCCAGCAGCCGCGCGATCATGAGGGCCTGGGTGCTGTCGTCGGTGACGACGCCGAGCGGATCCGCATGCCCGGGGTGGTGCGTCGAGGGCGCGGCGAAGTCGGTCAGCCAGCCGTGCGTGGCGCGGATCGACTCGCGGGTCATGAACTCGGTCGCGCGCCCGAGCGAGTCTCCCAGGGCCAGGCCAGCCAGACAGCCGGCCATCCGATCGTGGGCGCTAGGCAAGGTTCACCACCGTCTTGATGCCCTGATAGGCCGCGCTCTCGGCGAAGGCCGCCTCGATGCCGTCCAGCCCAACGGTCTTTGTAATGAAGCCGCGCAGGTCGAGCGCGCCCGCTGACAGCGCGCGCGCCGCGCGGGCGAAGTCCGGGCCGCCAAAGCCAAACGTACCCACCAGGCTGACCTCGTCGTAGTGGATCTTGAACGGATCGACGCTCAGCCGCGCATCGCGGGGCAGGCCCGCAAAGACATTGAGCCCACCGCCGCGGGCGGTCAGGGCCAGACCGACCTCGACCAGGTCGGGCGCGGCCACCGAGAGCATGACGCGCTCATAGCCCCTGCCCGCGTTCAGGGCAAGCGCCGTCTCACGCAAGTCGAGGCGGGCCACATCGATCACGGCATCGGCGCGGGCCGCCGCCCAGGCCAGGCGCTCGGGCGTCTTGCCGGCGACGATGATGCGGCTGGCCCCCATCTCGCGCGCCGCAACGGTCTGAAGCAACCCCATCGGCCCATCGCCGATGATCAGCACGCTCTCGCCCGGGCGCAGGCCGACGACATCGAGGCCGTGGTAGCAGCAGGCCAACGGCTCGGCCAGGGTGGCCGTGTTGGTGTCGAGCGTCGGTGGCAGCGCGTGGAGGCCACCGGCGACGATGCGCGGCGGGATGCGCACAAACTCGCAGAACCCCCCCGGCTCGGTGGCGGCCTCAAACAGCCGTTCACACAATGAATAGCGTCCACGTCGACACAACGCACATTGGCCGCATCCGAGATACGGGGCGATCATCACCCGCATGCCTGGTTGAACCCCCTCCGCGCGACTCTCGACGATCTCGCCGACCAGCTCGTGGCCCAGCACGGTCCCAGGTGGGATGAGGGGATGTCCGCGCAGGAAGGTCTTGACGTCGGTGGCGCAGATGCCACAGCCCAGCACCCGCGCGAGGGCCTCGCCCTCGTGGATCGTCGGCTGCGGGATCTCCACGAGCTCGGCCTTACGGGCCCCCAGGTAACGAAATGCCTTCATCGATCCGCCCTCCGCAGGCGACACGCCCGGGCAAGCCGACGTTGCGCCCGCACATGGATGACATCAGCGGGTTGCAGACACTGCAGCGGGTTGCCGTCGGCGCACAGGGCCACCCCCGCGCGAAATCCACGGCCGTGCAGCGTGTCGCCCTCGGCCAACCCGGCATACCGTGAGACGACCGGCTCGGAGGCGGCGTGCGCGGCGACGTCGATGTGCACGGTGATGAGCAGGTGGTCGCACACCAGACAGCCGGCCGGCTCGTCGAGCATGCTCGAAAGCAGCGCGCCGCCCGCGATGGCCTTGCCATAGAAACGCGGATCGGGCAGGCCGACGATCACGGTGTGGACCTGGTCGGCGCTGGCGACGACTTGCTTTGTTCCGTTGCGCATCCGCCAGATCTCAGTCTGCGACGTGTGCACGGGGATGGGCGCGCGCGGGGTGTTGAGGCCGCGCAGCTTGTCGGCCACATCGACGTTGACCATGGCGCCATCGACCGTCGCCAGCACAGTGGCATCCACGACGACGTCGTTGAAGCCCAGCCCGAGGTCGCGGCCATTGACGCCCGCGATCAACCCCGGCACGTCCTCGCACACGAGCGAATCCGCGCGCAGGGCGGCGGCCTCGGCGGCGCGGCAGGTGAGCAGCGGGCCGACATTGGCCGTGCCGGCACCCAGGCCGATCAGCGCCGGGGCCGAAGCGCTTTCGCGCAACGCCCAGGCCACATCCGCAAGCGTGCCATCACCCCCCACGACGAGCAGGCCGTCAACGCCCTGCGCCGCCATCTGCGTTGCCAGCCAGCGTGTGCGCTCGACACCGGTCCGCGGCGACCACTCGAGCACCTGAATGGGCGCCTCCCCGACGAGGACGTCCGCGCCCATTTCACCGGCTCCGACCAGAACATGCGCGGGGGCGAGCGCCGAGACGGCGGCGCGCGCGGCCCGTCCCCCCTGCCCATCGCCTGCCCGGGGGTTGACGATCACGCCCAGCCGCGTCAGGTTCATGCGCCCCCTTCGGCTGCGAGGGCGAGCACGCGTCGCGCGGCGGGCTCATCCAAAATGAGGGTGTTGACAAAGCCGCCTCGCAGCGCGCCGAGGATGGCCTCGGCCTTCTCCGCGCCGCCGGCCACGCCGATCGTGCGGCGGGTGGCCTTGAGCTGATCGAGCGAGACGCCGAGCACGCCAGGCACCGCCTCGGGGCAGGGACGCCCGGAGACATCAAAGAAGCGCACACACAAATCGCCCACAGCGTGGCTGGCCACGAGGCGCTGCTGCGTCGCCTCGCTCAGGTAATTGACAAAGAGCATCTCGATCTCGGTGGACAACGCAAAATTGCCAATCCCGACGACTGCGCAATCGAGGTGATCCCACAGCGCCATGACCTGCTGAAGGTCGGGCAGGCGGCGCAGCATGGCGGCGGCCTCCTCGGTCTCCAGCATGGCCGGGGCGTAGAAGCTGCGCCAGGTCCCGCCAAAGGCCTCGGCCATGTGACGCGCCAGCTCGTGCACCTGAAAGACGGGGCTGATCTGGCCCACGCCGCCGATGAGCGGGACGATGGTGACGCGCGCCTTGCGGCGCGGCTCGAGGGCGAGCGCAACCTCGTGCAGGGTGCGCCCCCAGCCCAGGCCAACCGTCTCACCGGATTGCACCGTGCGCGCCAGAAAGCGCGCGGCGGCCTGGCCAACGCGTCGGCGGGCCAGATCGGGCGGGCTGTCCTCGACGGCCACGACGACGACATCGCGCAACGCAAAGGTGGCCATGAGCTGCTTCTCGAGGCTGCGATTGGTGGCCTGCGGATCGATGACGCGGATCTCGACGATGCCATCCTCGCGGGCCTGCTGGAGCAGGCGGGAGATGGTCGGCCGGGAAAGCGACAACGCGCGCGCGATCTGTTCCTGCGTCCGGTTGTCCTCGTAATACATCCGGGCGGTCTGGAGGAGCAGGTGCTGATCGTCGTTGCGCGTCATGGGCGTTTGTGAACAGATGTAAAATACAATCGTTCAGATTCTTCCACACCCCTTCGCGCTTGTCAAGACACCATGACTGAAGCTCTCTCCCGTCGTCTCTCCCGGTTGTTTGCGCCGGATGGGCGCTGCCTGATCGTGGCCATGGACCACGCCGGGTTCATGGACCGGCCGCTGGCCGGGCTGGCCGACCCCGGGCCGGTGATTGCCGACACAGCAGCCGCGGGCGCCGACGCCTATTTGCTGACGCTGGGGAGCGCCACCCGCCACAGCGCGGCGCTGGGCCGGGCCGGCCTGTGGTTGAGCGTCGAGGCACGGGCGGGACAGGCCGCGGCACAGGTCGAAGCCGCGCTGCGCCTGGGCGCGGATGGCATCAAGACCCTGGTGTATCCGTGGTCGGCCGAGCTGCCCGACAGCGTCGCCGACTTCACGGCGCTGGCGCTGGTCTGCCGCTCGTGGGGGCTGCCGGTGATGGCCGAGGTCATCCCCTTTGGTTTTCAGGCGGACCCCGCGCTGCGCACGCCGGCCAAACTGGCGGCGGGCGCGCGCATCGCCATGGAGGCGGGCGCGGATGTGATCAAAACGTTTTACACGGATCCCGGCGGTTTTGCGGAGCTGCGCGCCTACTGCCCGATCCCGATCGTGGTGCTGGGGGGCGAGCGGGCGCCCGACGAGGCCGGCGTGCTGGCGAGCGTGCGCGATGCCCTGGCGGCCGGCGCGGCCGGGGTCGCGATCGGCCGCAACATCTGGCAGCATCCGCGGCCCGGCGGCATGACGGCGGGGCTGGCCGCGCTCGTGCATGCCGGTGCGAGCGTCGACGAGGCCCTGGCGTTGACGCGCCGTGAGCGGCCCCTGCGTTAGCTAGATCGCCTGCCCCTTGAACTGGCTGACATACAGCCGGTAATAGAAGCCGCGCTGGTCGAGCAGCGATTGATGCGTGCCCTGCTCGACGATGCTGCCGCCATCGATGACGAGCACCTGATCGGCGTCCCGGATGGTGCTCAGGCGATGGGCAATGACGAAGCTGGTGCGGCCGGCCATCAGCCGCAGCAGCGCGCGCTGGATGCGCGCCTCGGTGCGCGTGTCAACGCTGCTGGTCGCCTCGTCGAGGATGAGCAGGGCCGGGTTGGCCAGCGCCGCGCGGGCAATCGCGAGCAGCTGGCGCTGCCCCTGGCTCAGGTTTGACCCGCGCTCGGAGAGCGGCGTCTCGTAGCCCTGCGGGAGCTGGCGGATGAAGGGGTCGGCGTCTGCGAGGGTGGCCGCGGCAATCACCTCCGCATCGCTGGCTTCGAGGCGGCCATACCGGATGTTCTCCATCACCGTGGTGGCAAAGAGCGTGGTGTCCTGCAGTACCAGCCCGAGCTGGCGGCGCAGGTCGTCCTTGCGGAGGTTGCGGATGTCCACCCCGTCGAGGGTGATCGTCCCCGCCTCGATCTCGTAGAACCGCGTCAGCAGGTTGATGATCGTCGTTTTGCCTGCGCCG
This sequence comes from Thermoflexales bacterium, assembly GCA_019694215.1. Classification (GTDB taxonomy): domain Bacteria; phylum Chloroflexota; class Anaerolineae; order J036; family Brachytrichaceae; genus Brachythrix. Next base: position 13,760 of record JAIBCK010000020.1, read on the forward strand.
GTCGGGCCGACCAGCGCCACGATCTGGCCGGGCGCGGCTTCGAGCGACACGTCCTTGATGACAGGGCGCCCGGGCGTATAGCCAAAGGTGACGTGGTCAAAGCGCACCGCCCCCCGCACTGCGCGGGTGCCGGCTGTGAGCGCGATGGCCTCCGGTGGGTCGGCAATCTCGGCGGCCGTGTCCAGGGTTTCGTACACCCGCTCGGCGCCAGCCAACGCCGCCTGCAGGGTGTTGTAGAGGTTGGAGAGCTGGCGCAGCGGCCCAACGAAGTTCTGCCCGTAGTTGATGAAGGTGGCGATCAGGCCCACCGAGACCAGCCCGCGCAGGGCCAGCCATCCGCCCAGCCCGGCCAGGACGATGACAAAGAGGTTGCCCAGCACGGCAGTGAGCGGCATGAGCAGCAGGGCGTAGGAGTTGGCATACACGCCGGCGCGGTAGACGTGTTCGTTGTGCTCGCGGAAGCGCTCGGTTACTGAGGCCTCGCGGCCAAAGGCCTTGATCACCTTCTGCCCGCTGATTGCCTCCTCCATGACGGCATTCAGCTCCCCCAGCCGTTTCTGAAGATCGCGGAAACCGCGTCGGGTGTAGGTGGCGACGAAATTGGCGAACCACAGCATGATCGGTACGACCAGCAGGGAGGCGATGGCCAGCCAGGCATCCAGGATGAACATGGCCACGACGATGCCGATCATCGAGAGCAGGCTGGAGAGCAGCGCCGTGACGTTCTGCGAGACAGCCTGGTTGATGGCGTCGATGTCATTCGTGAGGCGGCTCATCAGCTCGCCGGCCGGGTTGCGATCAAAGAACGCGATGGGCAACACCTGCAGGCGGCGGAAGAGGCGCTCCCGCAAGTTGAGCAGGGCGTGCTGCGAGACATCGGCCATCAGCCAGTTCGCCACGGCCGTAAGCGCATTGCTGCCGAGATAGGCGGCTGCCATCAGCAGGGCGGCCCCGGCCAGCCCCGCCGCATCGCGATTGGCGATGAAGGTGTCGATGGCGCGGCCCATCAGCCAGGGGCCGGCCAGCCCGAGCAGACTGTAGGCCACGATGCAAACCAGCACCAGCGTCATCCGGGCGCGGAAGGGCTTGAATTCCTCCAGCAGCCGCAGCAGCGTGCGGCGCGGGTCGCGCGCCTTTTCGATCTTGCCGAGGAAGCGGGGCCCGCGCGGACCCAGGGCGGCGCGGGCGCCATCGGCGTGGTCGTTTGCGGGGCGCTGGTTCATGCGCGCACCCCCGGCAAGCCACCGCCCAGCTGCGAGTCATAGATCTCACGGTAGATGGGGCTGCTGGCGAGCAGCTCGCGGTGCGAACCGCGCGCCGCGATTTGCCCGTGCTCCAGCACGATGATCTGGTCGGCCTTGAGGACGGTGCTGATGCGTTGTGCAACGACGACGGTCAGGCGGCTTGCCGCGCTCAAGGCCATGGCGTCCTGGATGCGCGTCTCGGTCTCGACATCGACGGCGCTGGTGCTGTCGTCGAGGATGAGGATATCCGGATGCGGCAGCAGGGCGCGGGCAATCGAGAGGCGCTGCTTCTGGCCGCCGGAGAAGTTGGCCCCGCGGGCCTCGACATGGCTGTCATAGCCCTCCGGCAACGCCGAGATGAAGTCATGCGCCTGCGCGGCGCGGGCGGCCGCCTCGATCTCGGCCAGGCTGGCGTCGGGCTTGCCATAGGCGATGTTCTCGCGGATGGTGCCGGAGAACAGGAGCGCCTCCTGCGGGACGATGGCGATGCGCTTGCGCAGGGAGCGCTGGGTGACGGTGCGGATGTCCTCACCGCCGACCCGCACCGTTCCGGCGCGGGTGTCGTAAAAGCGTGGGATGAGGTTGATCAGCGAGGTCTTGCCGGCCCCTGTCGCACCCAGGATGGCCAGCGTCTGCCCGGGGGTTGCGGCAAGCGCGATGTCGTGCAGGACGTCGTCGCCGCCGGCGGACGCGTATGCAAATCGTACGTTGTTCATTTCCAGCGTCGGCGACAGGTCCTCCGGCAGGGCGCGCGCGCCGGGCAGGTCCTGCACCTCGGGCGGATCGGCGAAGACCTCGCCGACGCGCCGCGCGGAGGCCAGCCCCGCCGCCCAGGTGTTGGACAGCATCGTCATCATGATGAGCGGCGTCATCATGGTGAGCAGGTAGTTGCCAAAGGCGACCACCTGGCCGAGCGAGAGGGTGCCCTCGATGGCCTGCAGGCCGCCGGCCCAGATCACGACCACCATGCCAGCGTTGACGCACAACGCCAGCAGGGGTTGCATCGTGGACATGAAACGCATGACCCGGATGGAGTGATTGGCGAAGTCGCGATTGGCCGCGTCAAACTTGCCGATCTCGAAGTCGGCGCGGGAAAACCCGCGCGCCAGGCGCGCCCCTGCGATGTTCTCCTGCAGCACCGTATTCAACCGGTCGAGCTTTTGCTGCACGACGCGGAAGAGCGGCTCCATGCGGAAGATGAAGATGCCGATCAGGAGCGAGGTCACCGTGAGCAGGGGCAGCAGCGTGAGCGCGAGCGGCGGGCTGGTCTGAATCATCAGCAGCAGGCTGCCGACCATCATCATCGGCGCGCGCGTGCCGATGCGGAGTGAAATCTGGGTGAGGTGCTTGAGCGCATTGACATCGCTCGTCAGGCGGACCATGAGCAGACCGGTGCGCTGGCGGTCCAGGTTGCCAAACGAGAACCCCTGGATGCGGTCGAACAGATCGGCGCGCAGGTCGCGGGCCACTCCTTCGCCGGTGCGGACGGAGAAGAGGTTGTTGCCGATGGCGACGCCGGCGCTGAGGAGCGAGATCAGCAGCATCAGCGCGGCGGTGCTGAGCACGACGTCCTGATTGCCGGGGCGGATGCCATCATCGATGATGCGCTGGATCAGGCGCGGGATGGCAAGATCGAGAAAGACCAGGGCTGTGAGTGTGGCCAACGATAAAAGCGCATATGCGCGATACGGCCGGAGATAGGGGAAAAGGCGGCGAAGCGCATCCATGCGAGGTCGAAGTGTATGCCAGCGCCCGGAGGCTGGCGGATAATCGCCGCATGTCTGTTCGCGTTCTCATCGCCGGGCTGGCGCTGTGCCTGGCATCCCTGACCGCCTGTGGCGGCGCGGCACCGACCACATCGGGCGGCCCGGCCTTTTGCCGGCTCAAGGTCGATGGCGCGCACGTCGCGCTGCCCAACGGCCAGGCGCTCACCCTGCGCGGCGTGAGCGTGCCCTCCCTGACCGCGATGGAGGCGGCCGGCGTGGTCGCCGTGGCGCGCGTCCGCGCGTTGGCGGCGGCGGGCGCGCGGATGATCGTGCTCGCGGTCGAGGACGCCGAGATCACACCGACCTTTTTCCCGGAGCGTCTGGCCCCGGTCCTGCAGGCCGCAACCGAGGAGGGCGTGATCGTGATTCTGAGCTATCAGAACCGGGTCGGGGTGGCGAACCGCGGGCTGAGCAATGCCGAGCTCGACCATGCCGAGGATTTCATCAACCTGGCCATGGCCTATGCGCGCAACGCGCCCAGCGTGTGGGTGGATCCGCTGCAGGGCATCGACGAGATTCCCCTGGCACGGCGGCGCAACGTCACCCAGCGCCTGGTCGATCTGGTGCGCGGGCGCGGCGCGGACAACATCATCGTCATCCGCGAGCCGCTCTGGCTGCGCGAGGGCGGGGAACCGCTCAGCGGCGGCAACGTCGTCTATGCGCTCAACCCGGGCGAGACGCTGGATGGGTTGCCGGTGGATCGCCTGCCCTTCCTGCGGATCAGCGTCGATGCGCCGAGCGCGCGCGAGACGCTGTCCGTCGCCGCCATCGGGGCGGAGACGAATGCGGGCTGGGTCGACGCGCTGCGCGCGCCGGTGCCTCCGAACTTGCGCCAGTGCGCGGCGACAGGGCGGTGAGCGTTCGGCGCGGCCTGGCTGCGGTATAGTCCCGCGGTCGTCATGAGCAACGCCGTCGAATTCATCAACGTCTCCAAGCGCTTCCACATGGAGCGGGACCGCCCGCGCTCCTTTCAGGACGTCGTGGTCTCGGCTTTTCGGCCGCGCCGACGGATGCCAGACGATCAGGACTTCTGGGCGCTGCGGGACGTGAGCTTTGAAGTCCCGAAGGGCGCGACGATGGGGTTGATCGGGCCGAATGGGTCGGGCAAGAGCACCTCGCTCAAGCTGATTTCCAGGATCCTGACCGCGACCACGGGCGAAGTCGTGGTCAATGGCGCGGTGACGGCGCTGCTGGAGTTGGGCGCGGGTTTTCATCCCGAGCTGTCCGGGCGCGACAACATTTTCCTGAACGGCGCATTGATGGGGATGTCGCGCCGCGAGGTACAACGCAAGGTACAGGGCATCATCGACTTCGCCGAGATCGGCGACTTCATCGATGTGCCGGTCAAACTGTATTCGAGCGGGATGTATGTGCGGCTCGGCTTCGCCGCGGCGGTCAGCCTGAACCCGGAGATTCTCCTCGTCGACGAGGTGCTGGCGGTGGGGGATGCGGCCTTCCAGCACAAGTGCATGCGGCGGATCGGCGAACTGCGCCGGAGCGGGATCTCGATCCTGCTGGTCTCGCACGATCTCGGCGCGATCCAGACGCTGTGTCAGCAGGCGATCTGGTTTGACAACAATATCGTGCGCGTGGTGGGCAAGCCCACCGATGTCGCAATGGCCTATCTCAGCAAGGTGGCCGAGACTGAATCCGATCGGCAGGTGGCTGAGGATGCCTCAGCGCCGCCGCCTGCCGGCGACAAGCGACAGTGGGGGAGTGGCGAGGTCGAGCTGCTCGGGGTCGACTTTGTGGATGCGTTTGGTGCGCCGCGCAAGACCTTTCTGACCGGTGCCGAGATGAACATCCGGGTGCGCTACCGGGCGCGCAAGCGGGTCGAGGATCCGATCTTCGGGTTGGCCATCCACAGCGAGCAGGGCGTGCACATCTGTGGTCCGAACACCAGCTTCTCGGATTTCTCACTCGAGTTTGTCGAGGGCGAGGGGGCAGTGGTCTACAAGATTCCCCGGCTGCCGCTGCTGGAAGGCAGCTATGTCGTCTCCGTGGCCGCGCACAACCGCGAGGACACGAAGATGTACAGCTACCACGACCGCGTGTATCCCTTCCAGGTCTTCCCGGGCGCGACGCGCGAGCGGTATGGCGCGCTGACGATGTGGGGGGACTGGCTCACGGAGCCTGCGCCAGAGCGCGAGCCGCGCTGAGGGCTGCCCGCGCGGGCAGATGCCTTGCCCGCGCTCGATCCCTTATTTGAGGATCCACATCTCGATGGTCTCGTTGCCCTTTCTAAGCGTTTTCGTTGACGTGGGCGGTCCGTATAACGTCACAAGTTGTGCATCGGAGCAATTCACCCAGAACACCTTGTCGATCCCGTTGCGGTCGATCAGGATGAAATCGGGTGGCATCGAGAACAGGCTCTTTGTTCCGATGTAGGGCCAGGGTGCGCAATCAGAAACAGGAATGATGACGTCGTCGGCCTTCGTGAGAAAGGAAGTCGAGAACGAGTTCCAGTATCCGGAGTAGCCCACCTTGAGGTTATCTTGCTCGATGAGGGTGCTGAGCGCGTCGTAGTAGTCCATGCGGGGCGCAAAACGCTCCAAATTTTCCTCCACGCGCGTGAAGTTGATGATCAGGATGGGGAGGCATGCGACCAGGGTCAAGCGGGAGAAGGTTTTGCGATAGGGGAAGCGGGGTGCGAGCGCGCAAAACGTGCCGACGAAGATTGGCAATACGTTCAGATAGCGGGTAGAGGTGGGATCGCCTGCAAAATTGGTGCCCACATAGGCCGCGCAGGTCAACACAAACGAGGCGGTCACCAGAAGAAGGAAGAGCTCCTTTGACGTGCGCGCCGGCAGCCTTGCGTTCGTTCCACCGTATCGGGCCACGGCGTGAAACAAGAGCCTGAGCGCGCCGGCGAGGGCCAGAAGCCCCATCAAGACTGTCAGGCCCTGGGCAATGGTGGAGACAGACAAGGATCGGCCCCAGAACTCGGCGCCCAGAAAGTCCAACGTGCCGCGAGTGGCCAGGTCGACGGACCGCGCGAGCCCCTGATAAGTGTTCATCAGGAAGTCCGAATTGGGCGCAATGTGAATCGGCGACTGGGGCCAGGTCTTGAAGAACGCCAGCGTGAGCAGCGCCAGTGCGGCTGACACAACGGTCACAATTGACACCCTCAGGCCACGCCTCCACATCTGGTTCGGCCCGTCACTGCCGCGCCGCAGCCACAACAGCGAGCCCAACCCAACGATGGGCAGGACAAAGCCCGTCAGGAAGAACTCATCCGAGACGATCAGGGAATAGGTCAGCAAAGCAAGTGCCGGAAGGACCCACTTTCTCCAGCCAGGTTTGTCACTTGTGACGTAACGCACCGCGAGGAAGAACATCACATAGGCAAGCCCATGCTCGGCATTCCGCATGGTCGCGCTGCTGGTGACCATGAAGAAGTAGGTTGAAGTCATGAGCGGGACCGTGAAGACGAGGAGTCGAATCGGCAACGAGCGATCCCGACGTTGGAAGGCGAAGACAATGGCCGCGATAGGGATCAGCCAGCCGAAGCCGAATACGAGATTCAACAGCGAATAGTACGGGTACGTATTGCCCAGGATCCGCAGCACCAGCAGCACGAAGGGGATCTTGTTGGCGAAGGTGTGTCCGGGCAGGTAGATCTCCTCATTGGCGCCGCCAAGATGGTCCAGGACATTGGGCAGGTAGTGCGCATCTGCATTGAATGCATAGGCGATGCCAGCGCGATAGAACAACAGCGCGAAGCCCGCCAGAATCGCCACGGCGAACAGCACAACGCCTACCTGCCGAAGCGTGTTGATAATTCGGCTGTTCATCAAAGGTTGGGAGAGACACCCGGATGGAGATGGGCGACGACTACGCCTCCATGCGATTTGTTCCCGTACCGATTCCGTCCGTCCCCTGTCCCTCCGGCGGGCGGATTATAGAAGGTTGCGCTGTTCCGCGGAAAGCGACAACGCCAGGTTCGCGCGGAAAGTGATGGTGCATCGCGCCGGGCAGCGGAGGCTCCGCCGACCGCCCTTCCGCTCGGCTGGAGCAGGCAGTTCCCCGAGACTGAACGCACGGACATGCCCGCCGCGCCGTGGGCCACGCGACGGCTTGGCCCTGTGGCACAATCACCGTCGTGAGTGCGTCGGTCTCGTTGATCATCCCCACCTGGAACGGAGCCCCCTGGATCGACGATTGCCTCGCGACTGCGCTCGAACACGCACCTGCGGACACGGAGATCATCGTTGTGGACGACGTGTCGACCGATGACACCGTCGAGCGGGTGTCACGCTTTGTCGCAGACGGTCGTGTGAGGCTGATCGTCGCGCCAGAGAACCGCGGGTTCGCCCGAACCGTGAACCGTGGGTTGGCTGCTGCGCATGGGGATGTGCTCGTCATGCTCAACCAGGACACGCGGTCGACGCAGGATTGGCTGACACCCCTGCTGTCGGTGATGGCCGCGGATCCGCGCATCGGGATCGTGGGCTGCCGGCTGCTCTACCCGGACGGTCGCGTCCAGCACGCGGGCGGGCGCATCGACGCACGCGGCGCGGGCTCGCACGATCTCGTCGATCCACCGCTGGATGGGCTGGGCGTGGCGGATGTCGACTTCGTCACGGGGGCCGCGCTTGCGATCCGCCGGGACTGCTTGAATGAAATTGGCACGTTGGACGAATCGTTTGGGCGCGGCTACTACGAGGATGTCGATCTGTGCTTCCGCGCAAGACGCGCCGGTTACCGGGTGGTGTACTGCCCGGCCGCCGAGCTCATCCACGCGGAGGCGTCCCTGTCGGCGAGCGCGAACATCGAAGGGATGGCCCGCTTTCAGAGCAATCGCTTGCGCTTCGTGATCAAGCACTTCGACCCGGCCACGATACAGGCGGGCTTTCACACGGGGGAGAGGGCCTGGCTGAACGGCCTGGGCGTGGAGAGCAGCGCATTTGTCGCGGCCCATCACCGAAGCTATGTCCGTAGCCTGCTCGATCTCGACGATCTGGTGCGATCGCGCATGTCGAATGGCGAGGATGACCCTCGTCCAACCGTCCAACGCGTGCTCATCGATCTGCGCGGCCTCGTTCCGCTCGGAGCGACCGCCGAACTTCACCGCACATGACACCTCCCCCGTTTGTTCCGCCCCCCTTGCATGAATTTCAATTCGAATCCAGGGTGCCCATCCTTGGTCCGCTGATCTCGGGGGTGCGCCGCCTGTGGCACTCGATCGCCGGGCGATGGGCGCTGCGCTGGCTGGCCGGGCAACAGGAAGGAATCAACGCTGCCGTGGCCGAGCGGTTGAACGCCGCGGCGCAGGCGGGCCAGGTGCATGATTCCCGGATCGCGGAACTCGAGGCTCGCCAGCGCGCCCTCTTCGACACGCTGCGCACGCACATCGGACAGTATGAGACGGAGAAGGGACGCCTGGCGGCCAGTCACGCACAGCTAACGGATCTCATACACAGTCTTCAGCAGGAACGGGCCGGACAGCAGGCCGCGAACGCTGAAACGGCAACCCGCCTGGAGCAACGGCTCGATGCCCTTGCGGAGGCGGTCGCTGCGGATGCAACGCATCTTGCCCAGCTGCAAACCGCGACCCAGTGTCATCTTCAGGAAATCGGCCAGGAGCTTGGCGAGATGGCGGGCCGAATTGGCGGACTGCGGCAGGAGGACGCAGCCTGACGAGATGCGCTCGCTGATGATGATGAACACCTTCCCGCCGTTCTACACGGGCGGCGCGGAGGTTGTTGCCTACCATGAGGCCCGGGGGTTGCGGGCGCGGGGCGTTGAGGTGAGCGCGCTCGTGCTGAACAATCGCCGCCCCAGCGCGGTGGATGAATGGTTTACGCTGGACGGCATTCCGATCCATCGCATCCACACGCCGCCCGTCCGGCGGACGCACTGGCGGGACGCCTATGACCCTCGCATGTATCGCCATGCCCTCGCCGAGATCCGCAGGCTAAAACCCGATGTCGTGCATCTGCACAACATGTCAGCGGTGTCGCTCGCGCCGTATGTGGCGTGCCGGGTGGCGGGCATTCCGGTAGTCAACACGCTGCACGACTACTGGCTGTTGTGCACCAACAACATGCTGTTCGACGTGAACGAGAAGATCTGCTCCGGCGCCACTGGGCCGGCCTGCGGATCGTGCTGGCGCGTCTATGACCACTGGGCGGACATCCCGGGCCGCCGCCTCGTCTTTCGAACGTTGACCTCCAACGTCAAGCGGTTCACGTCTCCCAGCCAGAAGCTCATCGACCTGCACGTGACCGCAGGATACGCGCGCTCCCGATTCGTCCTGATTCCTTCAGGGTTGGACGAACGCGTCACCGAACCAAAGCACCCCGTGGTTCGACAGCTGATTGCCAGTGCCCCACGTCACAACAACGTCATTTATGCGGGTGGAGGGGTGGCCCCCAAGGGAGTCGCCACGCTCATCGAAGCCCTGCCGGTCCTCCGGGAACGCATCCCTGACCTGCGCGTCGTCGTGGTCGGAGGCGGCGAGCGACACTTTGCAGCGCAACTCGCCCAGTATGAACCGATGGTTGTGCGCCTGGAGCGGGTTCCGTTCGGGGAGATGCGCGGTCTGTTTGCCGCGATGGACTTGACGTTGTCGCCGTCACTCTGGCACGACAACTCTCCGACCGTCATCTACGAGAGCCTGCAGATGGGCACGCCGGTCGCCGGCGCGGCCGTGGGCGGCATTCCCGAGCTGATCAAGGAAGGCGAAACAGGCTATCTCTTTCCGGTCGGCGATGCCGCGACCCTCACCGAGCGTGTGGCCGCGCACTTCCAACGCACGCCCCTGGAACGCCGCCAGATGCGCCAGCGCTGTGTTGCCGATGCGCGCGAGAGACTTTCGCTCGACCTTCACGTGGCGCGAATGATCGACACTTACCGCGACGTGATCGGGGGCCGTTGACGTGCGCCTGCTCAACATCTCGCACCAGTACCCGCCGGCGCTGGGAGGAGCCGAGAAGCACCTCGCCGACATGAGCGAGGAACTCGTGATACGCGGCCATCACGTCGATGTGTACACGACGCGCTCCACGGACTATCGCTCCTGGGCAAACACGCTGCCCCGGTTTGAACAGCGCAACGGGGTGGGCGTTCACCGCTTCGACGCGTTCCAACGCCGGGAAGCCGGCTGGAAGATGATGAACCAGGGTTATGCGCGCTACTGGCAGGGGCGCAGGGGCCGGGACGCCGCGGCGATATTTCTGGGCAGTGGGCCGCTCAGTCCGGGGCTCTTTGTCGAGACGCTGCGCACCGCACGCCGATACGATGTGGTGCATCTCAATCAGCTGCACTATTCGCACGCCCTGACGGGGTACCTCGCGGCGCGCGCCAGTCGAACCCCGATCATCCTGACGCCGCACCTGCACACTGAACAGCCCGTGACCTGGGACATCGGGTATTTGCGGCGGATCATCCTCGGCTGCGCCGCCATCATCGTGAACACCCGCGCGGAGCGCGAGCTGGTGCGTACGATTGGCTACACCGGACCGATTCTCATCGCGGGGGTGGGGATCGACCTCCAGGCCTATCCGGCGCGTGAGCGTCGCGCCGCCCGTCAGGCACTCGGCTTGCGGGAAAGCACCTTTGTCGTGCTGGCGCTGGGACGCAAGGCCGATTACAAGGGCCTGGACGTCACACTCGCGGCCATGAGGCGGCTTGCGCAGCGGCACCAGGACATCGCCCTTCTGGCGTATGGCGCGGAGACCGAAGCCTCGGCCGCGCTGTGGGCGGGCCCGGGCAACATGAGTTTCGTTGATCGGCGCGGCGAGATAAGCAACGAAGATAAGCTGAATGCGTTGGCCGCCTGTGACGTCATGTGCATGCCGTCAACGGGCGAGTCGTTCGGAATCACCTATGTCGAGGCATGGGCCTACGCGCGGCCGGTGATCGGGGCGCGCATTCGTGCGGTGTCTGAGCTCATCGATGATGGCAAGGACGGGTATCTGATCCCCCCGGGCGATGATGTCGCCCTGGAAGCGCGGCTCGAAGCGCTGCTCGCGGCAGCCGAGACCGGGCGCGTCCTGGGTGAAGCGGGATGGAAAAAGCTGACCCGCTGCTATACTCGCGCGCGCGTCGCGGATGTCTTCGAAAGCGCTTGCGCAATGGCCCGCCGACGCGGTGCAAATTCCCGCTGATGCAAGTCTTCATCACGATCGCCAATCTCGTCGGGCATGATGCCATCGGTCAGTGCGTCATTCAACAGGCCCGAACCTTCCTGCGCCGCGGCGACCAGGTCACCATCGTGTGCGAGGTCGCGCCGGTGGCGGTCGATTCGGCCATCGCCGCCCTCGTTCGCGTCACCAATCACGCCCAGCTCTCGGCAAATCGGCTCGACGCGTTCTGGCGCGGCGACCTGTATGTCTTTCACTATCCCGGCCTGTACTCACTGATGGACACCCTGCCGCACCTCGACCGGGGCGCGGTGATCTTCTACTATCACAACGTCACGCCGCCCGAGTTGTGGGGCAACGATGAAGTGGGCGCGTGGTGCCGACGCAGCATCGATGCCATTGCCGGCTACGTGCGCTTTGCCGACCTGTGCGTGACCGACAGCGACTTCAACACGCGGGACCTGATTGACAACCACCGCGCTGACCCGGAGCGCACCCTGACCCTGAGCCTGTCAATCCCGCTCGACCGGTTTGTGCCGGGCCCCCGCGATCCCGATTTGCTGACGCGATATGGCGCACTCGGGAAGCGCATCATCCTGTTTGTCGGACGGATGGCACCCAACAAGCGTGTCGATCTGCTGATCGAGGCGATGCCGCTCGTGCTGGCGCGCGTGCCGGACGCGCTGCTGCTGCTCGTCGGCGACGACCGCGGCAACGACACCTTCAAGCGCTATGTCAGCGGGATGAAGGCGCGGGCGGCCGAGTTGGGCATCGGACGGCAGGTGCACTTCTCGGGCGTGGTTGACGACCTCCCTGCGCACATGCGGCTGGCCGATGTCTACGCCAGCGCCAGCCTGCATGAGGGGTTTGGCGTGCCCCTGGTGGAAGCCATGGCGTGCGGCACACCGGTTGTCGTCAGCAATGCAACGGCACACCCCTGGGTGCTTGGAGAGGCCGGTCTCTTGTGCGAGCCCGGGGATGCCCGTGACCTGGCCGACAAACTCATCGCGGTGCTGACCGACGATGCCCTGCACGGCACGCTGGTCAACCGCGGGCTTGCCCGGGCGCAGGACTTTGCCCCTGACCGCTATGATGCCGAGTGGGCGCGCATCATCAGCCGGGCCGTTGTGCATCTGCCGCGTCAACCCTATCCCGACCTCATGGCGGCGCCGGCGCACTCCCTGCAGACGGTATTTGGCCGGCCCGCCCAGACGGCCGAACAACCCGCATCCGAGACCGGGGCGGAGAGCATGGCTGATGTACAGGCCACCCGCACGCGCCTGCGAGGGCACATCCTGCATCTCGACAACACCGCCGACGTGATGAAGCGCGGCTACGTTGTGCGCTCAAATGCCCCGCTGGTCGGGAAACTCATCGCCTGGATCCGCCGGAATCTCACCTCGCATCTTCGCGAACCGTATCTGGATCCGATGATCGAGAAGCAGGTCGCCTTCAACCACCATGTCAGCTACACGCTGCATCAGATGCTGGACGCGATGATGGCGATTCAGGCCCGCCTTCCCGCCGACGGCCGGTCGGATGAACAGCAGCGCGCCCTCGCCCGCCTGGCCGATGACGTGGCGGCGTTGAAGGCGGCGGTCGACACCGCGAGTCCGTCGGCGGACTAGCGCGTCACCCACGCCCACAGCGCCCGGGTGCGGGCGTCAAAGGCCTCCAGCGTAAAGGCCGCGCTGCGCAGACGTGCGGCCGCCCCAAGGCGCTCGCGCAAGGGCGGATCGTCGATCAAACGCAGGGACTGCTCCACCAGGGCCGCCGGGGTCTGCCAGTGCTGCCCATCCACACCATCGGTGACGATCTCGGCCGGCCCGCCCGCGCCGAAGACAACCGGCACAGCCGCGGCGGTCATGGCCTCAACGATCGACATCCCGAAATGCTCGGCGCGGTCCGGATAACGCTGCAAGTCGACGCCATAGCCGGCGGCGTGCCAGTACAGCGCGGCCCGGCCGATCAAGCCGGTGATCTCATGGTGGCTCGGCGCAAAGCGCAGGTCGACGGGCAGCCCGGCGGCAAGCGCCTCGATGTGCCGGGCATAGCCGTGGTGCTCGTCTCCGGGCGTGATGCTGCCGGCCAGCACCAGCCGCCACGGCGCCCCCGACGGCAGGCGGGCAAGCAGCGCGCGAAAGGCCTCGATCAGCACATCGTGGCGCTTGTTGTGCCCGCCGACGAAGAAGCGCCCAACGTGCAGGATGGTCGGCGTCTTTGGCAGCGGTGCCACCGGATCAATGGGCGGGTACAGAATTTCGGCGTCGCGGTGCCAGTAGTGCGTCGCCCAACGCTGCGAATAGGCGGAGTTCACCCAGACCGCGTCGTAGGCGGCCAGCGCCCGCACCTGCGCGCGCGTGGGCAGGACGCTCAAGCGCGCCCGCAGCGTCGGCGGCAGGGCGCGTCCAAGCCGCGCGACGCGCAGTACCGAGCCCGCCCCCCAGCGCATGCGCCCCCCCGCCGAGAGATCGATCCCGGTGGGGAAGAAACTGAGGAAGACAGAGCGTTTTGCGCGCGGGTGAATGAAGCGACCCTGCGCGGCGTTGATGAAGCCGTCCAGCCCGGCGGTCCGGGCGCTGATGGCGGCATCGTCGTCGGGCACGCCGACCAGCCGGATGCGCTCGAGCGGGACGTTCCAGCGCGCCCGCAGCGCCTCTGGATCGACCTGCCCGGTGTGCCACATCTCGACGTCGTTCTGCCCGGCCAGGGCGATGGCCGCGCGCAACGCATGACGCCCACCACCGCCGAAATTGCCGAGGCGGCTCTCAAATACGGCGATGGTCATGGCTGCCCCGTGATCGCCCGCAGCTCACGCAGCAGGGTGGCGGCGACGACCGCGCGGGAATGCGCGGCGAGGCGGTCGGGTTGGCGGCGCAACAGCGCCGCGCGTGCGGGCTCGTCGGTCAGCAGGAGGTGCACGCCCTCGGCCAGCGCGGCGGGCTCGGGGCGCGCGATGAGCAAGCCCGCCCCCCGCACCGCCTCGGGGACGGCGGCGCAGGCCCGCGCCACGATGGGCAGGCCAAAGGCCATGGCCTCGACGAGCGGGATGCCAAAGCCCTCGTGTTCGCTCGCGGAGACGAAGACATCGGCGGCGGCATACCATCCGCCAAAGCCCTCATCGAAGCCGGGCTGTCCGGCGAAGACGACCTGCTGCGCGCCGCTGCGGGCGACGTGGTAGTCCAGCTCGCTGTGATAGGCGCGGTTGCCGTGCGCCGCGCCCACGAGCAGGAGGCGGCTGTTGGGCTGATGCCGGCGCTGGTAGTCGGCAAAGGCCGTGATGAGGTCGTCCTGGCGCTTGTTCGGCGCGAGCCGGCCAACGAACAGCCAGTTCGTCCAACGCTCATTGTTGATTATCCGTGGGTGGCGCTGCTGGATGGCGCGCCCCGCCGGCGAGGCCGCCGAGCGGCGCAGGCCGTCGGCGTCGACCCAGGGCGGGATGACGCGCGGGTCGCGGAAGCCCATCGCGAGCAGTTCGCCGCGGTTGAAGTGCGAATCGGTGAGTGCGGGCTGGGCGCCGAAGCGCGCCTCCTCGACCCGCCCCCGCTCCAGCCGTCCGGCCATGTCGGCCGAATAGCGCTGGAAGAAGCGCCCGGGCGTGACGTTGTGGTCGTGCAGGATCACCCGGTCACCCAGCCGCTCCGCGATGGCCGTGGCCGCCGAGGCGTTGCCGTAGTGATAGATCAGCCAATCGTCGGGGCCAAGCCGCAGGTCGCGGGCGTCGAGCCCCCCCGGCGCCCGCGCATCGTGCGAGAGTGTGTAGATGTGGCTGTCGCGCTGGCCGGCCTCGCGCAGGATGGCCTGATACAGCCGGGCGATGTTGCCGATGGCGTCGTGGGCGGACAGCGCTGCGACCAGTTGGTGGATCATGCCGGGCGGTCGTCGCCGGGCCCGCGCGCGGCGCGCAGCGCCGCCAGCGCGCGCTGCTGACGCACAACGATCTCACGCAACGTCTCCAGCGCGGCGATTTGCTGGTGCTGGGCGGCTTCGAGCCGCGCCGCCAGGCCATTGGTGTAGAAGACGACCAGGGCGTGCAGCGGGCGTTTTAGCGCGCCAAGCGAAAACCGTCCGCCGGGGAGCTGCCGAAAGGCGGTCTCGGCCGAGAGGCCCAAGTCCTGGCTCAGGGCGCGGACCTGCGCGATGCGCACATCCAAATCAGCCAGCAGCGCCTCCGTGCTCTCCGGGGCGGCGGGACGCGCCGCAAGGGCGGCATCGATGCGCGCCGAAAGGGATTGTTGCACTGCGTCGTCGTCGTGGCCCATGACACCCCGGGGTGCGAAAGATTATAGCGGCGCGGTCTGCGCGCCGATCAGCGCTGCCGCAGCCAGCGCATGAAGCGGATGAAGCGCCCGCGTTCGTAGCCCGAGACAGTCTCCCGCAGGCGGGCGTTCTCGGCGCGCAGCGCGGGTTCGGCGGACGTTGCGTCCAACTGCAGGCCGGCCCGGCGGTCGGCCGCCTTGCGCGGGGCCAGGCAGTAGCGAATCAGCGGCGCCGCCACCCGCGGCCAGGCATAGTCGGCCTGCGCGCGGGCAAAGGCGCCCGCCAGCGACGCGCGCGGCACCTCCAGCCAACGCAGGATGGCGGCCGCGAGCGCGTCCGGGTCCGCTTCGGGCACGGCCTCGCCCAGGCCGTAGCGGGCGATGACGGCGGCCGTCTCGTCGCCCGCCGTGGCCAGGGTGGGGACGCTCGCCCAGATGTAGCCGAGGGTGCGCGAGCGAAAGGCCAGGCGGGTCTCGTAGGTCTCGCGATGCAGCGACAGCGCCAGATCGCTTTCGAGCAGCACGGCCGGCCAGTCGGCGTAGGGGACCCAATCGCCAAACAAAACGACTCGATCCGCCAGCCCAAGCTCGACGGCCAGGGCGCGGGCGGCCTCCGCATGCGTGGGCGCGCCGGCGACCGCGGGGTTGGGATGGCGCGTGCCGGGGAAAACCAGCCGCACATCGTCGCGGACCGCCGCGACGCGCGCAAATGCGCGGATGGCGGTGAGCGGGTCCAGCCACGGCCACAGCCCGCCGCCCCACAACACGATCCGATCCCGCGCGCCGATGCCCGGCCACACGCCGCGCAGGACGGGCCGCGCGGCCTCGGGCGGCTGCGGATCGAGCCCCGAGGCGACGACATCGACCAGTCCGCGCAACGCAGGATCCTCAGCGATGGTCAGGGGGTTGATGCGGCCCGCGCTTTCGAGCTGGCCCAGACACCAGTCACGCTGACGCTCGCTCGCGCACAGGTAGAAGTCGCCCATCCGCCACTGCGCGCGCAGGTTGTTCATCCGCTCGCGCCACCAGCCAATCTGCTGGTCGAGCGGATGCGCGGCGACCATCGCCAGGCCTTCGGACAGCATCGGATCGTAGGCATCGAGAATGAGCGCCGCGGGCAGGTCGGCCAGGGCCGGGAAATCCGTGGCGAGATCGGTGTTGAGGAGGATGGCGTCGCTGGCCCGGGCGAGGGGTTCGAGCGTTGGCCAATCGTTGCGCCGGTAGGCCACCACCGGGAAGCCCTCCGCGCTCAGGCGGGCGACAGGCGGGTTGGGGATGGCGAACGTGACCGCGACATGCGCGGCAAGCGTGCGGGCCAGGGCGAGATAGCGCAGGCCCGGCCCGGCCATGGCGTCGCCGACGACGTCATGCGAGACGACGAGGATGCGTGGTCGGTCGGTGGGCACGGGCGGATTGTAGCCGCGGGGTCGGGTCAGGCGTAGTAGCCGCGATAAGGCTCGGGCAGCAACGCGGCGATGCGGCGCATGAGCTGGTCGGTGGCCTCCTCGGCGCTGAGGGAGCGATCCAGCCGCAGGGCGGGCCCGAAGCGCGCCCCCACCTCGCCGCGGTGCCCACTGCGCAGGGCTGATGCGATCTTCTCGATCCCCCAGATCCCCATCGGGATGACCGGGACATCGGCGCGCTGCGCCAGCCAGGCCACGCCCGAGCGCGCCTTGATCATCATGCCGCTCTTGCTGCGGGTGCCCTCGGGTGACATGCCCAGGCTCTTGCCGCTCTTGAGCGCCTCGATCGCAGCCTTGAGGGCGGCGCGATCGGCCTCCGCCTGACGGACGTAGATCACCCCCGCCGCGGAAAACAGCCAGTGCAGGGGCAGGATCTTGCGTCGCTTGGCCGCCGCGAAGACCGTGATCTGCGGGCGGGGCGGGATGCAGGCCATGACGAAGGGCGGGTCGAAGTTGCTGAGGTGATTGACCGCCAGGATGAAGCCGGGCTCCTTCGGGAAGTGCTCGACACCTTCCAGCACGGTGGTGCGCGAGACGACGGCCATGAAGGCGCGGCAGGCCGTGTGGAGAAAGGGATACAGCGGTGCCATCTGTCTAGTTTGGCCCACGCAGGCGATCCATGCGCGCCTTCAAGCTCTTGTCGTCTTCGGCGGGCGGAGGCGGTGCAGACGACGGGGCGACTTGGGACGTTGTGCTGGCGCTGGCACCGTCGGCGGCCGCCTCGACGGCGACGCGGGTGGCCTCGGCACCGCGCTCGACGGCCTTCATGCTGGCGCGCATGTCGCGCTCGGCGCTCTCCAGCTGGTCGATCATGCGCTGGTTGCTGGCGATGGCGTCGCGGGTCTGCGCCGCCTGACCCAGGCGCGTGCGGGCGGCGTCATCATTGCCGGCCTTGACGGCGGCATCGACGCCGCCCTCCAGACGCGCCAGCTCCTCCTGCAGGCGCTTGCGCGCCGCCTCGAGTTCCGCCCGGCGCAGGGCGATTTCACGTTGTGCGGCCGCCGGGTCTTCACCGCGCACGTGCGGCGCGCCGCGGCTGGCTCCGCGCAGGCGGGCGCGGGCGACGAGGAGGGCTTTTTCGATCAGGTTCATGGGTGTGCGGCAGGGGGGTGTGCCTCCACTATGATAGCTGGCATGTTCGAATTCGAGTTGCGCGCCAGCGACGGGCGCGCGCGGGCCGGCATTTTCCGCGTCCCACACGGTGACATCCTCACCCCCGTCTTCATGCCGGTCGGCACGCAGGCGGCGGTGAAGGGCGTGACGCCGCGCGAGTTGGGCGAGATGGCCGCCAACGTCGTGCTGTCCAACACCTATCACCTGTATCTGCGGCCCGGCGATGCGCTGGTGGCGCGACGCGGCGGGCTGCACCGCTTCATGGGCTGGCCGGGGCCGATGCTCACCGACAGCGGCGGCTTCCAGGTGTTCTCACTCAGTGCGATGCGCAAGATCGACGAACAGGGCGTGACCTTCAAGAGCCATCTGGACGGCAGCCTGCACCGCTTCACGCCCGAGAAGTCCATCAGCATCCAGGAGAACCTGGGGGCCGACATCATCATGGCTTTTGACGAGTGTCCGCCGCCCACCGATCGCGAATACGTGACCGAGTCGCTGGCCCGCACGCATGCCTGGGCGCGGCGCTGCCGCGACGCGCACACCCGCGCCGACCAGGCGCTGTTTGGCATCGTTCAGGGCGGCATCTTTCAGGACCTGCGCGCGCGCTCGGCGCAGGCCATCATGGAGATCGGCTTTCCAGGTTATGCGATCGGCGGCCTGGCGGTCGGGGAGACCAAGGCCGAGATGTACCCCGTGCTGGCCTGGATGGACGATCTGCTCCCGCGCGACAAGCCGCGCTATCTGATGGGCGTGGGTGATCCGCGCGACCTGCTGGAGGGCATCGCGCGCGGTGTCGATCTCTTTGACTGCGTGCTGCCCACGCGGCTGGCCCGCCACGCTGCCGCCTTCACGCACGATGGCCGCATCACGGTGACCAACCAGCGCTTCGCCGAGGATGATGGTCCGTTGGACGCCGAATGCGATTGCGCCACCTGCCAGCACTTCTCGCGCGCCTACCTCCGCCACCTGCTGCAGGCCGGCGAGCTGCTGGGCATGATGCTGATGAGCGTGCACAACCTGCGCTTCCTCATCCGGTTGGTGGCTGATGCGCGCGCGGCGATCTTCGAGCGCCGCTTCGAGGCCTTCGCTTCGGCATGGCTGGCGCGGTATGCGGCGGGTGGGCGACGTGCATAGGCGCGCGCGCAACCTCGGCCTGCTGCCCTTTGGCGTGAGCGCCCTGCTGGCCCTCGCCCTTGGGCTCGCCGCGCGGCTGGATGCCGTCATGGCCTGGCTCGTGGCGGTCAACGTCGTCACCTTCGTGACCTATGCCGGCGACAAGGCCAGCGCCGGCGCGGGAACGCTGCGCGTGCCGGAGTGGTCGCTGCTCGGGCTGGCGCTCGTGGGCGGGTCGCCGGCCGCGGTTCTGGCGATGTTGCTGCTGCGCCACAAGACGGCCAAGCCATCCTTTCTGGGGCGCTTTGTCGTTGTAATCGTTGTGCAGTCCCTCGCCATTGCGGCATGGCTGGCCCTGCGGCGCTGAGCGCGTTCAGGGCAGGTCGGCGTTCGCCAGCATCGCTTCGAGCGCCGCGAAGTTGCGCTTGAAACGCTCCGGGTTGCGCTTGAGGCTCTCGGCCTCGACCCGCGGCAGGATGTTGGCAAAGGCTTCGCGCAGTTCATCGAGCGCAATCTGGCCGGAGCGGAGCATGGCCAGCACATCCTGATAGTCACCTTCGCGGCCACGTTCGATCTTGCTCAGCGCCGTGCTGTAGGGGTCAAAATGAAAGACATCCACCAGCCCGAAGCGGCCGACGTGGCGGGCACGATCCTTCCATCCGGCCGGGAGCGGGATGAAGTGCCCCGGTGAGGCGAGCTCGACGTTGATCTGCAGGGTCTCCTTCAGCTCCGTGATGGCGCGCGCAAATTCACCCTCGTGCTCGGGCTTGACCTCGTAGTCGATGTCGATGTCCAACGATTGCTCGCGCAGACCCTCATACACCAGCGTCGCGCCGCCGACCAGATACAGCCGGCAGGGGTGGCGGAAGGCCATCCCCAGTTTGACGAGGAAGTAGTGAACGCGAAGCCGGTCAATGGGCGGGCGCATGCGCCCGGGAATGTATCACGCCTCGCGGGCTATGGCCCGCAGGGCTGGTCGATCAGGAGATCAACGGCCTGCTCGTACGACGACCAGTCGTTGAACAGGCCGCGCTCGGTCAGGCGACGCAGGCCGAACTCGCCATGCATGAAGTCGGGGGCGGGTAGACCCTGCGCTTCGAGGTAGCGCTCGGGCAGCAGCGGCGTCTCGCCAAAGGCCAGGCGCAGGCGCGTCCGCCACAGGCGCTGCAGATAGACCGCCGCGGCGTAGTGTTTTTCGAGCTCACGCAGTGCGGCCGAGGGCAGGCCGGCCACATGCACGCGCTCGACGGCCTCGGCCAGCCCGGGATGGCGCAGGAGCAACGCCGCCAGCGAGAAGCGCAGGCGCGCATCGGGCGAGGCCGCCAGCCCGGCAATGAGCACATCGTCGCTGACCGGCAGCTCATCGCCGACCGGCGTTGGCGCGAGGTAGCACACCCCGCGCGCATGCAGGCCGGCGACGAGGTCATCGCGCGAGATGGCCGGGTTGGTCATGCCCCTGCGCGGGCCTCATAGGCGACGATGCGGTCCTGCATCGCCAGCACATAGCCGATCTCATCCACGCCGTTGAGCAGGCAGCTCTTCGAGAAGTTGTCCAACGGAAAATTGACCGCACGGCCATCGGGCAGGCGCAGGGTCTGCGTGGCCAGGTCGACCGAGACGCTGGTCTCGGGATCCTCAGCCACGAGGCTGAAGAGTTGCTGGTGGGTGTCTCGGTCAACGACGATGGGCAGCAGGCCGTTCTTCAGCGCGTTGTTGCGGAAGATGTCGGCGAACGAGGTGCTGATCACGGCGCGGAAGCCATAGCCCGTCAGCGCCCAGGGGGCATGCTCGCGCGAGGAGCCGCAGCCGAAGTTGTCTCCGGCCAGCAGGACCTGGCGGCCCTTCATCGGCGTCTGGTTCAGGATGAAGTCGGCGCGCGGTGAGCCATCGGCGTTGTAGCGCCAGTCCGCGAACAGGTTGTCCCCCAGGCCGGCCTTGTCGGTGACCTTGAGGAAGCGGGCCGGGATGATCTGGTCGGTGTCGACGTTCTCAGCGGCCAGCGGGACGATGCGGCTGGACAGGGCGGTGAATTTATTCATGGTCTAGAGCAGGCTGCGCGCATCGGCGACGACGCCGGCGATGGCCGTGGCCGCCGCAGTCAGCGGGCTGGCGAGGAAGGTGCGGCCGCCCTTGCCCTGGCGGCCCTCGAAGTTGCGGTTGCTGGTGCTGACGGCATACTGCCCGGGGCGCAGCTCATCGCCGTTCATGGCGATGCACATCGAGCAGCCCGGCTCACGCCACTCGGCGCCCGCGGCGAGGAAGACCTTGTCCAGCCCCTCGCGCTCGGCCTGCCGCTTGACCGACGCCGAGCCCGGCACCACCATCACGCGCACCGCCTCGTTGACGCGGCGGCCCTTGAGCAGGCTCGCCGCCTCACGCAGGTCGCTCAGACGCCCATTCGTGCAGCTGCCGATGAAGACGACATCGACGGGATGGCCGAGCAGCGGCCGGCCCGGTTCGAGCGCCATGTAGCTCAGCGCCTTCTGCAGCGCGGCCCGCTGGCTGGGATCCGCAAGGCCGGCCGGATCGGGGACCGGCGCGTTGATCCCGACGCCCATCCCGGGGTTGGTGCCGTAGGTGATCATCGGTTCCAGCGCATCGGCATCCAGCGTCAGCGTGGCATCGTAGCCCGCGCCTTCGTCGGTGGGGAGCGTGCGCCAGTTGGCCAACGCTTTCTCCCAGTCTGCGCCCTTCGGCGCGTATTCGCGCCCGGCCACATACTGGAAGGTCGTGTCATCCGGGGCGATCATCCCGGCCCGGCTGCCGCCCTCGATGCTCATGTTGCAGATGGTCATGCGCTCCTCCATCGTGAGCGCCTTGATGGCCGCGCCGGTGTACTCGAAGACGTATCCCGTGCCGGCCCCCACGCCGTATTTGGCGATGATGCCGAGGATGATGTCCTTGGCCGTGACGCCCTTGCGCAACGCACCGGTGATCTTGACTTCCATCGTGCGCGGCTTGCGCTGGAGCAGGCATTGCGTGCTGAGCACCATCTCGACTTCGCTGGTGCCGATGCCAAACCCGAGCGCGCCAAAGGCGCCGTGCGTGGCGGTGTGGCTGTCGCCGCACACGATCGTCATGCCCGGCTGCGTCAGGCCGAGCTCCGGGCCGATGATATGGACGATGCCTTGCTTCTCTGCGTTTTGCCGGATGCCATACAGGCGGATGTCGTTGTCCAGGCAGTTCTGCTCGAGCTGGGCGATCTGTTTGATCACGAGCTCATCGACGATGGGCAGATCCCGCGAGCTGGTCGGGATGCCGTGGTCCATCGTCGCGAACGTGCGATCCGGGCGACGCGCCTTGATGCCGCGTCGGCGCAGGCCGGCAAAGGCCTGCGGCGAGGTGACCTCGTGCACGAGGTGCAGGTCGATGTAGAGGACGGCCGGGCTGTCCGGCTCCTGGGCGACGACGTGGGCGTCCCAGATTTTCTGAAAAAGGGTTTTCGCCATGATGGTGATCAGATCCTGTCAGGGCCTCTCCGGGGCCCGTGTAGGGGGCGATTATCCATGCCCGCTCACGGGCCGCCCCGGCGGGGCGCTCCTACCAAAATCCACCACCGCCCTCATCCGCCCGCCATGGCACCCACCACCATGAAGGGCTCGCTGCCGCTCACCACGGCCTCGGGCAATCGGGCATCGTCGGGCTCGAGCGACAGGTCCTGCTCGCAGGCGAAGAAACGGATGAAGTCCCGACGTTTGCCCGTTTTCCGGTCGCGGATCGTGCCGCCCAGCATGGGGTAGGCCGCCTCCAGCGCATCGAGCAGCGCACAGCGGGTGACCGGCTCATGCACGCGCAGCGTCACCGTGCGTCCGGTCCGCGCCAGCGTGCGCAGATGGGTCGGCAGGAGCACGACGATCTCCCGGACCGCACCCTCGCTCATGGCAGGACCTGCGCCTCCACGGACACCACGGCCGGCAGATCACGCACGATGGCCTGCCAGTGATCGCCGCTGTCGGCCGAGCCGTAGACCTGGCCGCCCGTCGTGCCGAAGTAGATGCCACAGGACGGCAGCGTGTCGACCGAGAGGGCCGTGCGCAGCACATTGACGTAGCAGTTCTCCTGCGGAAGGCCGTTGGTCAAGGCCTCCCAGGTATTTCCGCCGCTGCGGCTGCGATACACGCGCAGCTTGCCCTCGGGCGGATAGTGCTCGGTGTCGCTCTTGATCGGGATGACGTAAACGGTTTCGGGTTCGTGGGCGTGCACGGCGATGGGGAAGCCAAAGTCGGTGGGCAGGTCGCCGCTGATCTCGTGCCAGCGCCCGCCGCCATCGTCGCTGCGCATCACATCCCAGTGCTTCTGCATGAACAGCGTGTCCGGATGTCGCGGATGCAAGGCGATGCTGTGCACGCAGTGGCCGACGTCGGCATCGGCATCCGGCAGCTCGTAAGGCGAGATCAACCCCTTGTTGATCGGACGCCAGGTCTCACCATGATCGTCGCTGCGGAAGGCACCGCCTGCCGAGATGGCCACATACAGGCGGCCGGGGTGAACGGGATCGAGGACGATGGTGTGCAGACACATCCCGCCGGCACCGGGCTGCCAGAGCGAGCCCTTGGCCGCGCGCAGCCCGGGCAGTTCCTGCCAGGTCTTGCCGGCATCCGTCGAGCGGAAGAGCGCGGCATCCTCCGCGCCGGCATACACCGTGTCGCGCTCGGTGAGCGAGGGCTCCAGGCGCCAGATGCGCTTGAACCCCCACGGATGCTGGGTGCCGTCGTACCACAGGTGCGTGCCAACCTCGCCGGCATATTCAAAGGTATTCCCGACCGGCTCCCAGGTCTTGCCGCCATCATCCGAACGTTGGACGATCTGACCAAACCAGCCAGTGGACTGCGAGGCGTAGATGCGGTTTGGATCGACGGCAGAACCCTTGAGGTGATAGATCTCCCAGCCCGCGAAATGCGGGCCGTCGACGTGCCAGTGCTGGCGTGCCGCATCGGAGGTGAGGATGAATGCGCCCTTGCGCGTGCCGACCAGGACCCGGACTGTGCTCATGATGTTCCCCTGATGAAGGGCTGCATCGTGTTCCCCCGCGCACCCCCTCGCGTGTTGAGCGCGCAGTTTATCGCGCCGGGGGCGCCTTCGCAAGCAGCCGCCGCGCCAGGCCGAGCGCCTCGGCGGAGGTGCTGATCTCGCCGATCATCTGCGCCTCGCGCACGCCGGCCAGGGCGGCACCCAGCGCGGGCCCGGGCTCCGCGCCCAACGCAATGAGGTCCTGCCCGGTGAGCAGCTGCGGCGGCGCGATACCCGGCGCATAGTGGCCGTGATAGCGCTCGATCAGCGCCCGCCCCAGCGCGCCCTGGCCAGGTTGGCGGCTCATGCCGAGCAGCGCGGCCTCGACCGCAGCGAGATCGGCCCGCAACATCCAGGCGTACTCCGCGCGCGGCTCGCACAGGGCGGGGGTGAGCGCGCCGGCCTCGAGCATCCGACGCAAGCGCGAGACCTCCTCGCTGCTCAGGCGCAGGGCCCTCGCGCGTGCCAGCACCGCCTTGACCGATCCAGACAGCAGGGCCGCAAAACGAAGCAATGCCAGCCGCGTCGTGTTGGTCAAGGTCCCGGCCAGGAGCGTGGCGAGCTCGGGCAGGCCGGCCAGCACGGCCTCCAACGCCCGCAGGGAGGCGAGGCCGCGTTCGCCGTGGGCCTCCGGGGCAACGCGCGCCAGCAGGCCGTGGGCGTCGAGCAGCGCCATCCCCTGCAGCGCCCGCGGCAGCGCCAGCGTCTTGAACAGCTCGTCGCGCATGCGCTCCGCGCTTGGCCCGGCCTCGGTGCCGAGCAAGGGCGCGGCGCGGCGCGCCTCCTCCGCCGCCTCGGGGGCGAGCGTTGCATCGAGCTGGGCGGCCATGCGCGCAAGCCGCAGCGCGCGGATGGCGTCATCACGGATGGCGTGCGGGCTGGCCAGACGCAGGCGGCGGGCGGCCAAATCGGCCTCCCCGCCCAACGGATCAAATAACTCTGCGGCGCGGGAAGCGCTGTCCGCGGGCGGGCGCAGGGCCATGGCATTGAGCGTGACGTCGCGGGCGGCCAGGTCGGCCTGCCAGGTCGCGCCGCGCCGAAGGGCAAAGTCCAACACCCAGGTCCGACCCGCGCGCTCGACGATGACGCGCGCCGTGGCCCGCTCGGCATCCATGACATACACGTCGCCGCGGAGCAGGTCGGCGGTCGTGCGCGCCACGGCCACGGAGTCGCGGTCTGTGGCGAAATCGAGGTCGTGCGGCGTCTCGCCCAGCAGCAGGTCGCGCACGCTGCCACCCACCAGGAGCAGCTCGACGCCGTCGTCCAGCGCCGCCTGACGGGCCGCCTCGACCAGCCCGGCAACATCCGGGGGCAGGGAGATGCGCTTGCCCATCACCGCGTCCCGAAGATGGCCCGGCCGACCCGGATGTGCGTCGCGCCCTCGGCAATGGCGGCCTCGAAGTCGTCGCTCATCCCCATCGAAAGGATCGGGGCATCGTGCCCATCAAGGGCCTCGCGGAGCTGGTCGCGCAGGGCGCGCAGGCTGGCGAAGAAGGGCCGCGCCTCGGCCGACGTGGCGACGATGGGCGCCATGGTCATCAAGCCGCGCACGCGCACGCCGGGCAGGTCGCGCAGCGTCCGGACCTGCGCCAGAAAGGCATCGCGCGTCACCGCGTCGCGCTCCCAGCCGGTGACCGGGAAGCCGTCCTTGCTGGCCTCGCCGCTGACGTTGCATTCGAGCAGGATGTCCTGCCGACGCGCTTGTGCGACCGCGCGCGCGGACAGACGCGTGGCGAGGCGCAGGCTATCGACCGAGTGAATGAGCGCGAATTCGCCGCCGAAGTCGTTGGTCTTGCGCGATTGCAGGTGGCCGATCAGGTGCCAGCGCGCGCCGTCCAACGCGCCAAGCTCCGCCAGTTTGGGCAATGCCTCCTCCACGCGGTTCTCGCCGAAATCGCGCTGGCCGGCCTCCCACGCCGCGCGGGCCGCGGCAGCCGGAAAGGTCTTGGAGACGGCCACCAGCGTGACCGCAGCGGGATCGCGGCCGACGCGCAACGCCGCCTCGGCAAGGCGGGCGCGGACCCGGATGAGGTTGGCGGCAATGCTCTCGGTCACGACGTCTGGATTTTACCGGCCTATACTCGCCTCGCCATGACCGAGCTCGATCACCTTCGCAAGCAAAAAGACGCCTTCTTCGCCGAGGATCCGGCCAGCCCGCTGCTCGAGGAGCAGATGGTGGACTTCAAGGGCCTGCACTACTTCGCGGAAAACTCCGCGCTTCGTCTGACGCTCAAAGTCGAGCGCGACACGCGCGGCGAACGCTTCGCCATCACGACGACAGGCGGTGACACGCAGACCTACACGCGCTACGGCCGCTTCCACTTCACCGTCGACGGCGTGCCGGTCACGCTGACGCTGTTCGAGGGCGCGTATGGCTTCTTCCTTCCCTTCACCGATGCGCTGGCGGGCCGGGAGACCTATCCGGCCGGGCGCTATCTCGAACCGGAGGCGGTTGGCGCGGACCGCTTTCTCGTCGATTTCAACCTCGCCTACAACCCGTATTGCGCCTACAACGACCGTTGGTCGTGCCCGATCACGCCGGCCGAGAACCGGCTTCCGGTGGCGATCCGCGCGGGCGAGAAAGTCTTTCACGACTGAGGCCCCATGCAAACACAGACCCTGCCTGGCACCGGTCAGGATGTCTCGCGTCTGATCCTGGGCGCGATGAGATTTGGCGGCTCGTGGTCGCGCGAGGAGCCCGTGAGCGCCTCGCAGCGCGCGACCGTTGAGCGCATCGTGCAGACCGCGCTCGACCTGGGCATCACCGTCATCGATCACGCCGACATCTACTGCGCGGGCAAATCCGAGGCGGTCTTTGGCGATGTGCTGCGCGCCCACCCCGGCCTGCGTCAGCGCCTCTTTCTGCAGAGCAAATGCGGCATCCGCTTTGCGGGGGATCCCACGCCGGATGCGCCTGCGCGCTACGACTTCTCCCGCGCGCACATCGTCGCCTCGGTCGAGGGCAGCCTGCGCCGGCTGGGTGTCGATCACCTCGATCTGCTGTTGCTGCATCGCCCTGACCCGTTGATCGAGCTGGAGGAGGTCGCCGCCGCGTTCACGGCGCTCGAGGACGCCGGGAAGGTGCGCCACTTCGGCGTGAGCAACCACACCGCGGCGCAGATTGCCTTGCTTCGTAGCGTTGTGCGACAGCCCATTCTGGTCAATCAGGTCGAGCTCAGCCTGCTCCACCCGCACCTGATCGACGCGGGGGTCGGCTTCAATCAGACCAGCCCGGGGCCGGACCGCAATGGCGGGACGCTCGAGTACTGCCGCCAGCACGGCATCACCGTTCAGGCCTGGTCGCCGTTGGCCAAGGGGGCGGTGGTCTCGGGTGTGGCGGGCCCGGGCGTGGCGCCGGAGACCGCGCAGGCCGTAGCCGCCGAGGTGGCGCGCCAGGCGGCCGAACACGGGGTGAGCGGTGAGGCGATTGCGTTGGCCTGGCTGCTCAGGCACCCCGCCCGGATCATGCCCGTCATCGGCACCACCAACCCCGCGCGCCTGCGGGCGGCGGGTCAGGCAAGCGAGGTCACCCTCACGCGCGAGGCCTGGTATCGCTTGTTCATCGCCGGCCGCGGCGGTCGGGTGCCCTGAGCGCGGTCGCGCCGCCGGTCAATCGCCCTCTCGCGCGATGCGCTGGAGATAGCGCACCTCGATGGCGATGGTCTCGTCGATGATCCAGCGGAAGACGCGCTCGAACAGGTCGGCATTGAGCTGCTGACGCTCGGCGGCGGCGCGGGCGCGGTCGATCACGGCCCGCTCGCGGACGCGGTCGGTCAGGCGCTCGCGCAGCACGGCCGGCTGGTCGATCAGCTCGCGCAGGTCGGGTTCGGCGCGCAGCTTGACCTCCGCCACAAAACGCCCAACATTCACCCGCTGGAACAGGTTGAGCAGGATCTCGGCATCCATGTAGGCGGCTTCGCCAAACGTCTGCGCATCCTCGCCCGGCTGGCACAGCGCCCCGATGAACTCAAAGTAGAAGCGCATCAGGTTCTCGCGGATCGGCAGGTCGACGACGGGCAGTGAGGGCAGCGTGCCGCGCCGCACGATGGGCGACTCGGGCAGGGTCTGGCTGAGCAGCGGTTGTTGATCGGGAAAGGAGAAGCGCCCCAGCGAGGCGTGGTAGCGCTCCAACCCTTCCAGCGCAAACTCGAGCAGCGACGTGTCCGGCCGGCCGGCGATGGGGATCGCCCCCTTGCGATAGATCGTGGCGTTGACGGGGAAGCGCGCGCGATCACGCAGGCGGTTGACGATCAGATCGTTCCACAGGTCGATGCGGCGGCGAAGGTCCGGCAGGTCCATGGCCGGCATTATGGTCGATCATGCCGGCCGTTCCCCGCCCAGCGTTTCCGGCGCGTCCTCGCCATACGCCTCACGCCACAGCGCGCGCGCCAACCACCCGGGCTCCGGCATATCCGCATAACGCTCGAAGTATTCAAGCACGCGGGTGACATCCCGGCGGAAGAACGTGAAGGCGCGCGGGTTGCGCCACGGGTTCATGCTCTGCGGGAAGTCGATGATGCGGATCTCGCCCCGGTAGTACAGGATGTTGAAGGCCGAGAGATCGCCGTGGATGATCTCGCAACGCAGCATGATGCGGATCTGCTCGAGCACGGTGTCATACAGCCGGCGCGCCTCCGCCTTGCCGAGGGTGATGTGATTGAGCGTTGGGGCGGGATCGCCGGGC
The DNA here is from genome assembly GCA_019694215.1 of Thermoflexales bacterium. GTDB lineage: Bacteria > Chloroflexota > Anaerolineae > J036 > Brachytrichaceae > Brachythrix. Next base: position 42,499 of record JAIBCK010000020.1, read on the forward strand.
TCGCCGTGGAAGTCCATCAGCAGCGCATTGGCGTTGACGCCATACAGCCGCGGCGTGAGGGCGCCGGCCTGCTGCAGACGCCCCAGCGCGCCGGCCTCGTTGGCCAGCCAGGATTGATGCAGCATCCGAAGGCCAACCGTGGTGCGGTCCGCGACCGCGCGCTGCTCGCGCTTCTTGCGCAGGGCCTTGCCATCCGCGCCGCGCAGCTCACCGCCGGTGCGATAGGCCGCATCGTTCTTGAGGTTGCGGAACATGCGCGGGCGGAACACCTTGCCGGCCACCCAGCGCGGCCCCAGGCTGGGGTGGGCGAGGCAGCAGTAGACATTGGCCTCCTTGCCGCCCTTGACCTGCGACAGGATGTCGCTGATCAGGCTGTCATCATAGAAGCCCCCCAGCGATTCGAGCAGCCAGTTCTCCTCGAACTGCTTGCCCCGAAAGGTGGGCTGGAAGCCGCTCGGGACGAGGTTGAACTCGGCGGCGGCGCGAAAGCGCTGGCGTTCGCGGTCGGCGATGCGCGTCAGGCGCGGCCGATGGGCCTGATCGCGCGCGGCCCGCACGGCCCGCTGTTCGCGCGCGCCGCGCAGGTAGGTCAGCGCGTCATCGTTTTCACTTTCAGAATCGGGTTGTGACGTTGGATTGGTTTCGAGATCCATCTCTTCCGCATCCCGGTGACGGGCACCGGGCAAGAAAAAAGCCAGGGACAAGCGCGTCCCCGGCTGCGGAAGCCGACGGTATCGTCAGGCCAGGCAGGCAGGAGGCGCGCACACAACGGCGACAGACAGGATATGAACATTGACGGTCATGCGTTACCTCCTTTGATCAGAAAAGATGCCCGTCTTGCGGGCTCGACGCGGGAGTATAGCAGCTTTCAGGGTTGGCTGCGAACCTCCAGCCGATAGGGCTGGAGGGGGGCGCTGGCGGCGTACACCCGCACGCGCAAACCATGGGCCGTGGAGGTCGGCGCGACAAAGACGATCTGCTCGACGGCCTGCCCATACGTGTCCGACTGCGCGACGAGCGCCGCCCCGGTCGTCACCCCGTCATAGAGATACAGGTCCATGTCGGTTGGCGTGGTGAATGGCGTGCCCGCGCTCAGACCGCCCGAGAGTGTCATCGTGTAGCGCGTCCCGGCCTGCAGCAGCACTGCAAAGAAGTCGTCCCGGTCCTGCACCTGGGTGGTGGAGATGGTCACGCCATACACCGGTTGGTTGAACCACGGCAGGGGGGCGGCCGAGGCGAGCGGGCTGTTGGGCTCGCGGCAATCGACGCCATACTCGGTGCAGGGGTTGGCCACCTCGACAACGTCCAACCGATAAGGCACACCCAAGCCGACCGGTGCGAAGAGATGGATGTAGAGGGCGTATTCGCCCGTCGCCGGCGGGGTGAACAAGAGCCGCTCGCTGGCTGCGCCAAACGTCGCGGCGCTGAGCAGCGCGCTGCCCCCGCTGCCCGCAAAGAGATACAGGTCCAGATCAGCGGGCGGCGTGAAGGGCGAGCCCATCGTCAGCCCGCCCGAAAGCGTGATCGAGTATTCGACGCCGGCGACGAGCGTGACGCGAAAGACATCGACGTTGTCGGTGTTGCCGCTGCCCGTGATGACGGTGCCGAAGAGGCCGCGGTTCAAGGCCGGCAGCGCCGCGCCGCCCGCCACGCTGTCATTGGGTTCGAGGCAGTCCAGGCCGTAACGCTGACAGGCAGGGTTGTTGTAGACAAGCGGCAGGTAGGCGCGCGGCGTCAGGGCACCGGGGGCAGCGGGCTGCGACGGCGGGTTCACGGCGACGCCGTCGAGCTCGGGCAGGGGCTTGGGGGCGGGCGGCTCCGCGCGCGCGGCCCGCGGGGCCGGGAGCAACCCCGGCAGTGCAGCGATCAAGGCGACGATGATGATGAAACGTTTGATCACGCCCACGGCCCCTCCATGGCAATCAGGTTTGTGTACCCTCGCCGACGGTCTGATCGAAGAAGGCGCGCACGCCATCCTGGCCTGCCCCGAAGACGGCGTGCAGGCGTGAGGCGTGCCCCGGGTCCAGCCCTGCCGGGAGCGCGGCTTCACCAAACCAACCAAGGTCTAGAATTTCATGCGCGTGGCTGCCACGCCCGAAGCCGGACAGGTCGGTGGGTGCGCAGACAAACACGAACTGATACAGCTGAAAGGCGGATGTCGTCCCGCACAGGCGCGAGTCCCAGACGCCCGCCAGCGTGTGGGCGCGGCAACGCACGCCGGTCTCCTCGAACGCTTCGCGTTCCACGCCCTGGGCGGGCGTCTCCCCCACCTCCAGCGCGCCGCCCGGCATCGCCCAACGCTTATTGTCAGCCCGCTGGAT
>JAIBCK010000108.1 GCA_019694215.1 Thermoflexales bacterium
CCGCTGCCGTGAAGGTGCAGGCGAGTGCGACGGCCAGCCTGTAGGATCTTGCGCGTTGAATGAAACGGGAAATGGACGCTTTCATCGGATCACCTCACATGAAATCGACGCTGCCGAGAAACACCTGTCCGCGCCGCCGGCAGCAGGCATAGGGCCGCCACAGTGCCCAGGCGTAGTCACCCTGTTGGGCCTGCACTCGCGTATTGCTGTGCGGGAAGACCGCGCAGGTGGTCGAGAGCATCGGCGTCAGCTCCTGCCACTTGCCGGTCGATGCGTCGGTCTCCACAAGCGCGCCAGCGGGCCAGTAGCCATCGCGCGCTGTCGCGAGCAGCGGCTGATAGACGTGCGGCTGGGCACGGCGGGTCACGATGTCGCCCGCGCGCTGCGCAACCACGGCGCCGCTCTTGTAGTCGTCGGTCTGGTGCAGGAAGCCGCCGCGCGGATAGACGTTGCCCCACAGGTTCAGCGTCGTGCGACCACCGATCTCGCGCATGCCGGGAATCAACGCATCCGGATACACCATCTCGGGGACGTTGTAGCGCCAGGCCAGTGTGTCGAACGTGCTCAGTAGGTACGGCATGAAGGCTGTACCAGCGCCCTGGCAGGTGTAGCCGGAAGCGCTGGCGAACTGGCTGAAGACCGCGCCGGCGGGATGCCCGATCACGTCGGCGTTCTTGAACTTGGCGAGGTTGTTCTCGTTGTCGTGGTTGGTGGTGCCATCACCGCCGGCCCGGGCCGTGGGGTTGGGCACGCTCATCGGACGCACTTCGATCCAGGGGTTTTCGCCGGTGTTCGAGTAGCTCGACACCACTGCGTCGGGCACGTAATGCCGCACCTTCACCGAGGTGCGCACCGAGCAGCCGAACGGCGTGCAGAACAGCCAGTAGCAGATGCCGACGACGCGGTACTCCAGGCAATCCGGCGACAGTGCTGAGGAAACGATGGTGGCCGTGTCCAGGGCGAAAGACGACGCCGCGCCGGCCAACAGCAGCGAGGCGCCCGCCACGCGCATGCGACACGACGGGGGCGACAGCAGGCGGATCATGGCTGGGTCCTCCGATAGGTTTCGATGCGCGCCGCAGCGCGGGCGACATCCGACTCGCCGTAGACCACGTAGCGCCGGTCGACGACCACGGCGGGCACCTTGGCGATGCCCAGGCCCCAGGCATCCGCGACGTCCTGGTAGGCGCGCCCGATGCGGCGCTGCAGCTCTTGCCCGCCTCCGCGCAGGCGCTGCTGCACGATGGCTGAGGCTTGGGCTGGATCGGCAGGCAGGCCCGCGGCCAACTCGGCCTCGATACGAACCGGCAGGTCCAGCTCGATGACGCGCGTACCGGTCGCCACCTGCACGGGGTGACCGCTGTCGGTGATCACGAGCACCTCGGCCGCCGTCGCCGCCTTACTGGATGCGAACAGCGCGGCCCACAACGCGAGGGCCGTGCCGACGGCTCGTAGCTGCTGAGAGATGAAAGAATGGGGAGCCGTCATGCCGGGCGTCCTGGTAATGGATCGAAGCCCCAATCGAACGCCAACGCCGCCTCGGCCGCGACAAAGAAAGCGCACCGCAGCCATTCCGCTTTGGGGCTCGTGCGAAAGAGCCGCGGGAGCCGGGGCTCCCGCGAGGATCAAAGGCTCGCGACCAGCTGGACGGCCATCCGGGCATGCTCTTGCCAGAAGGGATCGACCAGCCGGCCGGCAAGCGCCCTTGCACGTAGACGCAGATGCTCGGCGGTGCAGTAGTTGTCCCAGCCGGCCTCGTAAGCTGCTTCGTCGCGCAACTCGTCGACTTGCTTGGCGACACCGGCGGCATCGTCCTGCGAACTGACGGGATTGCACCAGCAAATGCGTTGGCCTTCGACATGCCCGGCAAGCACCAGGCGATCGAGAGGATCACGGACGAGGACCAGCTCCGGCCTGAAGTCCAACGCCTCGATTTCCGAGGTCAGGTCGAACTCGTCCTTCGTTACGCACGCGGCGGCCAGCGCCATCGCCTCCTCGATCAGGCCGTGTTGTCCGAGCACGAGGCTGTACGGCGTCCACCAGGTTCCGTAGACCGGATCGTCCTCGGGGTACTCGATGTTGCCTTGACAGGTCACCGTGAACTGACGCCAGAACACGTCCTGACGGATGAAGGTTCCCGCGCGATAGGGAGTGGCCACGAAGGGCACACCGTCGAATACATGGATCTTGGGTTGCATGAGAAGCACCTTTGGAAGAAGGAGCGCGGGAGCCGCAGGTCCGCAGGGGCCTGGGCGACCCGCGCGGGGTTGAATGACACTGCGTGGAGAGGCCGGATGCAGATTGCGGCTACAGCAGACCGGCTTCGGCAAAGGAGTACGGCGCGCCCTCACCGACGATGAAGTGATCCACCACCCGGACATCGACCATGGCCAGGGCGGCTTTGAGCCGGTCCGTGAGCGCACGATCGGCGGCCGAGGGGTCGGTCACCCCCGATGGATGCTGGTGTGCCAGGATCAATGCCGAGGCGTTGAGGGCCAAGGCGCGCTGGACGACCACCCGCGGGTACACCGAGGTCTGGTCGACCGAGCCCTTGAACAGCGGCTCGTAGGCCAGCACGCGGTTCTGGCTGTCCATGAAGACGACCGCGAAGACTTCGTTGGGCTCGGCGACGAGCTTCAGACGCAGGTAGTCGCGCACGGCAGCGGGACTGGAGAGGCAAGGCCCGGCCTTGAAGATGCGGTGCTCCAGCAAGGTGATGGCCTGCTGGATGATCCAGTCCTCGTGCTGCGCGGCGATCAGGGCCAGTGACTCCGGGCGGGAGTCGGTAACGGTATAAGACATGGCGAACCTCCAGGGGATGAGTTGGGAGGACGCCCGCCCCTGGAGGGCGAACCCTCCGGGGACGATGAGAATGCGAACAAGGGAACAGCGGCATCCGCCACCGCTCGGGCAGTGGCTGTTCGCGTCGAGGGATGCGAAGCGAACGGGTCGATCAGCGCGGCCGGGCCGCGTCGTAGCCTTGAAGATCGTGGCTACCTGGGCATGTCGCCGATGGGCTCGGCAGGCATTTCCTTCGTTGATGGGGCATCGGCGCCACCCGCAGCCAGCAAGTCGATGGCCGACAGCAATGCGTCACCGTCGACAGGCCCGCGCAGCAGCAGCGTCTTGCCGGATTGGCGATCCTGCAGGCGTAGCGTGGGTGTGGCGGCGACGTGCTGCTGGGCAGCCTCGGCCGCCTGCGCGCGGATCACCGCATCCGGCCGCTCGGAGTCGAGGCACTGCTGCGCGTCGGGCGTGAGGTCTGGATAGCGCAGCCCCTCGGGCAAGCCCTGCCCGTCGCCGCGCGTATGGGCATAGACCCACTCCACGGCCTGCCAGAATGCGGCGTGACCGCCGGTCTGGCCGACGCACTCGACCAGGCGCGCGTCGGCGGACGCCGCGGGCTCGTGTATCGATAGCGGCAGGTGATGCCACTGCCAGGCGACCTCGGGATGTTGGTCGATCCAGCGTTTGAGCACGGCGAAGTACGCGCGGCAGAACGGGCATTCGAGGTCGGCGTACTCGACCACGGTGAAACGCGCATCCGCCCGGCCGTAGCGCCAGGGCGGCCCTGCCGGCGCCGGAGAATCAGGCTCGACCTGAGCCGCAGTGGTGACTGGCAATTCCGCGCGAGAGGGACGCGCGTCAGGTCTTGCGGCATGCAGATGCAGGAAAGCCCACACAGCCGCAGTGAGCAGCATCGCGGTCGCCAGCAGCCCGACGAGGAAGAAGCGGGAACGGACAAGGCGAGGCAGAGTCATCGTGCCCTCCTTCACGCCAACGCATCGAGGGTGAGCGACTCGATGCCGCGAGCGCTGTCGATCTTCTCGGCCACCTTGAAGGCGGCATCCAGCTCACCGATGCCGTACTGCTGCATCAACTGGAAGCGCTCGGCCTTCTCTTCCGGTTCGGTCTGGGCCAGCGCCAGGTACAAACTGGGCGGCACCGCGCGGAACAGCACTTCCATCGACTTAGAGAGGATCACGCCTTCGGTGAACTTGCCAGCCTCCTTGCGGGCTGACAGCATCAACGCCTTCTGCGCCGGGTTCAGCTCGCGGAAGCGCGCGATCTTCTCCACCTCGTCCGGTGGCATGGAGAGGCAGATCCACCACTCGATCATGTTGAGCATTGGCTCAGCGGCTTTAGGCAGGTCGTCGATGTTCTGGGTCGCCAGCCAGTACCAGGCGCCGAGCTTGCGCCACATCTTGGTGATCTTGACCACGTAAGGCGCGAGTAGCGGGTTCTTGGTGATGATGTGGCCTTCGTCAGTGACGTTGATGATCGGCCGGCCGAGGAACTGATCGCGCTCGGCGATGTTGTTCACCGTGTTGATGAGGCTGATGTAGGCGATCGAGAGCTGGGCGTTGTAGCCCTCGCGGGCGAAAGTGGCCAAGTCGACGATCGTGATATCCGCCTCGGGCCAGGGCGTACCGGGACGGTCGAACATCTCGCCGTCCACGCCCTGGCAGAACATGTCCATCGCATCGGCCATCTCCAGCAGCCGGGCACGCCGCGTCTCCGGGAGCGTGGCGTCGCGAGCTCGCTCGCGCAGTGCATCGCGCACGTCGCGTGTGAGTACCGTGCGCTTCTCGGCCACGCAACGCTGCGCCGCATCGAGGATGCACTGACGGATCAGGCTGCGGTCGGCGCGCGTCATGCGAGCCTCTTCCTTGTCCTCGCCGCCGGTAATCATCAGCCGCGCCGTGATCTCCAGTTCGCCCAGCACGTCGCGTTGCTCGTCCGCATCTGACACCTGCGCTGCCTGGTCGCGGTCCTCGTCCAGGGCGTCGGCGTCCAGGGTTTGCACCTGGCTGGGCGTGTCCACCAGTCGATGGGCGTCGGCGAATGGCGCGAGGCTCACCCCCGCACCGGGCGCGAGCTTGACGCGATGCACTGTCAGCCCCAGGCGCGCGGCGAAGTCGCCGAACAGGCCGAAGCTGTTGCCGGCCTCGACGATGAACAAGCGCGGCCGGTAAATCGCCGTCACCTGGTTCAGGATGTTGTTCAGGGTCGCGCTCTTGCCCGAGCCCGTGGGGCCGAACAGGAACAGATGCGCGTTCATCTGCCTGTCCAGCCGGTTCAGAGGGTCGAAGGTGATCGGCCCGCCGCCGCGGTTGAAAAACGTGATGCCCGGATGCCCGGTACCCTGGCTACGACCCCACACCGGTGCGAGGTTCGCGGCATGCTGCGCGAACATGAGCTGCGTGTACCACTGCCGCTTGTCGAGAGCCGGATCGAACACGCAGGGCAGCCAGCGCAGGTAGCTGTTGAGCGGCGCCACCTCGTCTTCCTCGCGCACCGGCTGCAGGCCGGCGTTGAGCATGACGTTGACCAGTTGCAGCCCGCGCGCGTCGAGCTGGGCCAGGTCGCGGCCGCGCAGATAGAAGGCCAGCGCGCCGCGATAGAGCTTGTGCGCGCTGCCGATCAGGCCGCGCGCCTGCTGCACATCCTGCCGGGTCTGCTCGGAAGCCAGGGTCTCGCCAACCGATTTCTTGCTCAGGTGGTTCAGGTGCGCTTCAAGCACGTCCTGCGGCGTGGCGACCAGCGTCAGGCACATCACCGTGTCTTCCGGCATCTGGTCGAACAGTGCGTTGACCGCATCGCCGCCCTTGCGCGCCTCGCCGGTGATGTGGCCCGTCGAGGGCGGCATGCGCAGGCGGTCCATCACGATCACCCGGTGCGGCATGCCATCGAACAGCCAGGTGCCGTTATCCACGTCCGAGCGCGGCTGGCCGAAGAACAGCCGCTGCGCGAAGTCCTCGCTGGCCAGTTCTATCTCGCCTTCCTCTGCCTCCTCGGGATAGCGGGTCAGTGCGTAGAAGCGTTCCCGGTCCTCGGCGATCGGACCCAGCAGCGTAGGGTGCGGATTGAACCAGCGCAGCAGCCAGTCGTGGATGTCGGCGGCGGCCAGACGACGGGCTTTCACGCCCGCGTTGGCGAGTCCGCCGACGAGCCGGTCACAGATCGTCGCCAGCGCTTGCTCGGGTGACTGGCCGCGGCGGGCCGTTGCGGCGTTGGGCGTGCGCCGATAGACCACCATGCGCACCCGCCGCGCCTGGCCGCGCCACGGAAGGCGCGTCACCGTCGTGTCCTCGAACAACCCACCGGGCTTGGCAATGGCGCGCAAATGGTGCGCGAAGAAACGCAGGTAGAACGCGCTGAAGGCGCTGCCCTGAGCACGCGGCCGCACGTAGCTTGCCAACGTGCGCAGGTAGTTGTCCCAGTTTGCTTCGTCCTGGGCGTAGAGCTGGACCACCCAGGGGTTCTCGTCGAGCTCGTCGAACGAGTCCTGCAGCGCGTTCTCCAGCGCATCGCGCGCCTGCCACAGCCAGGCCATCTCGCGTCCTTCGGTGCCCAACGGTGCCAACTCGAAGAAGGCTGCGACCGACTGCCCGTCCTCCAGCAGCATGCTCTTGGAGCCCGACAGGTATTCCACCCAGGGCAACATGTCCGCAAACGATGGCGCGACGCCGTAGAGTGCCTCGTGGTCGGCTCCGGTCGCGGGCCGGCGCCGGCCTGCATTAAGCCCGCTGCCAGGTTCCGGGATGCCTGCATCGGCGAGCGCGGCCACATGCCGCTCCCAGGTATCGTCTGTTGCATCGGCGATGTTGGCTGACGGGATCGCAGGCGTGATGGACGGGGCTATCTTGCGCACCCAGGGCATGGACCAGGCCATCAGTAGTCCTCCACGCGCTCGCCCGGCATCGCGTATTGAACACGCTGATACAGCGGAAACACCGTGCTGTAGCCAGGCACGGGCACCGGGTCGGTGCCGGCCAGGTGCGGGAACACGTACATCACCAGGTCGGGATTCGGCAGGCGCTGGAATTGCCGATAGATTTCGGTGCTCGCCGTGCGCATGTAGGCGGCGTTGGTGGTCGGCGTTGCCTGCACGTCCGCTTCGGTCAGCGGGCGGCGCAGGCTCTGACGCGCATCGAGCAATTGCCGTGCTGCCTGCCCGCCGGCACCGCGCCCGCCGGTCTCATGCTGCCAGACGTCGAGCATGGTGTTGTCGCCGTGCGGCAGCAGTTGGTCCTTGCTGGTAGCGCAGCCACCCAGCACCATGACCGCGAGCAGGATCGCGGCGACTTCAGTCCAGATCCGACGCATGGGCGCCTCCGATGCGGTGATTGACCCGGCGCCCCTTGGCGTCGTAGTCGATGTTGAGCGGCTGTTCCAGGTGCACGGCGACCTTGGCGCCGGGCTGTACATAGACCGCGGCGAACGCCTGGCCGTAGAGCTTGTTGACCCAATCGGCCATGTCGCGCACGCCGCCAGCCAGGATGCGGCCCATCGCCTCGGTGCCGCTGATGCCGACGGTACCCAGCGAGCCGTTGCTGTTGGCGACCACGGCCACGCTGCCATTGCTGGACTTGATGAGCGACGCCGCGCCAGCACCGGCCGCGGTGATCAGCGCTTGCGAGCCGAGATACTGCTGGGCGTTGCTGCGCCGCTCGCCCGAGACGCATGGGATGCCGTAGGGATCGCTGATCCAGCCCAGGCCGCCGTGTGTGGTGCTGTTGCCATTGGTGCCATTGGCTTGACCGCCGCTGCCCTGCGCGCGGTTGCCGTCCTCCGGCACTGTGCGGATCGTGCCGTCCTGGAACACGAAGGTGACGCTGCGAATCTGGCCGCGCACGCACGAGAGCGTCCAGTCGCCCGAGGCTGTGCCGCTGACGACGGCGCCGGCCACGTCGGGAATGTCGATGCCGTTGGCGGTCAGGTTGTCCGGGCCGATCAGCACCTTGAACGGGTAAGGGTCGTTCACCGTGCCATCGATCGGCACGCGACCGATCAGCGCGGTCATCGCGATTGAGCCCATCAGCGTCGAATTCGACGGCACCGTGTAGACCGGCTTGGCGGACGGACGCACCGTGCTGGCGGCCTGCGTGCCGGCATCAGCCGCCGCATCGGCGGCGTTCGAGAGGGCTTTCTGCGCCGGGCCGAAGCTCGTCGGGAAGTTCAGCCCGGCGGTCGTGCCGCCGTTCTTGGCTGGCTTCGCGTCGTCCGGCTCGACCCAGCGCGTGTCACCGCTGCTGCTGGGACGGGCGCCGTTGCTCTGACTGCCGAAGTTCTTGCCGTCGCCGTCCTCCAGGCCCAGCCCGACCGGCAGATCGGCTTGGCCGCCCTTGCCGGAGAGACCGTCGAGGCGACGCTGCAGGTCTTGCAGCAAGCCCTGGGTCTGCTGGCGGTCGTTGGTCACCTGCTCGCGGTCCTGCTGCAGGCGGCTGCGCTCGCCGTCCAATGCGGTCTGGATGCGCTGGTCGATCACGCCCTCGCGGGCACGCATGCGCTCGTTCTCGGCCTTCTGGTTCTTGTTGTCGGTGAGCGCGGTCTGCAGCTCGTTGCGCAACTGTTTGACCTGCGCCACGAGCGTGGCGACGGTATCGCGCGGCGTGTCGCCCTCGATGCCCAGGGCCTTCATTTCCTCGGGTGTGAGCTGGCTGGCGGCGCCGGCCGGTACGGGCTTGGCGCTCCGCTCGCCGGAGAACAGCTTGATGCCGACGAAGACCAGCAGCAGCCCCATCGGGATCAAGAGCCACTTCAGGAGCGGGTTACTTTTCATCGCCGGCTCCCTCGGTCATGCCGGCGGCACCGGCAGGCGGCAGATTCACGGTGGCGTCGATGCGGCCGATTCTCGGCAGCAGCGAATCGGCCAAGCCATGCCCGCGGGTGACGAGGTAGACCACCGTGGTATCGGACGACTGTCCGGCCGGACCCAATGTCGGGTGCTGGAACGTCGCCGCCACGAAATCGCCCTGCAGGGCGCGCGGGTCGAGGCCCAACCAGTGTGCGGTGGTATTGGTGAGCCGCACCGCCGTCACCCACTGGTCTTCGAACCGCCAGGCGGCCAGCGCCCGTGCCCGCACCGGCAGCGTGGGCAGCAAGGTGTCCAGCGCCAGATCGCGCCGCAGGTTCACGCGGCCGATGCCGGCAACAGGTTCCACGGTCCGCAGCGGCGCATACAGGTTCTGCGCTGCGTAACGGGTCAGGACCACGGCCACCGGCGTTTCGCGCTTGTGGGTAGGCGTGAGACCCGACCCAAGCGTATCGTCCTGCGTGTCGTCCTCGGTGCTCGGATGCGCGCCCGCCTGCTCGCCGTAGTGCGCAGGTGTCGCTTCGCCTTCGACAATGCGCACCGGTTCCAGCGCGGCCTGACCCGCCTTCGCCGGCTCGGCGGCGATGTCGAGCAGGATCAGCGCCCCGGATTCCACGTCCTGCAACTGCAGCCGCGTGGATGGGATGGGCTTGCTTGCTCGCAGGTAGATCGCACCGCCCGCGCTTTGCACGCGCAGACTTTCGCCGACGCCTGCCGGCACGCCGATGCGCACGTTGCGATCGATGAAGACCACGCGCTCCTGGCCGACCACGAGAGGCACGGCCAGCGGCAGCCGCTCCCAGCGCAGAATCTCCATAGCCTGTCCGGCGGGCACCAGCCCCAGGCCGAACAACATGCCGGCCAGGGCCGACGGGATGAGTCGCTTCATGGGGTCTCTCCCTGCAAAGGCGCGGCTGGGCTGACCGGCGTGGCGGGCTTGCCGGCGGGCGCCGAAGCCTGCGGGGCCTCGATGCGCTGGGGCGCATTCGCATAGCAATCCAGCGCCAGGCCGAAGGGGTTGTGTTCGGGATCGATGTCCATGCGCACGACCTTCAGTGCGTAACGCACCAGCGCGCGCTTG
>JAIBCK010000109.1 GCA_019694215.1 Thermoflexales bacterium
CACAGCACCGCGATATCGATGCGCCACGGGCGTGGCACCACGGTGCGAAAGGCCGCGACATTGGCGCAGGCCGCGGGCAGGCCGGCGCGCAGCGCCTCGCGCGCGGCGTCGATGACCAGGCCCGCGCCGACCAGGCCCCCGCCGATCAGCCAGCCCAGGCGCCAACCCAGCACGGGCACGGCCAACAGGCGCCCGACCGCAACCGCGGCGATCAGTGCGCCACCCACGATCATGCTTAGGCGCTTCCCGCGCAGCGCCGGTAGGCGCATCCCCGCCAGCGCCAGCCCGAGGCCCGCGAGCACGACAAGCAGCATCGAGGGGCCGGCGCGCTGCGCGGTGACGGCGCTGTCAGTCCAATACGAGAGGCGAAGCAGGTTGTCGAGGCTCATCCGGCCGCGCCATTCTAGCGGGCGGCACCCTCACCCGGCCGAGACCGGCCGCTCAGCGCCGTATGGTGGGGAGGAAGGCGAACTTGCCATTTGCGTTGGCAGCGATGGTCGTTGCGACGATGTTGGCGCTCGCCCAGGCCTGGGCGTTGCCTGCCCGGTCGATGGCCCGCACGCGGAAGGTGTAGTTCGTACCGCGCACCCCGAGGAATGCCGTCGCCGTGTAGGTTTCCTCGCTGAACAAAGTTTGCCAGGCCCCGCCGTTGACCCGGAATTCGCCGTCATACAGCCAGGGTCCCGACGCCCCTTGATCGCCTGCGCCGAGTGGATCGGTGGTCGTCCAGTGCAAACGGATCGCGATGCTCTCACTCGTAGCGGGCAGGGTGGCCAGCGTCGTCACGGGAGGTGTGGTGTCGCGCTCGATGAGGATGACTGGCGAACTGGGAACCAGGCAATCTGGTGGCGACCAGCTGTTGTAGTTGACCGCGCCGGGCATGGTGATAACCCGTTGACCGTTGGACGAAGGCGCGGCGGCTGTCGAGCCGTTGGGATACACCCAGGTTCCGGTGGACAGAATCGCCGTCTCGGTCAGCGTCTGTGGCACCGGCCCGATGTTGTAGAACACGCTGACGCGGCCGAGCGGGGTGCCGTAGAAGGTGATCCGGCTGCCCGTCTGGCTCGGCGTGCTCTCGTCGAAGTGGCGCACCGACCAGGCGAAGCTGGTGGGAAGGTATTGCGCCGCCACCTGATAGGCGGTGAAAGCCGGCCGCGGCGTCCCATCATCCTTGAGCAGCCCCCAGGGCTCATTTGTGTTGCCTCCGTCCGTCATGCGCCAGAAATAGTATCGCTGCATCCCCTTTTGCAGCGCGTAGCTGTAGTTGCTGATGATCCAGTCGGCCTGTTCATTCGACAGGGCGAAGTCCTGTTGTGACCAGTCCTGAACGCGCACTCCCGATTCGGTGATCCACCATGGCTTGCCTCGCAAAACGGCTGGCATCCAGCTTCGTACGATCTCGATCTCGTCGGTATAGGAACAGTGTCCGCCGTCATACAGGTGAAAGCCCTGCACGTCAAAGAAGTAGTTGTTGGCGGCGGCCTCGGGGTCGGCGACGATGGCGTTCCAGAGACCCTGCGTGCGGCCGGCGTTGTTCCCGCGGTAAATGCCGCCAAAGACGACGGTCGCGGTTGGGTCAGCTGCTTTTACCGCCTGGTAGGCGCGCTTGAGCATTTGTGCGTACTGGGCTTCACTTCCTGCCCAGAACGCCAGATTGGGCTCGTTCCAGATCTCCCATGCATGGATGGAGTTCTTGTAGCGTTGCACGGCGCTGTAGACCCAGTTGCTCCACGGATTGCCCGAGTCGTTCCAGGCCAGGTTGAGCCCTTTGGGCACGCACCAGATCGAGTAACCGATGCTGGCATCGCATGCGTCTGCCGCGGGTTCGACCAGGGTTGCCAGCACTTCGATGTTCTGGCTGTTGGCCGCAGCCACGAGCGCGTCGTAGCCCTCCCAACCGCTCTGGGCGCCCGCCATCGAAAACGTGACGCGGTCATAGCGGGCACCGGCAGCCTTTGCCTGTGCGTAGGAGCCCGGGTTGTTGCTCGGGTAATTGGCGAAGTTCACCCCGAGTACAGCATTCTGTGCAACCCCTGGCGTGTCCAGTGCGCCATGGGTGGGGCTGGTGGGCGGCGTGTCGGGCACCGACTTGACGGTCGCCAGGTTGCACGGGGCCAGCCCGAGTGGTGCACACAGGGTGCTGCCGTCTTCGCCAAATACGTGGTGCGGTGCGAGCCACAAGCAAACCACTGCCAGAACCACAAACCAGTGTCCGGCGTGGTTGAATCGAATCTTTTTCCCCATGGCGCCCCCCCAGTGACGCGTTCTTGACATAATATCGAAGAACTTGCGATATTCCTTCGATAACGGGCTCCAGCGGGCTCCGAGAGGGGGCGCAAGCGTCACCTGGAGCGCCTGCGGGATTCTACCCCGTTCGGGCCGCCATCGTCAGTCCCGCAATTACGGGATGGCGCTTTCGGGTCTACCGGAGACCATGCATGCAGCGACGAGCGGCGACGCTTTTGTGGGTGTCCAAGGGTGGGGCACCGGGCGTGCGCGGGCGCTCAGGTTTGGCTGGCCGCGCCGAGTGCCCTACGCAGCAGGGTGTTGAGCACCTGCGCATTGCCCTTGCCCTGCGTCGCCTTCATGGCCTGACCAACGAAATATCCGAACAGCTTCTCCTGCCCGGCTCGATACTGCGCCACCTGACTTGGGGAAGCCGCCAGAACGCCATCCACGACGGTGGAGAGGGTCGCCACATCATTGATCTGCCCGAGCCCCTTCGCGGCAACAATGGCGCCGGCGGACTGACCGCTGGCGAACATCTCCTCGAAGACGCTGCGGGCGGTGCTGATGTTCACCGTCTTTGCATCGACCAGGTCGATGAGCTCGCCAAGCTGCTCCGGCTGGACCTTGACATCGGCCAGTGCCACGCCGCCCTTCATCAACCGAAAGAGATCCGTGCTGATCCAGTTGGCAGCTGCCTTGACGCGGGCCGGCGTGGGCGATGGGCCGGCCGCGCGCTCGAACCAGGCCGCAATCGCAGGGTCCGACGTGAGCACCGCCGCATCGTAGGCGCTTAGCCCCAGCGCGCTCTGATAACGGCGGGCCTTGTCGAGGGGCAGCTCGATCAGCCGGCTGCGGATTTCGCCCAGCCAGGCCGCGTCAATGTCCAACGGCGGCAGGTCGGGCTCGGGGAAATAGCGATAGTCGTGGGCGTCCTCTTTGCTGCGCTGTTCGACGGTGACGCCGCGCGCATCGTCCCAGCCCAGGGTGACCTGGCGCACCCGGCCACCGGCGTTCAACAGGGCGGTCTGGCGCTCGATCTCGAAGGCGATGCTGTCCCGCACGGCGCGCAGGGAGTTGAGGTTCTTGATCTCGACCTTGGTGCCAAAGGCGCTCGAGCCACGCGGGCGCAGGCTGAGGTTGGGCTCGCAGCGCAGGGCGCCCTTCTCCATGTCGGCAGTGCCGATGCCGAGATAGCGCACGATGTCCTGGATGGCACTGAGGTAGGCGTAGGCCTCGTGCGCGCTGAAGATGTCCGGCTCGGTGACGATCTCGACCAGCGGCACACCGCTACGGTTGTAGTCCACCAGTGAGACATCGCCGGCATGGGTGAGCTTGCCGGTGTCCTCTTCGAGGTGGGCGCGGCGGATGCGCACGCGCTTCGCGTAACTGACATCGTTCCAGCCGTTGGACAGGTCGCGCACATCGAGGTCGATTGCGCCATCGTGGCACATCGGGTACTCGTACTGGGTGATCTGATAGCCCTTGGGCAGATCGGGATACCAGTAGCTCTTGCGCTCCCAGAATGTATGGGTGTTGATTTGGCAATTCAGCGCCATGCCGAGCAGGACCGTGTCCTCGATCGCGCGCCGGTTGAGCGTCGGCAGTGCGCCCGGCATCCCCAGACAGGTCGGGCAGGTCTGGGTGTTGGGTTCGGCGCCAAAAAAGCGGGCCGGACAGGCGCAGAACATCTTGCTCGTCGTGTTCAGTTCGACGTGCATCTCCATCCCGATGACGACTTCGTATTCCATCACGCGACTCCGTTGGGGCAGGGGGCCTCAGGCGCCCAGCTTGAGTTCGGGCGAGACGTCCAGCGCCAGCCCATCACGCTCGCCACGCAGGAAAGCCTGGTAAGCGGCAGCGCCGATCATGGCCGCGTTGTCCACGCACAGGGCGAGCGGCGGAAAGGAGACAGGCAGGCGCGCCGCCTCGGCTGCCAGCGCCATGCGCTGCCGCAGCAGGCGGTTGGCCGAAACGCCGCCGCCGACCAGGACCGCGCGGGCGTCAAAATCACGCGCGGCGAGCAGCGTCTTCTCCACCAGCCATTCGACGACCGCACTCTGAAAGCTGGCGGCGACATCGGCAGCGCGTGCAGCCGCTTGCGCCCCGAGCTCGCGCGTCAGATTCAGCGCGTTGGTCTTGGCGCCCGAGAATGAGAAGTCGTACAACGCTTGATCCCGATAAGGCCGCGGCAGGCCGCTGTGCGCGCCTTCAGTCCGCCGGCGCGGGCTGATCTTGGGGCGCGCAAATCGGAAGGCGTTGGGATTGCCCGTTTGGCTCAGCCGTTCGATGGCCGGCCCGCCCGGGTAGGGCAGGCCGAGCAACCGTGCGACCTTGTCAAAGGCCTCGCCCGCTGCATCGTCGACGGTGTGGCCGAGCAGCTCGTAGTCGCCGTGCCCACGCATCAGCACCAGCTCGGTGTGCCCGCCGCTCACGATCAGCGTGATGAGCGGAAAGCTCCAGGCAGGCTGACCAGCCGGCAGCGCGGTTTCCAGCCAGTGCGAATAGATGTGCCCTTCGAGGTGATTCACGCCGATCAGCGGCAGCCCGCGCGCGAGGCAGATCCCCTTGGCGGCGTTGACGCCCACGACCAGCGAGCCCGGCAGCCCCGGCCCGCGCGTGACGGCCACGGCGTTGACGCTCTCCCAGCCGGCCTCGGCTTCCTTCATCGCCCGGGCGATCACGGCCCCGATGGCCTCGACGTGCGCGCGCGACGCCATCTCGGGGAAGACCCCGCCATACGCGGCGTGCAGGTCGATCTGCGAGGCGACGACATTCGAGCGGATGAAGCGCCCGTCGTCGATGACGGCCGCGGCGGTCTCGTCGCACGAGGTTTCCAGGGCGAGAATACGGACCGGGGGCTCGGGGGCCTTGGCGCGCTCACTGCGTGCGCTTGCGGCACGCGGAAACTGCGGCGACAATGGCATCTGTAGGTCTGACAAGCGCGCCATATTATATGGCTCCAATGCATCGCAACCATAATCCAGCCCGGTCCGTAGTGAGGGTGTCCAGGTGAAAAACCGACAATCGGTTTCCGACCGCATGGTCGAGGAAGCCAAAAAGAACGTGCTGCAATACGCGCTCTTCCGCCCGGAGAGCGCGATCGTCATTGCCCTGTCGATCCTGTGCGCAGGGGCCTCGGCGATCTTCCCCAGCTGGTTCCCCGGCGCATGGTGGATGTGGCTGGGCTTCGGCGCAGTCGGCGAGGCCGCGCTGGTCTGGAGCACGCTCAAGGACGAGAAGTTCATGCGCTGGGTGTTTGATCGCACATTTCGCGAGCGCTATGACACGGCGACGCTGAGCGTGCCCGAGCTGCGCCAAAAGGTGCAGAAGGCGCTGGACTACCGCGAGCTCATCGTCAAGGAGATCGAGCGCCGCGATGACACCGTGCTCGACGACCACCTGATGGATGTTGCGCGGGGCATGGAGGATTGGGTGTCGCAGACCTACAAGCTCGCCCAGGGGCTGGACAACTATCTGCGCGATCCGATCATCAGCCGTGACCGCTCGACGCTGCCGGGTGAGCTGCAACAGATGCGCGAGCAGGCTCGCCGCCCGATGAGCGACAGTGTGCGCGAGCAATACCAGCATGCCGTTCAGATGAAGGAGAGCCAGTACGAGGCCCTTGTCGCGCTGAACGACACCATGAGCAAGGCGCAGTTGCAGCTCGACAACACGCTCTCGGCCATGGGCACGGTCTATACCCAGACCAAGCTGATCGGCAACAAGGATGTCAGCAACGGCCGCTCCCAGCGCCTGCAGGCCGACATGCGCGAGCAGGTCCAGGCCTTGCGCGACACCAGCTCTGCGCTGGATGAGGTCTACAACACACGGGTGGCCAATCTGGCCAACCGGTAGCGGTGCCGCCCGCCGTGGGCGGCCCTGAGTGAAGTGCCATGCAAATGAATCGAACCCGGATCGTCTTTTTCGCCATCATCGGCCTGGCCCTGCTGGTCGTGTGCGCCGGTGTGGTATTTACACAGTTGGGCGGAACGCCGCTCAACCCCGGCGCCCCGACGAGCACGCCCGGCCCGCGACCGACCCAGCTGCAGACGCTGACGGCGCCGCAGGTCAAGGCTCCCACGCCGATCTGGGGGCCCAACTACAAGGCCGGCGATGGCAAGCCGACGATTGTGTGTGGGCTCGATGCGTTTGCTTCGTATCTCACGCTGATCCAAATCCAGACCCAGGGCCTGGATGTCTCACATGGCTTCCATCTCGGCATCGTGCCGCTGCAGCTGCCTGGCAAGCCCGAGTACGCGCTGACCGAGGAGCAGACCGACGGCTTTGTCCGCGACGGGCAATGGGACTGCGTGCTGAACACCGTTGACGCGGTGGCCACCGGCGGGAATGGCGTCATCACGATGATCATCGACGAGAGCGCCGGAGGCGATGGGATGTGGGCGCGCAACGTGCCCACGATCAACGATCTGAAAAACAAGCGCATCGCGTTTGTCAGCGGCAGCTCGGCCGAGTACTTCGTCTACTACGCGCTCTCCGTTGCGCGGCTGAACCCGAAGTTCGATGTGCGCATGGTGCCGGCCGACACGCCCGATGAGGCGGTCAAGCTCTTCAATGATGGCAAGGCCGATGCCGTCTCAGCGTGGGAGCCGCAACTCTCGCGCGCCAAGAACGGCGGCGGCACGCCCCTCCTGACAACCAGCCAGCTGCGCCTGATCGTGGATGCCATGATCGTCTCCAAGCAGGCGATTGCGACCAAGCCCAATGTCGTGCAGGCCTTTCATGATGCCTGGTTCGAGGCGCTCAAGACGCAGGCCGAGAACTTTGATCTCGCCGCCAACAACATCATCAAGTGGGGCAACACCAACTGGACGGAGGTGAACACGCCTGCTGACCTGCGCGCACAGCTGGGCAAGATCGCGCAGGCCGACCTGACGGCCAACGCCTTTGTCATGCGCGACCCGGCGGCCTTGTTCACGCGCATCGATATCGCGCGTCGCGTGTGGGCGAGTGCCGGGGTTTCGTCCGAGGGAGGCCGGCCGGAGGACCTCGTCGATCCGCGCTTCATCGCCAATTCGGCCGCACAGCCCTCACTCAAGGCCAATGGCCAGGTCATCAATGCCACGTTCTCGATGTCGGCCAAGCCCGATTTCTCGGCGCTCAAGACGCAGGCCGCCGACACGCTGGCCGTGCTGCCCTGCCGCGAGTTCAAGTTCCTGCCCGACAGCGCAACGTTGACGCTCGAGTCGCGACGCATTCTCGATGACTGCGTGGCACCCACGCTGCAGCAGTCGGTTGGCCTCTTCCTGCGCGTCACTGGCTCCTCGGCCTGGCCGGGGCCGAAGGGCACCTACACCGAGGCGCAGATCAAGGAGTTCGCAATGGCGCGCGCGCAAGCGGTGATCGACTATCTGTCCACCCAGCACAAGATCGACAAGGCCCGCTTCATTGCCGATGCCGTCGTCCCGCCGGTCGAGCGCCGCGAGACCGATGACGCGGCGCTGCAGGAGAAGGACCGCTACGTCGAGATGACGCTGATTACCGTCGGCCGTTAGGCGGCGCGCCATCGGGAGGCAAGATGCACAAGGTCAAGGCAATCGCGCGCGTTGGGCTGGTCGCGCTGCTCATGGCGCTGGCAGGCTGCGGATCCGGCGCTGATCCGAAAGGCGGCCCGCCCTCCAATGCCGTCCGCGTCAAGGTTGCGGTCAACAGCGGGGCGGGGGCGTGGCTGACGCAGGCCGCCGAACGCTTCGTCAAGGCCAACGTAAAAACAAAATCCAACAAACCGATCTGGCCGGAAGTGAGTGTGGTCGAGGCCGGGCAGGCCATCGCGGCCTGGCAGGCTGCGGGCAGCGCCGACGCGGCGCTGTGGGTGCCGGATGGCGGTGAGTGGGTGGAGCTGGCGGCCTCGCGCAAGCTGAGCGGCTTTACCGACTGCGCGAGCACCGCCACCAGCCCGCTCGTCATCGCGATGTGGCGGCCGCTGGCTGAGCTGCTCGGCTATCCCGCCCGCACGCTGGGCTGGCTCGACCTGAGCAGCCTCGCCGCGGACACCTCAGCCTGGGCCTATTACTCGGGCGGGCAGTTTGGCAAGACATTGCGCCTGGCGCACGGGCATCCGGGCGTGACCGGGAGCGGGGCCGCGGCCTTGCTGGCGGTCGCGCAGGCCGCGCGGCAGCAGCAGGCGGCCGTCACCCCGGCCGACCTCAAGACGCCGATCCTGCAGGCCTCGGTGACCGCTTTCGAGGGTGGGGTGGCGCTCTTTGCGCCCAACGGCGATGAACTGGGCGCGACGATGGCCTCCCGCGGTCCGGAGTATCTCGGCGCGGCGGTGATGTATGAAAGCACGGTCGCCATGCACGGCCAGGAGGGCGACGAGGCGCTCATCCCGATCTATCCGTTTGAGGGCACCTTTGTCGCGACGCATCCGGCCTGCATCAACGCGGGCGCGTCGTCCGAGACGCAGGAGGGCGCGCGCACGTTTCGGGATTGGCTGCTCAAGGAAGAGGCCCAGAAGCTTGCCGCGGCCAACGGGCTGAGACCAGTCAATGGCGCGGTCAAGGCGGGTGCGCTGCTCGCGGCCGCCGGCGGCTTCAACCTCTCCCAGCCCGCGGTCGTCTTTGCGGCCCCGTCGGCGGCCAGCGTGGACGCCGCGCAGGAGCTGTGGAAGAGCGCGCGCAAGCCGATCAACCTGGTGATGATCCTTGACACCTCGGGCAGCATGGCCGGCTCCAAGCTCACCAGCATGCGCAATGCGGCGGTGACCTTTCTTCAGGCAATGAACGCCGAGGACAACCTGACGCTGATCACCTTTGCGACCGACATCAGCGTACGAGTGCAGGCGAAGAAGGTCAAGGATGTGCGTGACAGCGCGGTCTCGACGGTGCGCGGGCTGCAGGCCAATGGCAACACCGCGCTGTATGACAGCATCGCGGAGGGGGCGGCCCAGATCCGTCGCTCGACCTCGTCAGCGCGGACGAATGTCATGATCATCCTGACGGATGGCCAGGACACGGCCAGCCGCAATTACAAGTACGATGATCGTCTGATAGCGCTGGCGACGGCCAACGGGACGAGCCTGTATACGGTCGCGTATGGCAGTGATGCCGACAAGAACATCCTGGGCGGGATGGCGCAGAAGAGCAACGGCAATTTCTATGCCGGGACCGAGGCGAACATCGCCGCGATCTACCAGGACATGAGCACCGCCTTTGGCGGCAGCGCCGGCATCGGGCGGTAGGGGCGGGTGGCGGCCCTGCGGGTTTGGGCTTCGTCGTGCGTTGTGCGTTGGTAGGGTTTGCGGCGTCGGTCGCCGACCGC
>JAIBCK010000110.1 GCA_019694215.1 Thermoflexales bacterium
CCGCGTTGCCCCGTGCGGGCGGCGGGGATGGCGTCGATTCGCGCATGCGGTGTAGGGGCGCATGGATATGCGCCCCGCCTTGCCCCGTGCGGGCGGTGGGGGATGGCGTGGATTTGCGCCCCGCGTTGCACCGTGCGGGCGGCGGGGGATGGTGTGGATTTGCGCGTGCGGTGTAGGGGCGCATGGACATGCGCCCCGCCTTGCCCCGTGCGGGCGGCGGTGGATGGCGTGGATTTGCGCATGCGCGACGGTGTGCGGGGTGCGCTGCGCGGTGCGCACATCCGTGCGCCCCTACGGGTACGGACGTGTGCGGGCGTTACAATCGTCGCGTGCTCAACGAAGGCGCAACGCTGCGAAACCGTTACAAGATCCTCAGCCCCATCGGCGAAGGCGGGATGGGCTCGGTGTATCTGGCCGAGGACCTGCGCCTCGAAGGGCGCAAGTGCGCGGTGAAAGCCGTGCGCATCGACCCAACCGCCAGCGGCACCGTGATCGAGCAGCTTCAGCACCAGTTCCGCCACGAGGCCAGCATCCTGGCCCGCCTGGATCACCCCAACCTGCCCAAGGTCTCGGACTACTTCACCGAGAACACGCTCGACTACCTGGTCATGGACTACGTGCCGGGCAAGGACCTGAAGGAGCTGATGGACGAGGCGCGCCGCAGCGGCAAGATCCTCTCCGAGTTCGAGGTGCTGAATTGGGCCCGTCAGTTGTGCGATGCGCTGTCCTACATGCACACCCAGGAGACGCCGGTCCTGCACCGCGACATCAAGCCCAGCAACATCCGGCTTGCTCCGAGCGGGATCATCAAGCTTGTCGATTTCGGGCTGGTCAAACTGGTGGGCAAGGACGACTCGCGCACCATCACCGTGCTGCAGGGACGCGGCACCGCCGCCTACACACCGCTCGAGCAATACGGCGAGGACGACACGCACACCGACGCCCGGTCTGATATTTACTCGTTGGGCGCGACGCTGTATCACCTGCTCACCAATCAGGCCCCGGCCGAAGCCAAACAGCGCTTCCTGCGGCCCGCCGCGTTGCTGCCGATGCGCGAGCTCAATCCGGCCATCGGCGTCACTGCCGAGACCGCCATCATGCAGGCCATTGCCATGCACCCGGATGATCGGCCGGCCAGCATGACGGAGTTCCGTGATCGACTGCTCGGTCAGAGCGAGCCGACCCACCGCGGTAAGCCGGCCGAGACAAGCGCCGCGGAGATGGTGCGCGCCAACGCCGTCTGGATCGCGCTGGCCGTGATCGCCGTGCTGGCAGGCCTGCTTGTCTCGCTGCCCTGAGCGCACGAGTGCCATTTGCACAACGTCCGAATCACACGAGTCCAACAAGGAACCCGGCTTGCCCACCTCCCTCGCCATCCCGCTCGCGCTGCTGGCCGCCCTGGCCTGGGGCAGCGGCGACTTCATGGGTGGGCTGGCCTCGCGGCGGGCGGCCGCGCTCTGGGTGACCGGCTTTGCTCAGATCGTTGGGCTGTTTGTGCTTCTTTTCCTGGCTCTGGCGTTTGGGCAGCCCCTGCCAGCTGGACGCGACCTGCTCATCGCGGTGCTGGCGAGTGTGTCGGGCGTTACCGGGCTGGCCGCGCTGTATCGGGCGCTGGCCATCGGGCAGATGGGCATCGTCGCGCCGATCACGGCCGTGCTTTCGGCCGGCATCCCGGCGCTATACGGATCGTTCCGGTTGGGCGTCCCGGCGGCGGCGACGCTGCTCGGTTTTGCGCTGGCGCTGGTGGCCATCGCGCTGATCTCGGGCGGGCCGCGTGCAGCCGGTCGGCCGGCCGGGCTTGGGCTGGCCCTGCTGGCCGGGCTGGGCTTTGGCGGCTTTCTCGTCCTTCTGCCGCAGGCCGACCCGGCGGTGAACCTGTGGACGCTGACCATGGCGCGCGCGACCTCGGCGGCCATTGCGGTCTTGCTGGCGCTGCTGCGGCGCACGCCGCTGCCGGCCACGCGAGGCGCCGTTCTCGCGATCGCGGGAGCGGGGGTGATGGACAGCCTGGGCAATGCCCTCTACACGGCCGCGACGGGGCTGGGGCGTCTGGATGTGGCCGCGGTGCTGGGCTCGCTCTACCCCGCCGCGACGGTGGGCCTGGCGATGGTCTTTCTGCGCGAGCGGTTGCGCCCGCTGCAGCTGCTGGGCGTGCTGCTCGCCCTCATTGCGATTGTTCTGGTGGCGCTTCCGGCGTAGCCACGGGCGCCGGCTCGGCAGTCACCGTCCCGGCGGAGGCGTGCGCCTCACGCTCCATCTCCATCACCACGCGGGCCACCTCCTCAAAGGCGGCGCGCTGTTTGCGATACAGGTCACTCTCGCTCATCACCAGCTTGCGCGCGACATCGCGTACCTTCTGACCCTGGACGAACTTGAGCTCCAGAATGTTGTAGAGCAGCCACTCGGTCCCGGTCAGGCTGCGCTGACCACCCGGGCGGAGGCGCTCGATGGCGTCCTCGAGCACCGAGCGCAGCGCCTTGGTCGCATTGCCGTTGTTCTGCGCCATCGCATCCGCGACGATCTTGAGGTTGACCAGCGGTGAATTGGAGAGCTTGGGCCCGCCCCACAGCTGGCTCAGCGCATCGCGGACGAGTTGGGTGAAATCGTCATAGCCCTTGGGCGTCATCTCGAAGTCGGCGAGGGTGGGCGCGGCGGGGTTGCGCGTGGCCGACAGGCGGCGCTGCATGTCCTCGGCCTCGGGGATGATGCGGGTGAGGGCCTCGAAGGCGCGCTTCTGTTTGATCGCGTCATCCAGCGCGCGGGCGGCCTGCTGCACGAGCACGGTCATGCCGGCGCGTTCCTCACGCGTGAGCTCGGGCGCCGACGCGCGCGCCACGAGCCCGATCACGCCCAGCACATCGTCGACGTTGTCGCGCGAGCGCAACGGAATGAGCCAGTACCCATTCCACTGCGCGAAGCCGCCTTCGATGATGGGCGGGGCGGGCTCCTCCGGATCAGGTCGCACCAGCACGCCGTCCAACGAGGTCGCTGCCGCACCGGCGGCCGTGCTGGCCACCTTGCGCAGCGCTTCCGGCGTCGTCGGGATGTCGGCGGGATCGACGTTGCCGATGGTGACGACGACCGGCCCCGCGCCGGATGACTCATCGCCCGGCCGGTCACGCATGGTGACAAACGCCGTGCGCGCGCGCAGCAGATCGCACAACGCGGCGAGGATGTTCTCCAGATACTGGTTGAGGTCCGAGGTTGTCATCAGCCGCTCGCTGAAGGTCTGCAGGCGGGCGACTTCGGCGCTGTCCTCCCCGGCGATGAAACGGTCCAGGGTCGGTTGCAGGGTGACGATGAAGAGCTGCGTCAGCAGCACGATTGCGGCGGCTGCCATCAGCCCGATCAACGTGCCCGGAACGCCCAGCCAGCGCTCGATGCGGCTGCTGATGACGATGGCGGCAATGACCAGAGCGGCCAGGAGCGGCCCGCGAATCAGATACTTGACGAGGCGGCGTTTGATGACGCGATCCGGCGCACTCGCGCCAAAGAAGGCGACGGTATAGCCCATCAGCGTCATGGCTGCGCCCACGCCCATGTTGGCAATCAGGATTGCCAGCCAGGGGATGATGACCGGGAAGACATCCGGCCAGCCGGTGGGCAGGAGATACGGGAACATCGACGCCATTGGCGCAGCGAAGGCAAGGGCGAAGTAGGTCATGCGCCGCTTGCTGGTGCTGGTGAGCGAGCGGCGACGGGCCTCGACGACGTTGAAGGTCGCCCATGCCGCGCAGGCGAAATACAGCGCGGCGAAGGGGAAGAAGAGCGGCCCGGGCGTGAGGTGCGGCAGGTGCGTGACGCTCACGCCCGGCTCCGCAATCAGCCCGGTGAACTGAACCAGCCCGATCACCAGCCAGCCGCCGAGATAGCCCAGCCAGACGCCCGCGCGGCGGGTTGGCGAGATGTCGCCGGTGGCGCGCAACAGCGTGTCCGAGAGGTCGAGCGAGGCGGCCGGGATCAACGCAATCCCCACCCATTGCAGGCGCTGCCAGGTGAAGATCATCGGCGCGCCCGCGAGCTGGCCGAGCAGCTCCATCAGAAAGGCGGCGATCACGCAGGCCAGAAGCGCGGCAAAGGCGCGCGCGATGCGGCTGCGACGGTTGTACAGGCCGATGTAGATGATCAGCGCGAACGCCGTGATCAGGATCCCGGTCACGACGATGCGGTTGAGCAAACCGACCGCGCCCAGCACCAGGGCGCCGAATTCTTCCATAGCCGAAACTACGTTACCACAGGCGATCCTGTGCCGTCGGCGGGCTGTGGCGTCCGATCCCGCCGCGCGATGGCCACCAGCAGCAGCGTGCCCAGCGCGTAGGCGGTGATGGCGGTCAGAAACACCGGCGTCAACCCGAAGCGATCCTGCAGCCAGCCGCTGATGGGCGGGCTGATCGCGCCGACGTTGATCGCCGTCGTCAGGATCAGGTTGACGACGGCGTACTCCGCGCGGGGGGTGCGATCCATGATGTGCGCGCGATACAACGGCAGGGCCAGGTTGAACAGCGCGGCGCGCAGCACGAGCGCTAGGACGACCAGCGCCAGGCTGGTCGAAAAGCCGAATACGGCGTAGGCCAGGACCGAAAACGCGCTGCCCGTGATGAGCGACTCCACCCGCCCGATGCGGCGCGCCAGCGCGGGCCCGGCAAAGGTTGCCAGCCCCATCGCCAGGTTCATCGCGGCCATCAGCGCGCTGAAGACCTGGTCGGAAATGCCGAAGCGGTCGCGTAGGATCAACCCGAGGAAGCGCCCGATCATGCCGCCGCCCAGAAAGATGATGGCCAGCGGCAGGGCGTAGCGAAAGGCTGGCGTCTTCAGGCGCAGCAGATAGCGTGGATCAAAATAACGCACGGCACTCGCATGCGGCGCGCTGGCCTCGCCGGATGCGGGAGGCGGAATCGGGGGCGGGTGCAGACGCGCCATCGGCAGGAGCGCCAGGCCGCGCAGGACGAGCGAGACCAGGATCGCGGCGCGGTAGGCCTCGGGCGAGCGCGCCTCACCGTTCAGCAACAGCGCAAAGCCCAGCGGCAGCACCCCGGCCAGCAGGTTGCCGGCCACGGCCGCGATCGTGCTCACGCCCTCGTTGATGCTGAACAGGCGCGTGCGGTTGGCAGGCGTGCTCAGCGCCGCGGCCAGCGGCACGACGGTGATGGCATACAGCACCAGCCCGAAGCCGCTGATCGTGAACAACACCAGCATGACCGGCACGGAGTTCGTCAGCAGCGTCGCCGCCCAACCGAGAATCCCAATCACCCCGCCGACCAGGATGGCGTTGCGTTGACCGAGTCGGTCGAGCAGGGCGGCGGCCAGCGGGGCGAGGAGGGCGCCGCCGATGTTGTGGGCCAGGGAAAGCTGCCCGATCTGCTCGCGCAGCAGGCCGAGCGAGTTGAGATACAGCTCGAAGAGGACGGAGGGCACCCCGGCGCCGAGAAACCACAGCCCGCTGCCCAGCACGAGCAGGCGGGCGGCGGACGGGAGGGCGGCGGGGTCGCTGTGAGAGGGCGTGCGATCAGCCACGCGCCCATCCTATCGCGCGGCCAAATCCGGGCTCGACGGTCACCCGCCCGTCCGCATACGCTTCCCGTCCGCGCAGCACGACGCGCGTGACGCGCCCGCGCAACGCCCAGCCCTCGAAGGGCGTCCAGCCGGCGCGGGTGTGCATCTGCGCGCCGCGCGCCGTCCAGGCCGCGTCGAGGTCGACTTCGATCCAGGTCTCGGGCTGCGCGGGCAGCCCGAAGATGCGGCGCGGGTTGTGGCACATCCGCGCGACCAGGCCGTCCAGATCGATCAGGCCCTGTTCGACCAGGCGCAGGTTGAGCGCCAGCGCCGTCTCCAGCCCGGGGTAGCCGGGCGGCGCGGTCGGTCCGTCCTTCTCCGCCCGCGTGTGCGGGGCATGGTCGGTGGCGAAGCAGTCGATGACGTCGAGGTTGGCGCGCAGGGCCTCGGCATCGGCGCGCGTGGCCAGCATCGGGCGGACCTCGGCGCGGCCCTTGCCCAACGTCGGAATATCATCCTCCGACAGAAACAGGTGATGCGGGCACACCTCACAGGTCACGGCCATTCCGGCTTCGCGGGCGCGGCGGATGAGCTCGATCTCCTCGCGTCGGCTGACGTGGCAGATGTGGATCGCGCGGCCGGCCAGGTGGGCGGCCAGGATGGCGGCGGCGGCGGTGCGGCCCTCGGCGTGGCAGACCAGCGGGCTGGCGGCCGGCCAGGCGCGCGCGTGCGCCATCAGCGCGCCCAGGCCGTCCATGCGCAGATTGCCATACGTCTGATCCAGATACATCTTCAGCCCCGCCACGCGCGGGGCGAAGGCGGCCGCCGTCGGGGTGTTGTCCAGCGTCGCGCCGAGATAGACGCCCACATCGCAGCGCGCGCGGACACGGATGCCGGCCTCGGCCAGCGCCAGGCTGGTGTCGTCGATGAGAGGTGGCGTGGTGTTGGGCATGGCGAGCACGGCGGTGAAGCCTCCCGCCAGCGCCGCGCACGTGCCGCTATCGAAATCTTCCTTGTGCGTGCCGCCGGGCTCGCGCAGGTGGACGTGCGGATCGATCAGGCCGGGGAGTTTGATCGTCGTCATCGCGCGCCGATTGTCCCATCCCGCCAAACACCTCGGCCGGGGTGATCTCGCGCCACTGCCCGGGGGCGAGCTCGCCCAGCCGCAGCGCGCCGATCCCCACCCGCAACAGGCGCAGGGTCGGCAGCCCCACCGCCGCGGTCATGTGGCGGACCTGACGTTTGCGGCCCTCGCGCAGCACCAGCTCGAGCCAGGCCGTTGGTCCGTGCGGGGTGATGGGCTTGCTACGTGGAGCGAGGCCGGGGTCCGCCTCCAGCGCGCGGGCCTGACAGGGCCGGGTGACGTAGTCCTTGATCGGCAGCCCGCGGCGCAGCGCGGCCAGGGCGGGCTCGCCGGGCACACCCTCGACCTGCGCCCAGTAGGTCTTGGGCAGTTTGTGGGCGGGGTCGGTCAGACGGTGAATCAGGGTGCCGTCGTCGCTGAGCAGGAGCAGGCCCTCGCTGTCAAAGTCGAGCCGGCCGGCGGCGTAGACGCCGCGCGGCAGGCCAAAGGCGCTGAGCGTGCGTTTGCCGACGTCGCCGGGCGACTGCGTCTCGTGGGTGAACGAGGAGAGCGTCTCGAAGGGCTTGTGAAGGGCGATCAGCACAACGGATCAAAGCGACCTGAAGGCGCCCAGCACCGTGCCGCTGCCCGGCTTGGGCGGCAGGCGGAAGTGGTCGTCCAGGCCATACACGCGGGCGACCTCGAGCACGGCCTTGCGGATGGTGACCAGCTCCATCAGCCGGCCGATGAAGACGGCATCCTCCAGCCCCTCCGCGCGTGCGGCGTTGGCGGCGATGATGCCGATGGTCTGTCCGATCATGCGCGCCAGCCCGGCGGCGATGTCCTCCCGGCGCGGCAGGGTGGCCGCGTGCTCGACCTTGCCGAAGTTGACCGCATTGGTGTCGGCGGGCAGGCGGCCGATCTCGCCGCCCACGGCCTCGATCAGCGTGGTGTCCACGGCGTTGGCATCGCCGGCCTGGGCGAGCCGGTCGATGGCGAGCGGGTCGGTGGTGTTGAGCAGGAGGCGGCTGAGGCCGAGCAGGGTGCCCCCGCCGACCGCGCTGCCGGAGATGTGCTGGTGCACGCTCTGGCGCGCCGCGACGCAGGCCGTGCCCGAGCCCGCGCTGACGACCAGGGCCGCCTCGTGGTTGGAGAGCGCCAGGCCACCCCGGCCGATGGCCTCGACCTCGTTGACCTTGACGAGCTCGGCCCCGGCGACGACGGCGGGCAGGCGGCGGTGCTGGCCGCCGGTGACGGCGACGCGAACAAAGGCCTCCAGCGGCTGGCCGGTGGCGCGCAGGGCGCGTTCGACCGCACGCACGTTCAGCTCGGGCCCGCTTGGGATGAACAAAAAGCGTGGGGCGCTATCGCGCTCGGCGGCGTAGGCGATGTCGGTGTTGGTCAGGCCGAAATCGATGGCGGCGTACATGCGCGGCATTATGGCATGCGCGCCGTACAATGCCCGGGCGCTACGGCGCGAAGGAGTTTTCATGGCCCAGACCAACAAGACGCTCAGGATCCTGGGTGTCGTGCAGACCATCGTGCTCGCCTTTGTCATCCTGACGGGTTTTGGGGCGGTCTGGCTGATGGGGGATATGGGATCGAGCCTGTTCAAATCGGTGGCGCTGCTGGCGACGTTGTGTCTGCTGGTGTATGTCGCGCTGGCGGCGTGGGTGACACGGCTGCGGCGCGCGGCGCTGGCGGCGGCCTTTGCCGCCTGGCGGGCCGATCCGGCGCAGGGGGCCACGATCAGCGGGATGCAGCTGGCGGAGCGCTCGGGCCTGGGCGTGCCGTACGCCATGATTGCGCATCAGTGGCTGCTGGCGCAGGGCGCGCGGGAGGGCGTCAGTCCAACGGTAGACCCCGAGGCGTCGACTGTGCGCTGGGGGTTTGGGTTTCGGAAGAGCGTCGACCGCGAATAGCGGACCGAAGACCGACCGCCGTCCGCGGTCCGAATCGAACGTCCGTCAGAACGCGGTTTGCGTAGGGGCGAAGCGTTCGCCACGGCACCACCGCATTCGCGCACGTTGGGCGAACGCTTCGCCCGCCCCGATGCCCGACACGAATCTCGGCGCTCAGGATGCACAACCGTTGAAGGTATCAAATTAGCCGACCGCCGGCCGCGGCAGGCTCGCCCGGGCGCGGGGCGGGCGAAGCAATCGCCGCTACGCCCTCCTGGCCCCTTGACCCGGTGGCGATCGCTTCGCCCCTACAGGACGGGCACGCTCGTGCCGCCGTCCGCGGTCCAAATCGAACGTCCGTCAGAACGCGGTTTGCGTAGGGGCGAAGCGTTCGCCACGGCACCACCGCATTCGCGCACGTTGGGCGAACGCTTCGCCCGCCCCGATGCCCGACACGAATCACGGCGCGCGGCGAAGGCACCCCCGCGTCCTTCGACTTCGCGACCCGGCCATCGGCCGCGTCGCGCCGCTCAGGATGCATAACTGTTGAAGATATCAATTTGACCGACCGCCGGCTGCGGCAGGCTCGCCCGGGCGCGGGGCGGGCGAAGCAATCGCCGCTACGCCCTCCCGGCCTTGGCCCGGTGGCGATCGCTTCGCCCCTACAGGACGGGCACGCTCGTGCCGCCGTCCGCGGTCGGCGGTCCGAATCGAACGTCCGTCAGAACGCGGTTTGCGTAGGGGCGAAGCGTTCGCCACGGCACCACCGCATTCGCGCACGTTGGGCGAACGCTTCGCCCGCCCCGATGCCCGACACGAATCACGGCGCGCGGCG
>JAIBCK010000021.1 GCA_019694215.1 Thermoflexales bacterium
AGCGATCATGCTCAGGAAGCGCTCAGCGACCTCGTCTACGTCGAAGTGCCGCGCGTCGGCGCGACGTTCAAGGCCGGCGATGCATTCGCCGTCGTCGAGTCCGTCAAGGCAGCGTCCGACGTGTATGCCCCCATCGGTGGCACCGTCGTCGAAGCCAACAGCGCACTCGAGTCCTCGCCTGAGACGATCAACAAGGACCCCTACGGCGCCGGCTGGCTGGTGAAGCTGCGCCCGAGCAACGTCGCCGAAGTCGAGCACCTGCTCGATGCCGCCGCCTACGAGAAGCTCCTCCAGGAAGAAGAGCACTAATCGCATGAACTACATCCCGCATACGGAAGCCGAGCGCCAGCACATGCTGGATGTCATCGGCGTGAAATCCATCGAGGACCTGTTCGACGCCGTCCCCGAGAAGGTTCGCTTTCCGAAGCTCAAGCTGCCCGAGCCGCTGACCGAAATGGAAGTGGCCTGGGAGATGCAGAGCCTCTCCGACGCGAACGCCGACGTCAATCACTACGCCTGCTTCCTCGGCGCTGGCGCCTATAACCACCACGTCCCGTCGCTGGTCGATCACCTCATCCGCCGCGGCGAGTTCCTGACGGCGTACACGCCCTACCAGCCGGAAGTGAGCCAGGGCACGCTGCAGGCCATCTTCGAGTTTCAGTCGATGATCGGCCAGCTCACCGGCATGGAGATCGCCACCGCCTCGCACTACGACGGTGCCACGGCCTTCGCTGAAGCCGTCTCGATGTCTGTCAACACCACCCACCGCAACAAGGTGTTGATTTCGGCCGGTGTGCATCCGATGTATCGCCAGGTCGTGCGCACCTACACCCAGTTCCTGGACGGCGTCCAGGTCTCCGGTGACGAGGTCGATGCGACGGGCTTCAAGAGCATCGATGCGCTGGTCGATCTGATCGACGACGACACCGCGGCACTGTGTGTGGCCAACCCCAACTTCTTCGGGCAACTCGAAGCGCTGGAAGGGCTGGCTGAGCGCGTGCACGCCAAGGGCGCGCTCCTGGTGTTGACGGTGAACCCGACCTCACTCGCCCTGTTCAAGACGCCGGGCGACTACGGCGCCGACATCGTCACAGGCGAGGGTCAGCCCCTCGGTGTGCCGATCAGCTACGGGGGCCCCTTCGTTGGCTTCTTCTGCACCCGCCGCGAATACATGCGCCGCATCCCCGGCCGCATCGTCGGCGAGACGGTTGACCGCGAGGGCAAGCGCGGCTACGTGCTGACGCTGAAGACGCGCGAGCAGGATATCCGCCGCGAGAAGGCGACCAGCAACATCTGCACCAACCAGGGCCTGATGGCGCTGTGCGCGACGATCTACCTCAGCGTGATGGGCAAGAACGGCCTCAAGCAGGTCGCCAACCTGTCGTATCAGAAGGCGCACTACGCCGCCCAGCGCATCGCGACGCTCAAGGGCTTTACGGTCCACGATCAGGGTCCGTTCTTCCACGAGTTCG
Source organism: Thermoflexales bacterium (assembly GCA_019694215.1). Taxonomy (GTDB): domain Bacteria; phylum Chloroflexota; class Anaerolineae; order J036; family Brachytrichaceae; genus Brachythrix. The sequence goes on from JAIBCK010000021.1 coordinate 1,473, forward strand.
TCGTGAAGTGCCCGGCGCCCGTCTCGGAGATCAACGCCCTGCTGCTCGACGACTTCGACATGATCGGCGGATATGACCTCGGGCGCGACTATCCGCACCTCAAGGATCACATGCTGATCTGCTGCACGGAGCAGAACACGCGCGACGAGATCGACGAGCTGGTCGATGCCCTCGACGCCGCGCGCGACGAGCTGGCCCAGGCCTGACGCGCGCCACTCTCGAACCTGACGCGGCCCGGAGCCCCCGGGCCGCGTTTCTTTTTCGCAGTTCCCCGCGCGACACGGCAGGCCGCGCGCGACGCCCGCGGGAGTACCATCCGGGCATGACCATCCATGATTTTGCGGTCGTGGGCGGCGGGCTGGTCGGGCTCGCCACGGCGCGCGGCCTGCTCACCCGTTTCCCCGGCAAGAGCCTCGTCCTGATCGAAAAGGAAGACCGTTGGGCCTTTCACCAGAGCGGCCACAACAGCGGGGTGATCCACTCCGGCATCTACTACCGGCCGGGCACGTTGCGCGCCAAACTGGCCGGTGAGGGCAATCGGCGCATGGTCGCCTTCTGTCAGGAACACGGGATCGCCCATGACGTGTGCGGCAAGGTCATCGTAGCAACCGAAGAGCGTGAGCTTCCACAGCTGGACAAACTCTTCGCGCGCGGGCAGGAGCACGGCCTGGACGTGCGCATGATCGGGCCGGAGGAACTGCGCGAGCGTGAGCCGCACGGCACCGGTCTGAAGGCCATCCACGTCCCCTCGGCCGGCATCGCCGACTACAAGGGCGTGGCCGCAAAACTGGTTGAGCTCAGCCGCGCCGCAGGCGGGGACCTGCGCCTGGGCGTCAGGCTCAAGCGCATTACCCACCAGCCCGATGCCGCGACGCTCGAGACCAGCCAGGGCGACCTGCGCGCCCGCTTTGTCATCACCTGTGGCGGGCTGCACGCCGACCGCATCGCGTTGCAGGCCGGTGCCGAGCTGGATGCCCGCATCGTCCCGTTCCGTGGCGAGTACTTTCATCTCAGCGAGGGGAAGCACCACCTGGTCAACCACCTGATCTACCCGGTTCCCAACCCCGATTTCCCGTTTCTGGGCGTGCACTTCACGCGCATGATCGACGGCGAGCGTCACTGCGGCCCAAACGCCGTCTTCACGCTTAGCCGCGAGGGCTACACGAAACTGGATGTCAACGTTCGCGATGCGCTGGAGGCGATGGCCTTTCCCGGCTTCCAGCGCCTGGCGGCGCGCAACTGGCGGATGGGGTGGGAGGAAATCGTGCGCTCCTACAGCAAGGCGCGCTTTGTGCAGACGCTGCAGCGGCTGATTCCCGAGGTGCGCGCCGAGGACCTCACGCCGTCGCCGGCCGGGGTGCGCGCGCAGGCCCTCACGCCGCAGGGGGCGCTGGTCGACGACTTCCTCATCGTCAACGGGCCGCGCGCCATGCACGTGTGCAACGCGCCATCCCCAGCCGCCACCTGCTCGATCGTGATCGGCGAAGAAATTGCCCGACGTACCGAAGCGCTTGCCGGCTGAGTTTCACCGAACGCTCATCCCACCTTCACGTCGCTCTCAGTGCGGGGAGCGATAAACGGGATGTTCGTGGTTACTCCAACCTTTTGTGATCAGGGCGACGGCCGGGCACCGTTGCCCTGATTGCGTTTTCAGCGCTCGCGGTTGGCGTCGACCAGCCCCTGGATGCTCTCCGGGCTGCCAAAGACCGCGATGGCGTCGCCGACTGCCACCGTGATGCCATCGGCGGGATGCATATCGGTGGTGCCGGCCCGGCGCACCATGACCATGCTCAGGTTGTAGGCCTGTTCGAGGTCGCCCACGCTGCGGCCGGCCAGCGCCGAGCCGGCCGTGATCTCCAGCTGCGTCAGCCCCAGGGTCTGCCCGCCCAACGTCAGGGGTTGGTTTGCGTCCAGACCCGCGGCCGATGCGGCGAAGAACGGTGCGGCCAGGCTGGTCGCGCTCATCGCCGTGAAGCCAAACTGCGCGCGCAGGGCCTCGGCAAAATCGTCGTCGAAGATGCGCACGATCACCTCGACCGAGGGGTTGAGCGCGCGCGCCTTGAGCGCGATTTTGAGGTTCAGCGCATCGTCCTGCACCGCGAGCACGATCGCGCGGGCGCGCCGGATCCCCGCGCCCTCCAGCACGCTGTCGCGCGAGCCATCGTCCATGATGACGGCGACATCGCGTTGGCGGATCGCCGCGACGAGGTCCTCCTTGGGCTCGCGCTCGATCACGACGATCTCCCGACCCATGTCGCGCAGCCGGTTGGCGATGCGATACCCGAGGTGCCCGAGACCGACCAGCACCGTGTGTGATTTCAATGTCGAGGCGATGGCCATCTCCCACTCCTTGCTGCGTGAACGACGGTTGAAGAACTGCACACCAAAATCAGCCAACCCAAATCCCAGCACGCCGAGGCCGAGCAGCGGCATGACGAAGTAGAACACCCGCAGCCCACCTGTCTGCGGGAAGCGATCCCCGCCCTGAAAGAAGACCAGCTGCGTCATGCGGTAGAGCGTCTCGCCGAAGTTGCTGTGCTCCTCGTCAGGCGGCTTGGGCACCCACGACCAGATCAGCGCGCCCAGCACGATCAGGGCGGCAAAGGCGAGCAGCGAGAACTTGAACTCGTCCAGCAGCAGCAGCGTGTCGCGCCAGCCGGCGCGCAGGCGGCGACGCAGGGAGGGTTTGGCCGGTGTCCCCATGACCGCCAGTCTAGCCCAGCCGCATTTGTACAATGACGGCATGCTCAATGCGCACTCGCGCTCGCTCATCGATGCCAGCACCTGGAAGGGCCCCTTCATCCGACCGCGTTACGACGCGTATTGCTTTGCCAACCTGCCGTCGGCGATCGAACGCGCATTGACAGGGAAGGGCGAGACCGCCCTGCCGGCGCAGGCGTTGGCCGGCCTGCCCGCACAGCCCGATGCCGTCATCCTGCTCTTTCTGGATGCCTTCGGTTGGCGCTTCTTCGAGCGCTATCGCGAGCGTTCGGCCTTCCTCAAGCACTTCATGGGGCCGTCGGGTGTGGCGTCGACCATGACCTCGATGTTCCCCTCCACGACCTCGGCGCACGTCACGGCCATTCACACCGGCCTGGCCCCCGGCGCGTCCGGCGTTTACGAGTGGTTTATGAACGAGGACAGCCTCGATGCCACGATCGTGCCCTTGCCCTTCTGCTTCGCCGGCGACCGTGCGCGCGATACGCTGCTCGAACGCGGCTTCACCGCGGACAGGCTCTTCCCGCCGGACAACCTGTATCGCCGGCTGCAGAAGGCCGGCGTCGACAGCTATGTCTTTCATCCCTCGGACTACTCGCGCGGGGCCACCGGAAAGTGGCTGTACTCGCTGCCGCATGTCGTCGACTACAAGGTGCTGCCCGAGGCGCTGGTCAAACTCGAACGCTGTCTGTCGCGGCAGCGCCAGCGCTCGTACTACTTCCTGTACTACCCCGAACTCGACACGCTCCTGCATCAGTATGGCCCCGACACAGATGAAGTTGACGCGTTGGCCGAACAGCTCTTCTTCACCCTCGAGCGCTTCTTTGAGAGGTTGGCCGGCCGGCATCCGAACACCTGGCTACTGGTCACCGCCGATCATGGTCAGACCGCCGTGGACCCGAAGACCTGTCTGTACTTGAATGAGCGCGTGCCCGGCATGGCGCGCTGGATGCGCACCCGTGCCAATGGCGAGCCCATCTGGCCGTCGGGCTCGGCGCGCGACACGTTCTGGCACCTCAAGCCCGAGCGCGTCGACGAGGCCGCGCAGGCCCTGGCCGGCGTTCTGGAGGGCCGCGCCGAAGTGATCCGCACCTCGGCGCTGATGGAGCAGGGCTTTTTTGGCCCCGTCGTCGGGGATGTCTTCCGCGCGCGGGTGGGGGAGCTGACCATCCTGCCCTACGCGCGCGAAACCGTGTGGTGGAAGGTGCCCGGCGTGTATGAGCAGCGCCTGCTTGGCCATCACGGCGGCCTCACCCGTGACGAGATGGAGATTCCGCTGCTGGCCTGCGCGCTCTAGATTGTCGCGCCTAACGCTCGCGCCTCTTCCATCAGGCTCGGGCTGATGGCGATCTCGCTCAAGGCCAGGGTATTGCGGATGCGCGCCACGCGCGCGTTGCCGGGATCGGGTCGGCCGCACATGCGCAGCGCCAGCTGCATCGCGCCGGCCTCGTCGGCGGCCGCCCACGGCACCTTGACCCGCCACAGCCCGAGCAGCCCCGAGGTCAGCGCGTTCATCCGCACGGCGTTCCAATCGACTTTTGACAGCAGCTGCTCGGTGACGACGTCGGCCAGTCCAATCCCGTTTGCATTGCCCCCGGTCTCGGCGCTCAGGTCGAGGACGACGATGACGGCGATGCGCGGCCGCACGGGATCGGCGACGCCGGGGATGAAGACGCGCCCAATGGTGTGGGTGTCCATCCCGGTGCCGCTGATGTTCTTGCCCATCTCCTCGACCACCAGCACATCCAGCTCGTCAAAGGGAATGCGCGGCAGCAGCGTCGTGGCGCGCTCGAGCAACGCCGCCTCGGCCGGCCCGCCAATTTCGGCGCCGCTCAGGCCGTGCAGCTCGGCCGTGTCATGCGCGCCGTTTTCGAGCACGGCCAGGCCGCCGATGACGCGCCCGCGCGTGATGATCTCGCGGGCCACCAGCGGGATCAATCGGCGCAGCCCCATCGGCCCGCGCGCGTGCAGGGCCTCGGCCACCGGTTGCTTGCCCAGGCCGATGGCACACATCTTGGCCAGCCCGCTCTGAATTGGCCCGCCAAACGAGGTGTGCGGCTTGATCCGATTGATCACCACCGTTGCGTCAGCGTCATAGGCCAGGCGGTCCATCCTCACCGGCGCGCCCTCGATCTCGCCGAGGGGCACGGTCTCAAAGTTCGATTGCACGGGGCAGCCGACCGACGTCTCGTCCACACCAAGCTCGGCGAGCACCGCGCGCTGGCCCTCGGCCGTGGCGCCGCCGTGCGAGCCCATGGCGGGCACGACGAAGGGCTCCGCGCCGCGGGATCGCAACACGCGCGCGGTCTCGCGCACGAGGGAGGGCAGGTTGGCGATGCCGCGGCTGCCCACACCGATGGCCACCCGCATCCCGGGGCGGAGCGCGTGATCCGCAAAACGGGAGATCGCAGCCTCTACCGCGCGCGGCAAATCCGCGACGCGCGGCGTCGGCCAGTCGAAGTGGACGGGCCGCAGGGGTGGGACGGCGACAGGCGGAAAGCGCTGCAAGTCGCGCGTGACGGGATCGAGGTGCATCGATGGCATGCAGCGATGATAGCGCCGGGCTACAATTCCGGCGATGGCTGGCGGTCGAACTCGACCTCTCGAAGGCGCACTCATCGCGCTCACCCTGGTGTCTGTGGCACTGGGCATCGGTGCGCCCCTCGGCGCCCCGTCGGGTGCGTCCGCCATCGGCCTGCCGGCCAGCCCTCGCCCCGGCCAGACGCCGGTCGCGCTGGCGCGCGCACCGGTGCCCGGGCAAGCGACGGCGACGCCTCAACCCGGCAGCGCACCCGCGCCCGCTGCCGTGGGCGCGCCAACCGCATTGCCAACGGTCGATCCCAAGCGCGCCATCACAGCTGAAAAGATCGAGCAGAACATCAAGATCGAGCAGGGCGACGCCGAGCTGATCCGGCAGGCGCCCGGCACGATCAACATTCTGCTGATGGGCATCGACATCACGAACGATCGCCGCCTGGCGCGCAGCGATACGGTCATGGTCGCCAGCATCAATCCGGAAATCCCGTCCGTCAGCATCCTGTCGATTCCCCGCGACTTGCAGGTGCGCATCCCCGGCCGCGGCGAGGACCGCATCAACACAGTCAGCGAATACGGCTATCTGGACAACTACCCGGGCGGTGGGCCGTCCTTTCTCGCGGCGGTGCTGCGCAAGAACTTCGGGATCAGGATCGATCACTACGCGCGCATCGACCTGACCGGCTTTATGAAGGTCATCGACGCCATTGGTGGCATCGACGTGCTGGTCGAGTGCGAGGTCAAGGACACCTTCTTCAACGTCAAGGAGCCGGACGGCCGGATCATCGACAGCGTGCAGCCAGGGCTGGTGCGCATGTCCAGCGCGATGGCCAACTTCTACGCGCGCTCGCGTTACAGCACAACGGACTTTGATCGGGCGCGACGACAGCAGCGCATCCTGAAGGCAATCGCGTCAAAGGCCCGCCGCGGTGACATCCTCAACAATGTGCCGGCCCTGATCGCGACGGTGCAGGAAAACTTTGACACCGATCTGGGGTTGGCGGAGCTGCCCTTTTTCATCGACCTGGCGCGCCGGATGGACGACATCGCGATCAAGCAGCGCGTTGTGACCTTCCCGGTGGTGGAGAACTATCTGCGCCGCGATGGCGCGATGGTGCTGCGCCCGACCAAGGATGCCATCCCCTTCATCGTCGAGGCGCTCGCGCCGCCGCCGGTTGCGCCGAAAGGGCAGAGCAGCAAGCGCTACACGCTGGAGATCATCAACAACTCCGGCCGCAAGGACATGGAGCTGCTGGCCGCCGACCGCATGAACGGCGAGGGCTTCACCGTCGTCGCCGCAAAGGCCGGTGACAAAGTCCAGCCGCGCACGCAGGCAATTGACATCGCGGAGGGGGACCAGAAGCCGGCGCTGACCTTTCTCGCCCAGTTCTTCGGGCTTGCGACTGCCGATGTCCTCCAGCTGCCGTCTCGGGGGGCGGAGGCGGATGCCCGCCTGGTGCTGGGCCAGGACTACGAATCCTGCCCGAACACAAGCAGCGCGGCACGGGAACGCCCAACGCTCCCGGCCAAGCCCTAAATTGCCGCGTCGACGTTCGTGAGCTCGATACCCTGCCACTGCGCGCGACGCAAAGCATTCAGCACGTCGAAGAAGCGCGTCATCAGGCCGTACTTGCGCCGGAAGTCCTCCGCCAGCGCCAGGCTCTGAGGTGAGTCGAGCAACCTGCCGTTGACGGAGCGCCACTCGCCCATGGGCTCGCCGCGCCGGCCGCAGGGCTGAATGCGCGCAGCGGGGTTGTTGCGCAGGCGCTTGGCCTTGCCGGCGCCGACCCAGGTGCGCACATAGCGCTTGTCGCCGCGCTCGACAAACCACACCGGCGTGACGACGGCCGCGCCGGACTTGCGATACGTCTCGAGGTTGATAAACTGATCGGTCTTCATACGTTGTGCGGGCGGGTGCCCGCCCAGGACTCGCAGGTGAAGGGTACGCCGCTGCCGGTAATGACGATGGACTCCGCGTTGGGGAGGCCGTAGCGGGCCGCGGCATCGAGCGGGAGGTTGTTGCAGATGCGGGGCAGCAGGTTGCCCAGCAGGCTGCCATGTGCGACGATGGCGACGGGGCCCTGCCGCACCTCGCGCGTCGCGAGCAACAGGCGCATAAAGCCTTCGAAGCGCGCGCGGACCTCGAGCAGGCTTTCCCCGCCCGGAGGGCGCGCGCTCTCGTCGCCGGCAACCCAGGTCGCGACGACGCTGTCGTGCACCTTCCATGAGGCCGGGTCGCCCAACCCTTCGAGGACGCCGCAATCCGGCTCGCGCAGTCCGTCAGCTCGAATCGGCCGAAGCTTGCAGGCCGCGCCGACGATCTCGGCCGTCTGCACGGCGCGCAGGATCGGGCTGCAGTACAACGCAACGGGCTTCTCTGCGGCCACGCTGACAGCCAGCCGGGTCGCCTGCTCCCGCCCGAGGGTCGTCAGGCCATGCGGCAGATCGCGGTTGGACATCAAGCGTAGGACGTTTGCCTCGCTCTGCCCATGCCGGGCGAAGATCAGACGCATCACCGGTTGTCTCCGTCGCCGCGGATCTTCCCGCGTTCGAGACGGTCAAACAACTTGCTCAGGTTGGCCGCTGCAATCTCTTCGAGGCTGAGATCGAGCTCGGTCGCGATCTGGGCGAGATACCACAGCACGTCCCCGAGCTCGCCCTTGAGCGCCTCGCGGTCGGCATCGCTGATCTGACCGCCGCGGTCTCGGAAGATCTTCTTGACCTTGCCGGCGACCTCGCCGGCCTCATTCGTCAGACCCAGGGTGGGGTAGACAATGGCATGATCGGTTTTGATCAAGTTCCATGTCTTGCGCGACTGGCGCTGGTATTCGTTGAAATCGATGTCGCTCATTCGGCTTCCTCTTCGGCGGGTTCCCAGGGGTAGACCACCCAGGCATCGGTCTCCTGCGCGAAGACATCGGGGCGATGCCCGGGAAATCGGTTGGCCGTTGGCTTGAAGTCGATCACGGCCACCGTCGGCACGCCGCCCGCGGCGCGCACCCGCTCACTCACCGCGACGGCGGTCTTGCCGGAATCCCACACATCGTCGACGATCAGAATGCGTTTGTCGACCAGCAGGGCGTCGGACGGGAACTGCAGGAAGCGCGGCACGTCCATGCGCGTCTCGATGGCGGTGTAGAACATCACCGCCGCGGTCATGACGTTGCGGATGTCCAGCCACTCGCTGACCAGGCAGCCTGGGATCATCCCGCCGCGCGTGATCGCGAGCAGGGCGTCAAATCGCTGTCCGCGCAACTGGACGACCAGCGTGCGCGTCAGCCGCGCGATGTCTTCCCACGAGTAAATGACCTTGGCCATGCCCTATTCCTCCCCCTCATCCATCAGTTTGAGATGCCCCTTGTCCTCGGCCAGATCACCGACCTCGAGGGCCTGCATCAACCGTTCGCCCGTCGTGGCGAGAAACGTCACGCGCCGCCACCTGAGCGATGGGATCGGACGCGGCAGGCGCTCCAACGGTCCAAGCTGGTACTTGAGATACGTCTCCTGCGCGCGTGGGTGCGCGGGCTCGGCGGGGAAGAGATCGACCCTTCGCACCAGCTCGTGTCCGCGCACCCGCGCGTATTCGGAGATCGCCCACTTTTCGTCGCCAAATTCCGCGGTCAGGAAGAAGGCGAGCACATCGGGCAGCGGCTCCCGCGGGGCCGACCGCGTCGGCACCCGGTACCAGTGATCCCAGCGCGCAATCTCGAGATCGCGCGCCCGGTTGATCAGGCAGACGAGGACGCGGTCCTCGGGGTGCAGCATGCCCGGTCGAATCAGCCGCGCAGCGCGCGGATGCGGCGGTCGGTCTCGGCCACCATGGCCTGATGGCCCAGCCACCACTCCGGATCGAGCTGGTCGTTCAGCTCCTTGACCGTCTTGCCCTGCTGCTCGACCCAGGTGTAGTACTTCAGGTTGTGCCAGCGGCGGCGCTCATCGGGCGTGCCATCGCGGAACCAGTCGGTTTTCTGATGGCGCAGGATGCCGCCGATGCGCGTGCGCGCGACCGTGGCGTCCATCGACCCGTGCTTCTCCTCCATCCAGCCCATGACCGAGTGATAGCGGTCGGCGCCATCGGTCGCAATCGAAAGCACGACGTCCTTCTTGCCCAACCCGTAGTGGCGGGCGGTCTTGATCGCGCCGATCAGGTTGCAGATGCCGCTGATGCCGAAGATGTGCGTCATGCGTTCGGCATCGGCCTCGCTCACACCGTAGTGCTTGACCAGCGCCTCGGCGCCCGCCTCGTGCGTGAAGACGTGCAGGATGCGCAGGCACTCCATGTCATCGATGCAGGCCAGGCCGTCCATGTTGGTCACATGGTGAATCCAGGTGACGTGCTTGTCGCCGATGCCCTGAATCTCGTGGCTGCCGTACCCGTTGTTGTAGAGCGTCGGGCACTGGGTCGGCTCGAGGCCGACGACCTTGCAGTCACCAAAGACCTGCTTGAGGCGATCCCCCGCCGCGATGGTGCCGGCGCTCCCCATCGCCGAGCAATACGCGCTGATCCCGTGCGTGCCAAGCTTGGCCGACAGCTCGGCCTCCAGCTCCACGGCCGTGTTGCCGGTGACGTGATAGTGGAAGCGGTAATTGCCCATCTCGGCAAACTGGTTGAGGATGCGGACGGTGTCGGGCTGCTCGCGGGACAACCGGTTGCACTCGTCGTAAATCTCCTTGACGTTGCTCTCGCTGCCGTAGGTCTTGATGATGCCCGCGCCATATGACTCGATCTTCTCGAAGCGCTCGCGGCTCATGCCCTCGGGCAGGATCACCATGCCCTTGAAGCCGGCCCGTCCGCTCACCCAGGCGCCGCCGATGCCGTAGTTGCCGGTGCTGGGGAAGACCAGTGTGTGGCGGTCACGGTCAAGCTCGCCGCGCACATACTTCTCGATCATGCACGAGTAGGCCGGGCCGACCTTGTGGCTGCCGGTCGGAAATTCGCGGGCCACCAGCATAACGATCTCAGCATCGACGCCAGTGAGCGCCTTCGGCACGACGAAATAATTGGTCGCGCCGGTCTTCGGCTGCTTCCAGTGCATGTTGAACAGGTTGATCGGATCGAGCGGCCGGGTCTCCCGGGCCGCGTCCGCCTTCGCGCGGATTGCGGGGTCAACGGTGTTTGGGTGAAGGAGCTCTTCAAACGTGGGGGCAAGCAGGGGATTTGTCATGGTTCTCTCTTTTACGAAGATCAGAATTCTAGCGTGTGCGTCGCGGCCGGAAGGCTCACCCGACCCTTGAAGCACGCCGCAGCTTCACTCAGGTAGATGTCGCGCTGTCCGCCCTCGATGGCGGCAGCATCGACGTGGACCAGCGCGAGGTGCAGCGCGCCCGCCCGCTCGGCATCGCGGGCGGCCTCGGCGGCCGTGGCGTGGACCTTGCCCCCGGCGCGCTCGGGGTTCAGCGTTTCGCTGTAGCACGCGTCGTGGACGAGCAGGTCGGCATCGCGAGCCAGCGCCAGAACGGCGTCCGTTGGACCCGTGTCTGCCGTAAAGGCCAGGGTCACCGCTTCGGCGGCCGCAGGGGGTCGAATCTCGAAGCGCGCCCCCAGTGTGGGTGCCCAGGCGCTATGCTGCATCGGCAGGGTGCGAACGGTCAGGCCGGCCGCCAGCAAGGCTTCGCCGGGCGCGGCGTCGGGCAGCACGATTCGCGGGGCCATGCGGGCGCGGTTGGCGATGAACGCGTCGCCATAGCTGTTGTCCAGCACGGCATCGAGCGACTGAAAGGTGGTCGGCCCCGCAAGCAGCGTTGGGAGGGGAGCCGCCGGCGGCAGCGACAGCGCCCACCACAGCGCCAGCATCGGGAAGCCCAGGGCGTGGTCACCGTGGCGGTGCGAGATGAAGAGGTGGGTGAGCGCGCCGGGCGAGACGTCCACCGCCGCCAATTGCTGCAGGATGGTCGGCCCGCAGTCGAACAGGATTGTTCGGCTGCCGATGCGGAGGAGATACGCGGAATTCGTCGTGCCGCGTGCGGGGAGGGCGGCGCCCGTTCCCAGAAAGACGACTTGGGCATTCATGGGCATGACGGGTTATACCATGCCGCAAAACGGCCCTTTTTCCCGTAGAATCCCCGGGCATGGTCAACCCCCTGTCCGCCGCCGACGAGCATGGTTTGAAGGGATTATCGTTGGACTCGCAACTGCGCAGGGCCTTCTTCGACCTGCCCGCGAGCGTGATCTGGCGACTGGCGGAGGCGGTGCCAAAGGCGGCCCGCGCGCGCGGTCTGGCGTACTGGCGCGACGGCAAAGAAGAGACGATCAACGTGCTGCTGCGGCCCACCGCCGTGATGACCGAGCAGCTGAACTACTATCACACGGTCAGCAATGTCCTGCTCGAGGCGCTCAAGCGCCTGCCGGACATGTATCTCGACAATCCCGAGATTCGCGCATTGCTGCCGCTCGAGCCCGATCATGATGCGCTCCTGCGCGAGACCTGGACCGACGGCCATCGCAATTCGCACTGCGTGTTTGGCCGTCTGGATGCGATGGCCGATTTCGTCTCGCCGTCGTGGAAGGATGCTCTGGAGTTCGTCGAGCCCAACCTGGTCGGGGTGGGGGGCATCACGCTCGTGCCAGGTGCGGAGCGCGTGGTTGAAGAGCAGGTGCTGCCGGCCTTGTTGCAGGTCGCGCCGGACCTGCGCATCGAAACCGGCGAGGACCTGCGCGATCTGTTCCTGCGCGAGCTGCTCGACCACCTGGAGACCATCGGCCGGCCGAATGGCAGCATGGCCTTTGTCGATCCCAAGTATTCTGGTGATGGGCCCAGCGAGTTGGGCTTGCTCGCGGAATACGCCCAGTCGCAGGGCATCCGCGCCGTTTACGTCGATCCCACCGAGCTCAGCCTGAAAGACGGTGAGGTATGCCACGAGGGGAAGCAGATCGACATCGTCTACCGCGACTACGAGACGCGCGATTGGCTGGACCTGGCCTATGAGGGCGGCGATCCGGCGGTCGGGCGCGCGCTCTTCCGTCGCAACCAGATGGTCTCGAGCATGGCCGGGGATTTTGACCACAAGAGCGCCTTCGAGATCTTTACGGACCCGCGTTTCGCCCGCTTCTTCACCGTGGGCGAGCGCCAGCTGCTGCGCCGGCACATCCTGTGGACGCGCATCCTGAGTTCGCGAGAGACGACCGACACGCACGGCGACACCGTTGACCTGCCCGAGTTTGTCCGTGCGCACCGCGACGTGCTGGTGATCAAGCCCAACCGCAGCTATGGCGGCGACCGCGTGTTGATCGGGCCGTCATGCACGGACGCCGAATGGGCGGCGGCCATCGACACTGCCGTGGCCGAACCCGGTGAGTGGGTGACACAGAAGATGGCGCGCGTGGCGGCCTATGAGTTCCCGGTTGCCCAACGGGACAAGTCGATTGGCGTCGAGCCGTTTTACGTGGTGTTTGGGTTCGCGCCGACGAAATACGGCACCGGCGTGCTCGGACGCGCCTCGCAGAAGCAGGTCGTCAACGTCGCGCAGAAGGGCGGGCTGGTGGTCGTGTTGCACGGGCGGCATTGAGCGGATTACCGCTGACGGCGGATGGAGGACCGAGGACGGAGGACCGAGGACGGAAGAAGGCTCTGGCGGATTGCCGCTGACGGCGGATGGAGGACCGAGGACGGAGGACCGAGGACGGAAGAAGGCTCTGGCGGATTGCCGCTGACGGCGGATGGAGGACCGAGGACGGAGGACCGAGGACGGAAGAAGGCTCTGGCGGATTGCCGCTGACGGCGGACCGGCGCGAGCCGCGGCGTCGCCGGGCCGCGTCGCCCCTACGGATTACGGATCGGGCATAGCCTGCTGCGGATTGCCTTCGTTCTTCTGTTTGCGAGATCTGACCGCCGACGACATCGAGCAATTGCAACGGACTGCTAAAATTACGGATTCATGATTTTCGTTGTTGGCCACAAGAACCCGGACACCGATGCCATCGCGTCGGCGCTGGGCTATGCCTGGGTCAAGCGCGAGCGGGATGGCGTCGAGGCGGCCGCGGCACGGGCCGGGGCCCCCAACGCACAAACGGCCTTTGCGCTCAAACGCTTTGGCGTCGAGGCACCACCCTTGCTGGACGATGCCTCACCGCGCTTCGGGGCCATCGCCCAGACGGTGCGGCCGCTCATGCCCAGCCAGCCCCTCTCGGCCGCCTGGCGCAAACACTCCGAGACCGAACGCGCGGCGCCCGTCGTCGATGTCGACGGCACCCCGATCGGCCTCATCACCGGCAAGAGCGTCTTCGACTATCTCTCGATGCGCCTGGACATGGCAGACATGCCTTTCCGCGAGCTGATCAGCGTCTCTTGCCAGCACGCCTGTGACACCAACGCGCCCCGCTTCGCGCGCACCGACCGCGTCTCTGACCAGCGCGCCCGCATGTCGCACACCCAACGTGATGACTTCATCGTCGTCGACGGCGATGGCCGCTATGTCGGGATCTGTACGCGCGCCGACGTGCTTCGGCCGCCGCGCACCCAGCTCATCCTCGTCGACCACAATGAGCCCTCGCAAGCCGTGTCCGGACTGGACGAATCCGACGTGCTCGAGGTGATCGACCACCACAGGCTCAACACCATCGGAACGACGGCGCCGATCTCCTTTACGGTCGACACCGTGGGCAGTACCTCGACGCTCGTCGCCGAGCGTGCCCGCGAGGCGCGCCTGACACCGCCCCCGGGCATTGCCGGCATGCTACTTTCAGGCATCCTGTCGGACACGCTGGTCTTCAAGAGCCCGACCACGACGGCCCGTGACAAGGCCGTGGCTACCTGGCTGACCTGGGTGGCCTTTGGCGTGGTGGGGGCGGGAAGCGCCCTGGCCGAATACGGCGAACAGCTGTTGCGCGCCGGCTCGGACTTGACCGGCCGGTCAGCGACGGACATCGTCAGCGGTGACTTCAAGGCCTTTGAGGGTGGCGGCGTCAAATTTGGCGTTTCCCAGGTCGAGGTCACCAACTTCAACGCACTGGAGGACAGAATCGAGGAGATTCGCACCGCATTGCGGGCACTCGGCGAGCGCCGGGGCCTGGACTTTGTCGCCCTGATGGTGACCGACATCGTCGAGAATGACAGCCTTCTCCTGGCTGCCGGGGACATTCGCAAACTCGCCTCAATGCCCCACAAGCAACGCCAAAGCGCCCTCTGGGAAATGCCGGGCGTCGTGTCCCGCAAGAAACAGCTTCTCCCGACGCTGCTGGGTCTGCTTGAAGGTTGACATTGTTATGTCATGTGTGAGGATGAACCGGTTTTGGCCACCTCACCCCGGCCGGTGGGCAGGACTTTGACGTGGACGCGACTATAACTTCGACGGGAGCGGGGGAGACATCCAATCACCGTGATGAGGACCGCGGGCTCGCAGAACGCGTGCGTGTGGGGGACTCGGCCGCCATCGAGCACTTCTGTGTCACCTTTGGCCAGGCGGTTGCACGTTATGCGCGGCGCTTCCAGGCCAATCTCTCCGCCGAGGAAATCGAGGACATTACGCAAACGGTGCTGATCAGCGCCGTGGAAGGAATAGACACTTTCAAGCAATACAGCAGTCTGAAGACCTGGGTGCTGCGGATCGCACATCACAAACTGGTGGATGCCGTGAGGCGCTCGACGTCGCGAGAGCGGCGCGAGCGCGTCTTTGCGGAAATGCCAGACGAGTGGGAGCCAGAGCATCCAGAAGAGCCACATGCGGCCGTTCTGGCAAAGGACCAGCAACAGCGGGTGGCGGCGGCTCTGGGGGCGCTCCCGGCGTTGGAGCGGGCGGTCGTCTCATTGCGCTACATCGAAGACATGGACACCGTGCAGATCGCTGACATCATTCACAAATCCCACCGCTCCACGCAGGCATTGCTGACGAGTGCGCGGGCGCGGCTGCGCGCCATCTTGGGGTCGGAGGACCCGGTCGAATGAGCGCGCCCGACCGCATGACCCTCCGGGAGACCGAACTCGCGCCCCGCGTCGAGGCGGACCTTCGTGCGCTTCGTGCCGAGGCTCCCCTCTCGTCTGCGGCGCTTTCGCGCATCACAGCTGCGGCCATTGCCACGCGGCGAGCGCAGATCGCAGCGCAGCGACGTGAGTCACCGTGGCGCCGCCTCGTGCGCGCCCTGAGTGGGCTTGACCTTCGTCGCAGCGGGGGATGGGTGTTCCCGGCGCTGTCCGGCAGTCTGGCGGCCATCGCGCTTTTCTTCGCTGGCTGGATCGCCCTCGGCGGCACGCCCGGCCCGGGCGATATCTCTGCTAGCAGCACGGGTAGCTTTACCGCCCACAAGCGACACACGGCCTGGGTGTTCGCCTGGTCGAATCCCGTCACCGTGCGCGGCCAGACCTCGGTCGGAGCGGGTGACACCATCGTCGCGCACGATGCCGTGACGCTGACCTTCCCGGATGGCACGGTCGCCATCCTCAGCCCCGGCACTGAGGCGCATGTCCTGGAAGATCAGCCAGGTCTCGCATTGACGCGCGGCGAGGTCGAAGCCACCGTCGGCGACCGCGCGCGGGCGGACGCAAATGGCGCGCGCTTCTCGATCACGACATCCCGCGGCACGTATCGCGATCTCGGCACGGTCTTCCGCGCCCGCAGCGACGCCAACGACGACTTGCTCGCCACAGATCAGGGACAGGTTGGGGCCGAAATTCATACGCACTCCGGCGGCACGCTGGATGCCCGCGTTCGGGCTCGCG
Organism: Thermoflexales bacterium; assembly: GCA_019694215.1. GTDB lineage: Bacteria > Chloroflexota > Anaerolineae > J036 > Brachytrichaceae > Brachythrix. The sequence goes on from JAIBCK010000021.1 coordinate 17,378, forward strand.
AGGAATTGAGCGTGCCCAACGGCGTGACCCGGCTCGAAGTGCAATTGCAGGCGCCGCGGGCGCGGATGATGTTGCCTGACGGGCGCGCCGTCGGGTCGGGCGGGCTCTCCAACAGCGGCACGCTCACCGTCAGTGGCGTTGCCTTCCCCGGTGGTTTGCTGTCCGTCTCCGGCGCAACGGCCAATGTCCAGACCCGCGTCGACGGGGATGGGCGCTTCGCGGTGCCGATCAAGTTGCCGGAAGGGCCAATCACACTGACCCTGCAGATCGCCTCCGAGGATGGGCGCACGCGGTCGTCGCAAATGACCGTGTTCGTGGACAGCGTTCCACCGCCACTCTCCTTCAAGACCCGCAATTTGGGCGGGGGCCGCATTGCCTATGAAGGGACGAGCGAGCCGGGTGCCAACGTCACGCTCAATGGCTTACCGATAGCCGTCGACGCAATGGGTCGTTTCTCGGGCGAGATGACCGCCCCGGCCAACCGCAGACTCACGGTTGTGGCCGCTGACGCGGTTGCCAACCAGACCCTGGTCCTCGCGGTGCTCGACGCGACGCCCTAGTGGGCCTGGGAGGCGGGGCGTTTGGCGAGCAGGGCGCGCGTGACGTGCGCGGGCACGAGTTCATGGACATCCCCGCCCAGCGTAAAAACCTCACGCACCAGCGTCGCGCTCACGAAGCTGTAGGGCGCGTTGGCAAAGAGACAGACGATCTCCACATCGCGCGCCATCCAGTGGTTGGTCTGCGCCATCTGCCACTCATAATCAAAGTCCACGCTGTTGCGTAGCCCACGCACGATCGTGCCGGCTCCCGCCTGACGAGCGAACTCAACCGTCAACCCGTGATAGACCACGACTTTGGCCCGCTCACCGCCGTCCAGCGCGCGCATCGCCTCGAGGGCCAGCCCCAGGCGCTCCTCGGCGGAAAAGAGCAGGGCCTTGTTGGGCCGGTCATACACGCCGACGACGACTTCATCGAACAGGCGCAGCGCGCGCTGAGCGATGTCGAGGTGCCCGTTGTGGATCGGATCAAAGGTGCCGGGATAAAGCGCGCGCGACATAGGCCGGCGATTGTAGCGGAGCGCGGCTATGAAGCATCCCCTGCGGTCACCCGGCGGGCCCAGAACGTGGCGATCTGATCGCGCAGCGCGGTGTGTTCCGGCGCGGCAAGCTCGGGATCGAGTTCGTTCAGGCGCTCGGCCTGCTCGCGCGCACGCAAAAGCAGATCGCGGTCATTGGGTCGGACGAGCTTGAACTCGGGATCGCCGCTCTGACGCTTGCCAAAGAACTCGCCCATGCCGCGCAGCTCGAGGTCGCGCTCGGCAAGCTTGAACCCATCCTGCGTATCGACGATGGCCTGCAGGCGCTCATCGCTGACATCGCTTGAGGCGTCCGAGAGCAGCAGGCAGTATGAAGCGTGCGCGCCGCGCCCGACGCGGCCACGGAACTGGTGTAGCTGGCTGAGGCCAAAGCGGTTGGCGCCCTCGATCATCATCACCGAGGCATTGGGCACGTCAATGCCGACTTCGACGACCGACGTCGACACCAGGATGTGGCTGTCGCCCGCGCTGAAGCCCGCCATGACGGCCTCTTTCTCGGACGGCTTCATTCGCCCGTGCAGCAGCGCCAGACGCAGATCGGGGAAGATCTCGGCCTGCAGACGGGCGTGCTCCTCGACGGCGGCCCTGGCTTCGACCTTGTCTGATTCCTCCACCAGCGGGCAGATGATGAACGCCTGACGTCCCTCCGCAACCTGCGCACGGATGAAGGCATAGGCGCGCTCGCGCTCGGCGGGCGTGAACCAGTGTGTGCTGATCGGTTTGCGTCCCGGCGGCATCTCGTCCAGGACCGCATAATCGAGGTCGCCATACATCGTCAGCGCCAGCGTGCGCGGGATGGGCGTTGCGGTCATGACCAGCGTGTGCGGGTTCGTCCCCGCGCTGGTGGTGCCCTTCTCGCGCAACGTCTTGCGCTGCTCGACGCCAAAGCGGTGCTGTTCATCCACGACGATCAGGGCCAGGTTGTTGAAACGCACGCCCTCCTGAATCAGGGCGTGCGTGCCGATCACGATCTGGCAGGTGCCATCCGCCAGTTGTGCGTAGACCGCCTCCTTCTCGGAGGCCTTGGCCTTGCCGGTGAGCAACCGCACGGTGATGGGCGGGACGGCGCGTTTGTCCGACATCTGGGCAAAGAGCGTCCGCAAGTTGTTGTAGTGCTGCTCGGCCAGGATTTCGGTGGGGGCCATGAGCGCGGCCTGCGCGCCGACGCTGGTGGCCAGCGCCATGCACACTGCGGCGACGGCAGTCTTGCCGCTGCCGACATCGCCCTGCAACAAGCGGTGCATGGCGAAAGGACGTCGCAGGTCCTGAAAGAGCTCGCCGATGGCGCGGCGCTGCGCGCCGGTGAGGGTGTAAGGCAGGGCGGCGATCAGCCGATCGAGGGTGGGCTCACCGACTTGCAGCGGCGTGGCCGGCGTGGCCCGCCACAGCGCGCGCTGGCGCTGAATCGCGACCTGCATGGTGAAGAGCTCATCGAAGGCCAGGCGACGGCGGGCGTTCTCCGCGGCGCGCAGGTCGCGCGGCCAGTGGATCTCGCGCAACGCATCCCCCAGCGACATCACGCCCACCGCGCGTCGCACGCCGTCCGGAAGTGGGTCCGGCACGCGCGTCGGCCAGTACTCGGCCATGCGTCGCATGATCCGGCGCAGTAGCAGCGGCTGTAGTCCCTCCGTCAGGTGATACACCGGCACGACGTTGCCGCCGGTGATCCAGTCTCGTTCAGCGGGCTCGTAGGCCGGGTTCTGAAAGACCAGCCGGCCAAGATACTCGCTCACCTTGCCCGAGATCACCACCTCGCGTCCGACCTCGAAGTTGCGCACCATGCGGTCGACGAAGCGTTCGGTGGTGAAGAAGACGCACTCGATCATCCCCGAGGCGTCCTCAATCGTCACCCGCACGATGCGCATGCTGCCGCGGGTGGGCGTCTTACGTACAGCAAAGACGCGCCCGAGCACGGTCACCTGCTCGCCGTATTCGAGCTGATTGATGGTCTTGAGCGCGCTGTAGTCGTCGTAGCGGGCCGGGAAGAAATACAGCAGGTCGCGGATGGTGCGCACGCCCAACTTTTCGAGGCGTTCGCCCGTTGCGTCGCCCACGCCGCTGATGCGGCTGACGGGCGCGTCAAGCCCCAGCCCGGTCTCGGACGGGCGCTGGTGGCGGGCGGCGGCGTCCGCCGCCCGCGTCGGCGTGGGGGCCGGTTGGGCGCGAGGCGGTGGCGGTTCGCCAACCACGGGGCGTGGGTTGGCGACGTCTTCGCCCGGTGCGCTGGCGGGACGCTCGCGCACCGGGACGTTGCTGGCAGGTGCCGCAGACGGGCCGCCCTGCAGGCGCTGGATCAGCGCCGCCAGCACCGGCCGCCGCGCGTCTGGCTCGCTCAGGCCGCCGTAGGCGCGCATGCTTTCCGCGACTTCCTCCGCGAAGGCCGGCTCGATGCCACTACGGCCGGCGTCAGCCAGCCAGGCCTGCGCGAAGGAGGCGAGGCCGCGCGTGACGGCCTTGTCCAGACAGCCCATCTGCGACTCCAGCCGCAGGATCTTGAGAAGTTTTTCGGTGGCGGGATTTGCCATGCTGAAGCGTGTCCGGCCGTGTGTCACGGCCGGAAGGAACTACGGCGTGCGCAAGGCGCTACGCGAGAATGACGACCAGACCCAGCCCGGCGGGGCCGGTATGGGTGCCGATGATGGGCGTGACGACGCGCGGTGCAACAGGCTCGATGCCCCACAACGTGCGGATGCGGGAGGCCATGTCCTGGAGGTCGCGTTCGATCGGGCCGGTGCTGTGCATGATCGAGGCTGACAGCACCTTGCGTCCCGCCGCGAAGCGCACCGCGTCCTCGAACATGCGGTCGATGCCCTGGCTGCGGGTGCGGGCCTTGTCGATGGTCGTGATGAGCCCGTCCTTGACATGGACGAGTGGCTTGATCTTGAGCAATTCGCCAACGAAGGCGGACAGGTTGCTGACACGGCCGCCCTTGCGCAGATAGGTCAGCGTGTCGATCAACGCATACATGCGGATTTCAAGGCGCTTGGCGTCCAGCGCATCGCCGATCTCCGCCAGCGTGGCGCCTTTTTCACGCATCTCGCCGGCCAGCTCGAGCAGATACCCGAGCCCCATGCTCAGGCTCATCGAGTCAACCACGCGCACATCGATGCCCTCGGCCCGGGCATCCTCGGCCGCGATGTTGGCCGCCGCGCACACACCGCTCAAGCGCGCCGAAATGTGGACGGACAGGATGCCGGTCGCCCCGGCTCGGTGCGCGGCGCGATAGGCCTCGAGCAGCGAGCCGGGCGAGCAGGCCGCCGTCTTGGGGATGTCGCGGAATCGGGGAAGACCATCGAAGAACTTGTCACGGGTCATCTCGATGCCATCACGATAGGTCACACCATCGATCTCAACCAGCATGGGCTCGACGTGAATGCCGTATTTCTCGATGGACTCCGGGGTGAGGTCGCAGGTCGAATCTGTGACGATCTTGATCATGTCGTCCATTATGGCGCATCGAGCGGCGGCGCTGCGGCCCGTCGAGGCGCCGCAATCCGCTGGTCTAGAACGGCGTCGATGTGCCGCAATATGCGCACTTGATCGCTGTCTGTCCGCGCAAGATGGGGTCCTCGAACGGCGCGTGACACGTTGGGCAGTGCCGCGGTGCGTTGGCCAATCGGTCCCTGTCCGCTTGCGAGATAGGCACGGCTCGCGTTGCTTCCAGCTCGCCGGCCTGCAGCCGGCGCAGCGTCAACGACCACTCCTTGCAGTCCTGCCCGTCGATGTGAAAGTGAACGGTGGGGAAGCGCGCGCCGGCTCCGAAGCGCGCATCGAGGTGGTCTTCGTTCTTGAGCAGGCCGCGCTTGCTCGCTTCGAGCTCGGTCATCCGCGCGACGGGCTCGTCGATCTGAATCTCCTGCACGCGCTTCTTCTCGGTCACGACAAAGAGCGTCTTCTTGGTCGCAACTTCCTCGTCGCGTTCGAAGATCAAGCGTTGGTCGCTCAGATACAGCCAGCCCTTCGGGTCGTCCTTGCCATCGCGATCCCAGCGTGCCTTGACCGCCCGCACGAGCGACTCGCCGGCGCGCCACGCCACCGATGAGCCGGCGGCCTGCTTGAGCTGTTCAAGTAGGCTTTTCAGCGTTGTGCTGAGCTTGCGCACCTCGACGCCCAGCGGGTCGAACATGTTGTCGATCGCGTCATTGGCCGCATTCGCGGCGCTCTCGAGCCCGGCCACGGCCTGGTCGGCCTGGGAAAGCGGCCCCAGTGCGGATTCGTAGTCCGTGGCCTGCGCAAGGGCACCGTTGAAGCGCCACTCGGCGTCTGCCACGCGCGAACGCAGTGCCTCGGTCTCGCGTTCCATGGCGCTGAAGACGCCCGGACGGATGCCCGCCCAGCGGTCGCGCAGGTCGATGCAGCGGGCTTCGAGATCGCGCTCCCAGGCGTAGCCGCGTTCGCGCAGGTCGTGGGCGAGGCGGAGCATGCCACTGGCGGCCGCGTCGAGCTCGCCGGCCTTGTCGCGGACGGGGCCGAGCAGGGCCGCCTTCTGGGCCTTCTGCATGCGGTCGCGCAGGGAGCTGGTCTTGCTCTGAAGGTCCAGCGCACTGGTTGGCTGAGAGAGGGTCATGGCGTTGCTCCTGAGCCCTTCTGGGCGCGGTTCAGACTTGATGGGTGCCGAGCACACGAGGCTGTGCCCAGGCCGCCCAGGTGTAACGGTGATTGCCGAGTGCCTCGGTGCGCAACTCGATGGCGGCCATATTACCCGCTTCCACGGGCAGCGCAAGATCGATGTCCTCCCAACGTCGGGCGTTGGTGTGGGCCGACCAGACGCGATAGCCATTGACGCGGATGCGAAAGGCCACCAGGTTGTCGTCGGCGATCCCGGCTCCATCGCGCAGGCCGAAACCGACCCGCAGGCGCGGATCTCGTAGCCCGGCTGGGATGGCGACGCGCAGCGCGATCACGCATTCACCGCGCACGGGAGGGTGGGCAAATAGCGCGGCGCGCTCGACGCCGTCGGCAATGGCCATCCCGAGGTGGGCCTCGAGCCCGGCCGCATCACCGGTGCTGGCCGAAACGGATTGAGGCGAGAACAGGTCGAGCAGGTCCTCGCGCCACAGGCCGGGGTCGGCGATGCCGCCATCGCTGCGCTGGCGGCGCTGCCACGCGAGAAAGTCGATGAAGTGGCCGGCCAGCGCACGCTCATCCGCATTCAGCGCGCGCAACCGGGCAACGAGGTCGTCAAGGGTGGAATCTGTCACGGGCTGGATTGTAGACGGCCGGCCCGTGCGACGCCATCGCGGCTCAGCGCACGCCCGGGGCGACGGCGAGGCATTCCCGGCGCAGACAGCAGGCCTCGCAGCGTGGGTTGCGGGCATGGCAGATCTGCCGGCCGTGCCGGATCAGGTTGATGTGAAAGGGTCCCTCAGCGCCGTCGGGGCAGAGCGCCTCCATGAGGCCGTGCGTCTCGTCCGCGCTTGCTTTCTCGGGCCGCAGCCCAAGCCGGCCGGTGACCCGATGCACGTGCGTGTCGACCGGGAAGGCGCGATGGCCATAGCAAAACAGCAGCACGATGGCAGCGGTCTTCGGGCCGATGCCATTGATCGCGGTCAGCCACGCACGCGCCTCGTCCAACGGCATGTCAGCCAGAAAGTCGAGCGTGAGCGATCCCCGCGCCTCGGTGATGCGCGCCAGCGCGGCCTGGATGCGCGGGCCTTTCTGATTCGCGAGCCCGGCCGGCCGGATCGCCTCGATGACGGCCTCGGTCGAGGCATCGCGCACGGCCTCCCAGCTCGGGAAGCGGGCGCGCAGGCGCGCGTAGGCCAGATCGCGGTTGCCATCGTTCGTGTTCTGCGACAGGATCGTGGCGACCAGCTCGCTCACGCCGTCCTGCTGCGTCCAGACCGGCGTGCCATATTCGGCAAGGAGGCGTTTGTGGATGCGGGCGGCCTTGGCTTTCAGGGCGGACGCGACGGGTGGGGCGGTGTTCTTCATCGCAGGTTCAGCAGTTCAGCGGCATCATCGCCAACGACCAGACAGACCGATGGCGAGCAGGCCGCCTCGCCCGGCGCAAGGGGCAGGCCGTCAACCCGGGTCAGGGCGGTGAAGCGCTCGAAGCGCTCGCCGCTCAGGTCGACGCGAAAGTCGCAGCTGGAGGACTCGGGTGCGCCGACGCCCCCGGATGTGTGTGTGACGAACAGGAGAGCGGGTGGATGGCTGCGGTTGGACACCGCCGGTTGCAGCAGCATCCGGCCACTGCGCGAAAAGCCACCCGTCGCAGCGGCGTTGTCGGACCAGCACTCCCAGGCACCGTCGCCGCGCGCGCAGCGCCACAGACCGCTTGGCGCGCCGAGGTTGAGCGCGCCGCCAAAGGCGCTGTCGATGCGCAGCGGTTCGAGCGCATCCAGAAAAATGGGTGCATCTCCGACGTTATGCACCTCGAGGTGAACGCGCCACCCGGCGTCTTCGGCCCGCCACACCCAGCGCGCTTCGAGGGTGCTGTCGCGAACGGTGCGCGGGTCGGTCACCGAAATGCGCAGCGTCTGCACGCTGGCCGCATGGGGTGTGTGGTAGCGGGCTTGCGCGCCGATGCGGGCCAGCCGCGGGCCGTCCTCCCAGCTCAAGGTGACCCCGCGCTCGCCTGGGGTGAGGGTGCCCGCGCGATTCAACATGCGCGTGCATCATACGCGACTTGAGGAGCAGGCAAGTCCTGCTACCATCAGATCAATCAGCCATGAATGCCCAGAGTTCCACTCCCGCGCGACCCGTTGTTGCGCTCGAATCGACCGTCATCACCCACGGCCTGGCGTATCCTGCCAACCTGCACACCGCCCAGGCAATGGAGCGCCACGTCCGCGAAGGCGGCGCGGAGCCCGCGACGATTGCCATCATCGATGGCGCGGTGAAGGTGGGCCTGAGTGAGGCCGAGCTGCTCATGTTGAGCCAGGTCAAGGGCGCGCGCAAGTGCAGCGTGCGCGACATCGGCATTGTGGTGGCGCAGCGCGGCATCGGCGCAACGACGGTGGCCGCGACGATGTTCCTGGCCGCGCGGGCCGGGATTGGCGTCTTTGCCACCGGCGGCATCGGCGGCGTCCACCGGGGCCATCCCTTCGACGTCAGCGCCGACCTGACCGAACTCAGCCGCACGCCCGTCACGGTCGTGTGCGCCGGGGCCAAGGCGCTGCTCGATCTGCCGCTCACCTTCGAGCACCTCGAAACGCTGGGCGTCCCGGTGATCGGGTATGGTACGGATGAGATTCCAGCGTTTTACTCGCGTCGCAGCGGCCTGCGGGCCGATGCGCGCGCCGACACACCCGAGCAGGTTGCGGAGATCGTGCGCGCGCGCCGCGCGCTCGGCCTGCCGGGTGGCGAGCTGGTGTGCGTGCCCGTCCCTGCCGAGGACGAGCTTTCCGTGGATGCTGCCGAGGCGGCCATCCAACGCGCCCAGGCCGAGGCCGATGCCGCCGGCGTGCATGGCGCAGCCAGCACGCCCTTCCTGCTTGGGCGCATCGCCGCCTTGACAGAGGGTGCCAGCGTGCGCGCCAACACGGCGCTCCTGGCCAACAATGCGCGCGTGGCAGCCGCGATCGCGCGCGCACTCGCCCCACTACAATAAGACAGGGCAAGATTTGTGGTCATCCCCAAGGAGGCACCCGTGACGCATCTTCTGGTCGATCAACTTCGCTTTGCGCGCGCCGAGTTCATGCGAGGCTTCGAGGGGGTCTCGGCGGAGGACGCCACCCGCCGGCTCGGGCCGATGAACTGCATGAGTTGGATCATCGCCCACCTCGCCTACCATGAGCAGGCCTACTGGCTGCGGATAATGAACAACCCGCCGGCAGCACCGGAGGTGGATGAGTGGGCGGGCTACGGTCGGCCGGCCAGCCAGCCCCCGCTCGCGGACGCGCTCGACGCCTGGCGGCGCGTGACCGCCGCGTGTGACCCCTTCCTGGATTCCCTCACGTCGGAGCGGCTGCTCGAAGTGCCCTTGCGCAAGGGCAAGCCGTTCTCGCACAACGTGGGGAGCATGATCCAGCGCGTGATCTATCACTACTTTTATCACACCGGTGAGGCCCAGGCCATCCGGCAGATGCTCGATCATCCCGGCCGACCCGAATACATCGGCGACATCCACCTGCTCGCGCCCTATCGCGCCGAGCGTTCCTGAGACGACAAGACGACTGAGTTCACCATGCGAAAGGTCCTCGATCTCCATCTCGACAACCACTCGATCCAGACCCGCACCGTCGAGGGTCTCGATGCCGCACGCGCTGGCCGCTGGCTGATCGCCAAGACGCTGCTCGACCTCGGGGCCGCGACTGCCGACCCGCTCGGCCCTGCCAATCCGCTGCTGTTCTCGGCCGGGCCATTTGCCGGCACAACGTTCTCAAATGCTAACCGGACCAGCGTCGGCTGCCGCAGCCCGCTGACCGGTGGGATCAAGGAGGCCAATGCGGGCGGCACGTTTGGCTATGGCATGGGGCAGCTCGGCATCGCGACGCTCACCCTGCATGGCGCGTCGAAGGACTGGGTGGTCATCCACCTGCGCAAGGATGGCGGGATCGACTTTGACGATGCGACGCCGTATCTCGGCAAGGGCAACTTCGCCGCTGCGGAGGCGTTGTTCGCCAAATATGGCCGCAAGGTGGCGCTGGCCCTGTGCGGGCCCGTGGGCGAGTATCAGGGGCTGCTGGCCGGGATCGGCATCAGCGATATCGATGGTCGCCCCTCGCGCATGGCCGCGCGCGGCGGGGTGGGTGCGGTGATGGGCGCCAAGAAGGTCAAGGCCATCGTCGCCGATCTCGACAAAGTGCCGCAGTTCCACGATGCCAAGGGCGTGCGCGACGCGGCGAAGGACTACGCGCAGAAGCTCAACGTCGACGACGTCGTGCTCAAGTTCTACCGGGCCGTCGGCACGATGGGCATGGCCGACTTTCAGAATTACATCGGCGGCATGCCGAACAACAACTTCCGCAGCGGTCAGCAGACCGACGCCGCCAAGGGCCAGGTTTTCCAGATGGGCGGCGATTTCATCGGCCCGCTCAACACCTCGCGCGGCGGCGATCAAACGCACGCCTGCATGCCCGGCTGTGTCATCCAGTGCAGCAACGTCTACTTCAACGCCGAGGGCAAGGAGGTGGCCTCGCCGATCGAATACGAGACACTGGGCCTGCTCGGGACGAACTGCGGGCTGTCGCACCCTGATCATCTGGCCGCGCTGAATTACCTCGCCAACGACCTCGGCGTGGACTCGATCGAGCTGGGCGCCATGATCGGCGTGCTGATGGAGGCGGGGCTTGGCGCCTTTGGCGACGTCGACTTCATGACCCGCGTGCTGGCCGAGCTTGGGGCGGGAACGCCCAACGGACGATTGTGGGCAGAAGGCACCGCCCGGGTGGGCGAGCGGTACGGCATCAAGCGCGTGCCCGTCATCAAGAAGCAGGCCATCAGCGCCTATGACCCGCGCGTGGTCGAGGTGACCGGCCTGTCGATGATGGCAACGGCGCAGGGCGCTGACCACACCGTCGGCAACCTGCCGCGCCTCAAGTCCCGCGCCATGCCGATCGAGGAGCTGCTTCCGCTCAGCCGCGAGGATCAGATCAAGACTGCGACGAGCGACTCGCTTGGGCTGTGCATCTTTGGCCGCACCGTGACCACGGCAAACATGGAGTTCATCATGAACGCGGTCAACGCGTCGTGCGGAACGTCCCTGACCAAGGAAGACTTCCACAAGATCGGGCGCGAGACGCTGGCAATGGAGCACGAGTTCAATCGCCGGGCCGGGTTCACCAGCGCCGACGACGAGCTGCCTGCCTTTTTCTACGACGAGCCGCTTCCTCCCACCGGGCAGACCGCGCGCTTTCACGGCGCCGATGTCAAGACCATGTTCGACGGGCTTTCCATGCCCTGACCCCATGGAAATCACATGACCCATCACATCCTGATCGACACCGACCCCGGTGTCGATGACGCCATGGCCATTTTCCTGGCCCTGCGATCGTCCGAAATCGAGTTGCTCGGCCTGACGACGGTTTTTGGCAATAGCACCGTGGACGCCACGACGCGCAACGCGTTGAACCTCCTTCACGTTGCGGGGCGCGACGACATCCCGGTGGCCCGGGGCGCGTGGCGGCCGCTGGTGCTGCCGCTGGGCGAGACCGGCGAGTGGGTGCATGGCGCCGACGCGATGGGCAACATCGGCTGGACGGACGTGCTGAAGCCGGAGCTGCGCGCCGTCGACGCGCCGGCCGCGCGCTTCATTGTCGAGACCGTCATGGCGCGGCCGGGCGAGATCACCCTGGTCCCGATTGGCCCGCTGACCAATCTGGCGCTGGCCCTGCAGCTCGAGCCGCGCATTGCGCAGGCGGTCAAGGCCGTCGTGATGATGGGCGGCAGCGCCATGGCCCCGGGCAACGTCTCACCGCTGGCCGAGGCCAACGTGCACAACGATCCACACGCAGCCTCGCTGGTCTTTGGCGCGGGCTGGCCCATCGTCATGGCCGGCCTGGATGTCACCGAGTCCATCCCCATGGACAACGACGATTTCGCCGCACTGGCGGCATCGTCGGACCCGCTCGGGCGTTTCATCCCGCGCATCGTCGGGCACTATCAGGATTTCCACCGCGACTGGTACAAACTGCCCAACGGTGAAATCCACACCCATGACGCCTGCGCCGTGCTGCACCTGATCGATCCGACGCTTTTTGGCGGCCAGGATTGGAGCATCAACGTACCGTTGGACGGCCTTGCCAAGGGCGCGACGCTGGTCGACCGGCGCGGCAGCTTCTACACCACGCCGAAGGTGCATTGCCTGACCACGGTCGATCACGCCCGCCTCATCGATGTGTATCGCACCCGCATGGGCGCGACGGCGCGGGTACGCCGCTAAGGCATCGCGCGCTCGGCGAAGCGGCCCAACCGGAAGGGGCGCAGGCCCGCCGATGGGCTGCCGCTCAGTGCGGACTCGGCGAGGCGCTTGCCAAACGCGAAACCGAAGGGCATGCCCAGCCCGCAGAACCCGCCGGCGAACCAGGCATTGCGCGCGCCGGGGGCGCGATCGGCGATGGGTGTGTAGTCGGGGGTGAAGGCCATCGGCCCCGCCCAGCGGTGCTGGACGCTCAGCCCGCGCAGGGCGGGGAAGAGGCGCGGCAGCACCTGCTCTATGGCCGCCTGGGTGCCCGGCGTTGCCACATTGCTGAGCACGTTGACGTCGCGGTTCGGGGCGACGGCGCGGCAGCCGCCGATGACGATGCTGCCGTCCAACGTCTGTTGCCAGTACTCGCCCGTCGGGGTGACGCTTGTGCCCATCCCGGGGCCGAAGACCGGCTCGTGGGGTGCGTAGGAGAGCGCCTCGCCGCGGACGGGGACAATCAGCTCGCGCGTCACGGGAGCCAGGCGGTGCGTCCAGGCGTTGGCGGCGATCACGATGCCGCGCGCTGTGATCGTGCCCTGGTCGGTGATGACGCGCTCGTCCTCGATGCCGGTGACGGTCGCCCGGGCCAGCACGGCACCGCGACGCACAGCGGCGGCGGCCAATCCGCCAGCCAGCCGGCTGGAGTGCAACAGGCCGCATTGCGGCGTGTAGCGCGCGCCGACGATCTCGGCGCTGAGCGGTGTCCCCACCAGCGCCTGGGTTTGCGCGGGCGTCAGCGACTCGGCATAGAAGCCGTCCCTGCGCAGGGCTTCGACGCTGGCCTGGTCGGCCTCCCAATCCTGCGCGTCGAGCGAGAAGTCGAGGTGGCCGGTCTCGCGATACCAACAGTCAAGACCCTCTTCGCCGATGATTTGCCGCGCGAGGGCGCGGTTATCCACCGTGAGCTGCCACATGGCGCGCGCCGTCTCGTGGCCGAACAGTGCGAGGGTGCGGGCATAGCCGAGGGCGGTGCCCTCGGTGAGGAAGCCACCATTGCGCCCCGTGGCCCCCTCGGCGGGACCAAACTGGTCGATCAGCACCACCCGGGCGCCGGCCCGTGCGCCTGCATACGCGGCGTTGACGCCGAGCACGCCGGCCCCAACCACGACAAGGTCCGCGGACTCGGGGAGCGGCTGTGTTTCAAGGGTGATGGGGAACGTGAGATGCCAGTAGGAACGAGGTTCGGGGGCGTTCATGTCTCTATTATCCGCGCCCCATCTTTCCCCGAAAACGCCGTCGTTTTAATGTGATACTGACGCAACCGATGATATAGTCGCGCCGCTTTCGGGTCAACGCTCAGCGATTCAGCGAGCCACGAACCCGGGTCCGGAGGAAAATAGTCATCTAGTCAATGGAAGAAATCGTTCGTCGCGCACGCGCGTCTCGCGCTTCTGTTACGGTCGCTTCGTCCCCAACATCCACCCCAACCGCCGGGAGCCCGGCGCGTCGTCCGATCCGGACGACCCAGAGCGTCTTTCAGGCCACCCCGCAGTCGCATGCCCTGTGGCAGGTGCCCACGCCGTCGCTGATTTTGTCACCGCAGCGGGCCGTGGCCAACTACGAATCCATCCAGCGCGCGTTTCCCTATGCGCATGTGTGCTATACGGTCAAGTCAAACGCACACATGTCCATCCTGGAGGCGATCTCCAAGCTCGAACACGCCTGGTTCGAAGTGGCCTCCGCGGGTGAGATCACGGCGTTGGCCGCGTGCGGTGTGCGCGGCGAGCGCATCCTGTACAGCAACCCGGTCAAGCAGGCCTCGCACATTCAGGTCGCGATCGATCATGGTGTGCGCTGCTTTTCGTTTGACTCCGAGGCCGAAATCGAGAAGCTGGCCGTGCACGCCGAGCGCCATCCCATCGAGGTGTACTGTCGCATGACCGTGCCGCATGCCGGCGCGATGTGGCCACTCACGCACAAGTTCGGCGTCGAGCCGCACCGGGCCGTGGACCTGCTCAAGCTTGCGCGCGGGCGCGGGTTGAAGCCTGTCGGGATGGCCTTCCACGTCGGCTCGCAGTGCATCCGGCCCGAGACCTGGGCGGACGCGCTGCGCACGATCTCGCCGGCCTGGCTGGCCGCGCGCGAGGCCGGGCTAGCGCTTGACTTGCTGGATCTGGGAGGCGGTTTTGCCGCGCCGTATGTTGGCCCGGTCCCGCCGCCCTCAGCCATTGCCAATGTCGTGTCGCCGCTGCTGGAGACGTTGACGCCTGGCGCGCGCCGCATCATGCTCGAGCCGGGGCGCGGGGTGAGCGCAACGGCCGGGGACATGGTGCTCGAGGTGACGGGCATCGCCGCGCGCCCGGATGGCCAGACCTGGCTGTATCTCGATGGCGGCTACTTCAGCGGCCTGTATGAGATCCCGGACGGCATCCGCCCCGCGGCGCGGCCGATCATCCGCGAGTCACGCCCGGCCTCGATGCGGACGTATCGCCTGGCCGGCCCGACGTGCGACTCGATCGACAAGCTGTTCGAGATGCGTTCGCCCGTCGAGATGAAGGTGGGGGATCGTCTGCTGTTGAAGATGACGGGTGCTTACGTTTACGGGGTGTCGTCGCCGTTCAACAGCTTCCCGCTGCCGCAGGTCTTGAACGCCGCGGAATGGATGATCGATCTCGACGAATTCGTCGGGATTTGTTGATCGCGCGACGCACGTTGCGGTTGATTCGGGGGCGCATGCCATGCGCCCCCGTTTCTTTTTGGGGCGCGTGGCCGGGTGTGATTTTCGGCGGGTGCGATGCGGTCCGGAGGGCGGGGTCGTGGGAGATCGGGGCGCATGCGATGCGCCCCTACGATTTCGGCCGGGTGTGATTCGCGGCGGGTGCGATGCGGTCGGAGGGCGGGGTATCGGGAGATCGGGGCGCATGCCATGCGCCCCTACGACGGTGGCCGGGTGTGATTCGGGGCGGGTGCGATGCGGTCCTACGGCGTTTTCTTTCGGCGGCGCTTGGGCTTGGATTTCGGCTCGGGCGGCGGGGGTGGGGGTGGGGGCGGCGGCGCATCCAAATAGTCGTCCATGCCATCGGTAGCCTCACCGCCAAAGGCATCGCCCATATGGGCCTCGATGTCCTCCGGCGTCTCGCCCCGCTCGAGACGGTTGACGACCTCATCAAACTCGGGCCCAAAGGCTTCAGCGCCATCGTCGCGGGCCTGGCTGGCCACCTTGCGCATGAAGCGCCCGAGCGAACGCGGATCATCCTCGTTCAGCGTGGACATCTCGCGCTCGATGTCATCCAGTGCGGGGTCCGCAGACGGGTCGGCGGGCGCGCTTCCGCGCATGACCCGCACACGTGAGACAAGCCGCGTCAGTCCGGTGCGGCCACAGTGCGGGCATGCCGCCGCCGCATGATCGACCGCTGAAAGTGAGCGGAAAAACACAGAGACGCGGCGCTTGCACGTGGGGCAGCGATACTCATGAATGGGCATCGAAAATTCATTCTACTGTAGAATCTCCGTCGCCCATGACACCACAGACCGCCCTCCCGAACATCGACGCCGGCGATCCGTACAACGTCCAGAGTCGTCCCCTGTTGGTGGTCGTTTCCGGCCCCTCCGGCGTTGGCAAGGACACGCTGCTGCAGCGCCTCAAGGATGTCGGCTGCGAGTTCTGGTTTGTCGTGACCATGACCAGCCGCGCCCAGCGCCCGGGCGAGGTGGATGGCAAGGACTATTTCTTCGTCACCCGCGAGGAATTTGATGCGCTGATCGAGGCCGACGAGCTGCTGGAACACAGCCTGGTCTATGGCGAATACAAGGGTATCCCCAAGGCACAGGTGCGCGAGGCGCTGGCCACCGGCAAGAACGTCGTCATGCGCATCGATGTGCAGGGCGCCCAGAAGATCAAGCGCATCGTCCCCGATGCCGTGACCATCTTCCTGATGCCGGA
Organism: Thermoflexales bacterium; assembly: GCA_019694215.1. Taxonomy (GTDB): domain Bacteria; phylum Chloroflexota; class Anaerolineae; order J036; family Brachytrichaceae; genus Brachythrix. The sequence continues at coordinate 33,209 of JAIBCK010000021.1, forward strand.
GTCCGAGGAAGAGCTGATCCGCCGGCTGACCGAGCGCAAGACAGAGACGCCCGAGGGCCTGCGCCGTCGCATCGAGACGGCGCGCGATGAAATGCGCCGCATCCCCGAGTTCGACTACGTCGTCGTCAACCGCGCCTATCAGATGAACGATGCCGCGGACGACATCGAGGGCATCATGCGAGCGGAGCGCTGCAGGGTCGGGCGTCAACCCATCCGTCTGTAGGAGGGACCGTGCGACGCATACCGACCGATACGCCCCTGTGGACGTATGTCCTGCTCGCCATCAACCTGCTGATCTTCATCCTGATGGAGGCGAGCGGGGGCACCCTGCGGGCATCGACGCTGGTCCGTTTTGGGGCGAACTATGCGCCTTTGGTGGCAAACGGCGAGGTGTTCCGGTTGGTCACCGCCAACTTCATCCACATCGGCGTGATGCACTTTCTGCTGAACGCGCTCTCGCTGTACAACATCGGCCCGCTGACGGAGTCGCTGTTTGGCAAGCCGCGCTTCATCATGCTCTACCTGCTGTCCGGGATTTCCGGCGCCACGCTGAGCTATTTCCTCACGCATGGCCTGAGCGCCGGGGCATCGACGGCTCTGGCCGGCATGACGGGTGCGCTGTTCGTCTATTTCTTCCGCCATCGCAACGAGATGCGCGACGTTGCCCGCCAGTACATGATCCGCATCCTCATGATTGTCGCGATCAACGTCGCCTACGGCTTGTCTCCGGGTTCCGGCGTTGACAACTGGGGCCATCTGGGTGGCCTACTTGGCGGCGCCGCGCTGGGCTGGTTCTTCTGCCCGCGCTACGAGGTCTCCCAGCACGCGTTCGGCGTGGTCAACCCGCGCAAGCCGCGCCATGAGCCCGAGCTGGACAACGGCAGCCTGATGGACACCAACACAATCGCCGGGAACTGGCTGACGGTGCTCATCTTCGTCGCCGTGATCGCCGCGCTGGTGTTTCTGCGCGGGAGAATTGGCTGACGGATGAAGCCCATCCTCGTTCTCGGGGCGACCGGTTTCATCGGCGGGCAGATCGCGCGCGCGGCTGCAGAAGCCGGGCATGACACCCGCGCCGGGCGGCGACGCGCGGACGCAGTGGGCGCAATTGGCGATGTTCCGGTGCACTGGGTGCGCGCGGACCTGGAGGACGAAGCTAGCCTGGTTGACGCCATGCGCGGGTGTGGGGTGGTGATTCATGCCGCCGCTTCGTATCCGCAGAACTTCAGGAAGGTGTCGGCCGAGGTCGCGCGTGCCGAGGCGGAAATCCGGCGTGTCCTGACCGCCGCCCGCACCGCCGGTGTCGAACGATTTATCTACACCAGCAGTCTGACCACAACGGCGGCCTGGACGGCCGGGCAGGGTCCGGGTCGTCTGGCCGATGAGCGCGACTTCTACCAGCCGGGCAGCGCGCGCAGCGCCTATTACGAGGCCAAGCTCGCCATGGAGCGCATCGTGCTCGATGAGCGCGTCCTCCCGACGGTCGCGCTTTTGCCGACGGCGGTCTTTGGCCCCGGGGATATCAAGCCGACGACGGGGCTGGTGCTGTTGGAGGCCGCGCGCGGCCACTTCCCCGTGGTCTTTGACGCGACACTCGATGTCGTGGACGGCCGCGACGTGGCCGCCAGTCACCTCGCAGCGATCGAGCGCGGTGTGCCTGGTGAGCGCTACATCCTGGGTGGTCACGCCATCTCGGTGGCCGATTTGATCGGCCTGGCGTGTCGCATCGCGGGGCGCAAGCCACCGACGCTGCGCGTTTCACGCGGGCTGGTGGGTGGGGCCATCGGGCTTGCGGACGCGCTGCCATTTGTCTCACTGCCGGAAAACATCCGCATGTTTCGATTCTGGCAGGCGCTGAATTCTGAAAAGGCCGCGCGCGTCCTGGGCCATCGCGCGCGCCCGGTCGAGGACATGGTGCGCGATACGCTGGCCTGGTTTGCCACGCAGGGTCGCCGGTAGAATCGGTGCGCTGTGAGTCGCCCCGCCTGGGTGGCCGCGCTGGCCGTCCTGCTTCTCTCGGCTTGCGCGACCCCGACCCCTGATCTGCCGCCGCCGACGCCAACGCCGGTTGAACCGATTGCGCCTACCGCGCTTCCGACCGCCAGCCCTACGCCCCGGCCCGCCGCGTCCTTCCTGCTGGTGTTGACCGCCCCCGTTGGCGTCGAGCATCGCGACCCGGCGACCGGCCTGATCATGGATGCCGATGCGCGTGCGATGGCGCTGGGGTCGCTGAGTGCGGCGCTGCAGGCCATTGACGCGTATCCCGACCTGCCGCTCACGCTCTCGCTCTCACCCAGCCTGCTGCGGCAACTGCGTGAAATGCTGGACGGCGACACCCCAGCCCGCGATGTGTTCTGGGAGTTGAGCGCGCGTCCCGCCACCGAGCTCACGGCGGACGACAAGCGCTTCATCATCCAGCACTTCTTCGACGGGCGCAGCCTCGAACGCATCGCGCGCGATGCGCGGGTCTTTCCCCGTTGGGCAGAGCTTCGTCGGCTGCGCGAGCAGGCGCTGGCGGGGGGCCGCGGCGAGGCCGGCCCGTCGCTCTCCATGGCGGACTGGCGCGACCTGCAGGTGCTCTACAACCTGAGCCTGTTCAGCCCGCGCGCGTTGCAGAGCCCGCTCCTGGCCGGCCTGGTCGCGCGTGGACGCAACTTCACGGAAGATGACAAACAAGTGCTGTTCGAGCAGACGCGCCAGGCGCTGGTTGGCACCGCGGCGGCCTTGCGCCGAATGAGCACGGCGGGCAAGGTCAGCCTGGCAGTGTTGCCGTTGGTCGAGGCCACGGCCGCGGTGTGGCGTGGCGATGCCGCCTATCCGTATCCCGCTGACGCCGACCGCCTGCTGACCGCGGCTGCATCCGAGTATTCAACGTGGTTTGGGCGCAGGCCGGATGCCGTTGTGGTCGAGGCTGATCTCAGCGCGGCGCAGGCGTCAGGTCGGTTGCGCGCGGGTGTCGCCGGCGCCGTGCTCAGCGTGCCAAACACGACCGGGCGCGTCTCCGAGTTCGCCACCGATGCCGCGCTGGCGGCCCTGGCCGCCGGGTTGGGGGCGGATGCCAGCCTTGCCCTGCCGGTGACGCTGGGCGCGGAGGGGGATCTGGAGGCCGAGGCCTCGTTGCTCGACACGCTCTTTCGCCTGCCTGCGCGCGCGCAGGGGCGCTATCGCCTGATCGACGTGCGCGATGGGGGCCTGACCACTGCGCCGCTCACCCGCACGGTGGCGGCTCCTGTTGCGGAGGCTGCGCTCCCGGCTGCCACGGCGATGTTCAGCGAGGTCTTGCGCTCGCGCGCCTTCCTGGAGGACTATCTCGCCGGGCGGCGCATCGCCGGCATCGACACCGTCCGCGCAGCGCAGGACGCGCTGCTGGCGGCAACGGATGCCGGCCTCTATCGCGTGCGCCCGGACATGACCGCCGTCGAGCAGCAGGCGCGTGTGCGCGATCACCTCGGGCAGGTCTTCGCGCTGCTCGGTGTGCCAACCCCGGACTACATCGATGCACCGCTCGCGGCGCCAACGCGGGCGGCCAACCTGCGCGCCATGCGCGGGCCGATCACGCCGACGCTGGAAGGTGACCCGGATGGCGCGGCCTGGGCGCAGGCCGCGCGGGTGACGCCCGCGCTGGCTTCGCTGACGCAGGCCGCAGATGTGTTTCAAGCGTTGTCCGTTGGCGTCGGAGGCCGGACACTGTATGTGCGCCTGGAGCTTCGGCAACCCTGGGAGACGCTGGGTGAGGCCGATGGGGTCCCGACGCGCCTTGGCGTGTATCTGCAGCGCGGCCCGGCTGGTCCCGGCGGCGCGCCCGTGTCGACGTTCATGACCCGCATCGGCGGGGACGGTGAGCGCAAATTGCCGTTGGGTATCACGGCCACGCACCTGCTGGAATGGACGCCCGCCGATGGCGCGCTGGGCGCCTTCGTCTCGAACGGGGAGGGCGGCTGGACGCCCCTCGCGCTTCCCAATGCGCGGGTCGGGTTGAGCGAGCGGGTGATCGAGATGGCGGTGCCGCTCGACGCGCTGGGCTTCACCAGCGACGATGCGCTTGCTGCGATGGCTGTGCTGCGGCGCGGGGCCTCGGAGGTGAATCGCCTCCCCGAGCAGGCCGTCCTCGCGCTCACGCTGCCGGACATCGGCACGCCCCGTCAGCTTGGCCGGATCGAGGATCCGGCCGGCGACGATCGTGGCCCGGGCAGCTATGTCTATCCCACGGATGCCTTGTTCGTGCCCGGCAGTTTCGACCTGCGCGCTGTGACCGTTCAGCGCGATGCGAACGATTTGGTTTTCGCCATCGAGCTCGGGGCGGCCATCCGCAATCCGTGGGGCTCGCCAATTGGCCTGTCACTGCAGACGATCGACCTCTACCTCGACCGCGACCCGGGCAAGGGCACGGGCGCGCGGGCGCTGTTCCCCGGCCGCAATGCGGCGCTTCCGGCAGGTTATGGCTGGGATGCCGCGGTTCGGGTCGACGGTTGGGAGCAAGCGTTGTATTTCCCGGGGGCCAACGGCGCACCGGTCGTGCGGCCGGTTCGGCCGCGCGTCGTGGTCGATCCGCGCGGGCGGGTGACCGTGCGCGTGCCACTCGCGGCGCTTCCGGAGGGCAATCCGGCCGAGTGGGCGATTGGGCTGGTGGTCCTCAGCCAGGAGGTCTACCCGAGCGAAGGCGTGTGGAACGTGCGCGATGTTGATCTGGTGGCCGGCCCGTGGCGGTTTGGCGGCGGGCCGGATGACCTCAACCATACCCGCATCATCGATGTGCTGCTGCCGGCCGGTGTGACGCCGGCGCAGTCTGCATTGCTCGGCGGCTATCGGCCCGTCCGTGATCCGCGCGCCCGGGTCACCGTGGACGACTTGCCGGTAGTTCCCATGGTTACAATCGGTCTGGCGTCCACCCCCGCCACAGGAAAACCGTAATGCTTGGATTTCGCATCTTCTTCAAGGGCATCCGAAACATCTGGGAGGAAATGCTCCCCCTCGGTGCGATGAGCTTTGTCACGTTCCTCGCCCTGGCCCTTGCGCCCCTGCTGGTGTGGGCGGTCCTCCAGTTCCAGTTGCCGCTCGTGTTGCTCGTGCTCGCGGTCCCGCTGGCCCTGCCGGGGCCGCCGGCCTGGTACGCCTTGCACGTCGTGGCGCAGCGGGTGGCCAATGGCTTTGCCATCCGCTGGGATCACTTCTGGGAGGCCTTTCGTCCGTGGTTTGGCAAGGTGTGGGCGTACTCGGCCGTCTCGGCGGCGATTTTCGGGCTGGCCCTCTTCAATGGCGTGTTCTATGCCAACCAGTTCCCCGATGCCGGTTGGTCGACCTGGGCGGCGGGTGCGTGGCTGGCGGTGGGCGTGCTGTGGCTTGCGTTGCAGCTCTACGTGATCCCGTATTTCATCGAGCAGGAACAGAAGCGCTGGCGTACGGCGCTGCGCAATGCATTTCTCACCCTTGGCGCGCATCCGCTGATGACGTTGATCCTGCTGGTTCTGACCGTCATCGTGCTTGTCATTTCGATCCTGATCGTGCCGCCGATGTTTGTGGTGTATGGGCCAATCTGGTGGGTGATGATGGGCACAACGGCCGTGACGCACGTCGTGGCCGAATTTCGCAAGGCTCAGCCCGCGACCGAGCCCGGCGTCGAAGTGACGCCCGAGGCCGCCGAGGACCCGGCGGCGTTGGTGGCGAAGTACAAGAACCGGGGCATCCAGTAGGCGATCGCGTCCCCTGCGGCCCCCGAGACGGGATCGCGCGACGACCCCTCTCCCATGGCCACAACCCCCATCGGTTCGATGCCCCGCGGGCGCGCCTTTCTGCTGGGTGTCCGCGACATCCTGCCGATCCTGATTGGCACCGCACCGTTTGGGATGATCTATGGCGCGTTGGCGCGCGATGCCGGGCTCAGCCCCGAGCTTGGGCAGGCCATCTCGAGCGTCATCTTCGCCGGATCTGCGCAGTTCCTCCTTGCCCAGCTCGTCAAGGCGGGTGCCCCCGGCTTCATCATCCTCGCTTCCGTCGCGGTGATCAACCTGCGACACGCGCTCTACTCGGCATCGCTTGCCCCGCACCTCAAGGATTTACGTTGGTCGGCGCGCCTCTTTCTAGCCTACCTGCTGACCGATGAGGCCTACGCGGTGGCGATCAAGGCATATCGCGAGCCCGCCCCGAGCGGGCCAGATGCGCGGCCGTTCTACTTCGCCGGCACCGGGATCACGCTGTGGGTGGTGTGGCAGGCCACGACGGCGCTGGGGCTGTTCGTCTCGGCGCTGATCCCGGCCGGGTGGCAGCTCGACTTTGCCTTACCGTTGACCTTCATCGCTATCGTTGTCCCGGCGCTGCGGGATCGCCCCAGCGTCGTTGCCGCGGCCGTCGGTGGGCTGCTCGCGATGCTGGCGGTGGGTCTGCCCTTCAAGCTCGGGCTGATCGTGGCGGCGGTGGCCGGCATCGCTGCCGGCACGCTGACCGAGCGCGTGCTCGCCCGCCACGGGGAGGCAGCCCGATGACGTCGCTGTGGACGATTGCTCTCTTGGCCGGTCTGGCCACCTATCTCATCCGCCTGAGTGTGATTGCGCTCGCCAGCCGGATGGAGCTCCCCATCTGGCTTTTGCGCGTTTTGCGTTTTGTGCCGATGGCCGCCCTGACGGCCATCATCGTGCCCGAAGTGGCCTATCGTGATGGCGCGCTGGCCCTCGGGCCCGGCAACCCGCGCCTGCTGGCCGCGCTGGTTGCGACGCTCGTCGCCTGGAAGACGCGCAATGCGCTGTGGACGATCGGCCTTGGCATGGTGGCGCTGTGGCTGTTCAGCGCGCTGCTGGGCTAGTCCGTGGCAAGGTGCGCGCGCTCCAGGATTGGCGTCAGGCGCGCAGCGGCCTTGCGCAGGTCGCGCGGCGTGTAGGCGGCGTATCCGAGCGCCAGCCCGTCGCGGGAGAGTGGCCGCGAGGCAAAGGCCGAGAGTGGGATCACGGTCACGCCCTGCGCGGCAGCCTGCCGCGCGATGTGTTGCGCGTCGCAGCCCGGCTCGAGACGCCCGACGACATGCAGGCCGGCGTGCCCCGGCTGCATCTCGATCAACCCCGCCCAAAGGTGCTGCGCGATATCCAGCAGCGCTTCCTGACGCTCGAGATACAGTGTCCGCATGCGGCGCAGGTGCTGGTCGAAATGTCCTTCCTGGATGAAGTCCGCCAGCGCGGCCTGTTCGAGCGTGTTCACGTGGCGGTCCGAAACCGCGCGGGCGCTGCGGAAGGCATCCACCAGGTCGGGTGGGGCGACGACGAAGCCCAGGCGCAGGGCGGGTAGCAGCGACTTGCTGAACGTTCCGACGTAGATCACGCGGCGGTCCTCGTCGAGGCTTTGCAGCGAGGCCAGCGGTCGGCCGGAGTAGCGAAACTCGCAGTCGTAGTCGTCCTCGATCACCCACACCCCCGTGCGGCGCGCCCAGTCGAGCAGGGCAAGGCGGCGGGCCAGGCTCATCGTCACGCCGGTGGGGTACTGATACGACGGCGCTACGAAGACGAGACGAGGGAGTGTGTCGAGCACGCGCGCATCGGCAACCCGCAGGCCCTCACTGTCGATGGGGATCGGTGCGAGGCGCGCGCCGGCCTTGGTCAGGCCGGCCGATGCGCCGAGATACACGGGATCCTCGATGCAGACGGTGTCGCCGGGGTTGATCAGCGTGTGCGCGATGACGTCGATGGCCTGTTGGGTGCCGCCGACGACGATGACCTGCTCCGGATCGCAGCGCACTGCGCGGGCCTCGCGCAGCCGCTCGGCAATCGCCTTGCGCAACGGCCAGAAGCCAGCCGGATCGCCATACGAGAGGTCGTGGGCGGTCAGTTTGTGCCAGGCCTTCCCGGCCACCCGCGTCCAGGTCTCCATCGGGAAGGCATCCACCGCAGGCACGCCCGTGACGAAGGGTCGGATGCCATGTGACAGATCGTAGGGCGAATACACGCGCAGCTCGCTCGTCTCGCGCCCGCGCTGCGACAGGGCACGTGATGGGGTCGCCGGGGCAGAAGGAAGGATGGCGGGTTCGTTCGTTGGACCGGCATGCGTGGCCGGTTCAGCGTGCAGCAGCTCGTCGGGCAGGGCGCGCGATACATAGGTGCCGCTGCCGATGCGCCCTTCGAGGTACCCCTCGGCGAATAGCTGATCGAAGGCCAGGGCGACGGTGTTGCGCGAGAGTGAGAGCTCGTCGGCCAGCGCACGGGTCGAGGGCAGGCGCGCGCCCGGCGCAAAGCGGCCGATGAGGATGGCTTTTCGGATGGCGTCATACAGCTGGCGATACAGCGGGGTTGACGCGTCCGGGTCGAGCGGTGCCGCCAGGAGCGCGAGGTCCGGGGCGTGTTTGGCCATCACCGCATTCTAGCAGAGTGGCACCATTGTTATGGGCGGAAATGGCTCTTGTGGGGGTGCCAGTTTCTTGCTAGGATATGTGTGTTGCCAGACGGAATGCGGGGAGAGGAAATCCGGAACGGGTCGAACGCGCCGAACTTGGCCAGGAGAAATGAAATGACAACCAAGACAAATGAAATGATGATTGGCAAGTACCCGGTGGTTGGTTCGCGCGATCCGATCAGCATCGAGACCACCAGCTTCCGCTTCGGCAACCCGATCGTCGTGGCCGGCCTTGCGCTGGCGGCGATCTTCGCTGTGGCCATTTTGGCGATTCTCCTCTAGAACGACGGGAACACGCTCTGAGCGAGAGTGCTTGCACGGGATCAGGCGCACCGGTGGGTGCGCCTGATCTTTTTTTCGGGCCTGCATGGCCGAAGTCTGCGGTCTGCGGGCGCCTTCACAGAAGAACGAAGGGACGAAGGCGAACGAAGGGGGCCGGGGGGTGGGTTGGTCCCGACCACAGCCATGCAGACCACACCCACGCATGACGCGTCGCGAACCGTTGTCCAACGTTCGTACATTTTCGTCCAAGGCAAACGCGTACCCGGGCGCGGGGCGGGCGAAGCGATCGCCGCTTCGCGTCCCCTGCCTCGATCCCGTGGCGATCGCTTCGCCCCTACGAAATGGACTCCGCACAGCCTTCGGCCCTTCGTTCTTCTGTGAATGCAGCCTCAAGGCCATGCAGACCAGTCCAACGCATGACGGATGACGCATGACGGACCATCGAAATGGGCTCCGCACAGCCTTCGGCCCTTCGTTCTTCTGTTCCCAACCCAGGCGTACGGCCGTGCGCGGGGTCGAGGAAAACAGAAGAACGAAGAAGCGAAGGCGAACGAAGGGGGCCGGGGGGTGGGTTGGTCCCGACCACAGCCATGCAGACCACACCCACGCATGAAGAACCGTCGTCGGCATGGTACTTCTGCGCGCGAGATGCATATCGGGCCGGGCGCGGGGCGGGCGAAGCGATCGCCGCTTCGCGTCCCCTGCCTCGATCCCGTGGCGATCGCTTCGCCCCTACGAAATGCACTCCGCACAGCCTTCGGTTGCCATCGGCCCTTCGTTCTTCTGTGAATGCAGCCTCAAGGCCATGCAGACCAGACCAACGCATAACGCATGACGGACCATCGAAATGGGCTCCGCACAGCCTTCGGTTGCCTTCGGCTCTTCGTTCTTCTGTGGATGCGGCCTCAAGGCCATGCAGACCGGACCAACGCATGACGGATGACGCATGACGGATGACGGACCATCGAATTGGGCTCCGCACAGCCTTCGGTTGCCTTCGGCTCTTCGTTCTTCTGTGAATGCGGCCTCAAGGCCATGCAGACC
>JAIBCK010000111.1 GCA_019694215.1 Thermoflexales bacterium
GACGAATGAAGAAGACCTACGCCCGTCGTCCTGCGACGCGATCAACCATGCCGTCGCAAAAAGCGGTGGATGCGCTCGAGCGCCTTCTCGATCTTCTCGTACGACGTCGCGTAGGCCATGCGGATGAAGCCCTCGCCGCCATCGCCAAAGGCGCTGCCCGGGATCGTCGCGACCTGCTCCTCCTTGAGCAAGGTGTCGCAGAACACATCCGACGTCATGCCCGTCTTGGCGATCGAGGGGAAGGCATAAAACGCGCCACGCGGCTCGAAGCAATCGAGCCCCAGCGCATTGCACCCGCTGACGATCAGACGGCGTCGGCGGTCATACTCGGCCACCATGCGCTGCACGTGCTCCTCGCCATGCTGCAAGGCCACGACGGCGGCGGCCTGCCCCGTCGTCGGCGCCGACATGATCGTGTATTGATGCACCTTGCGCGTCGCGGCGAGCAGGTCGGCCGGGCCAGCGATGTAGCCGATGCGCCAGCCCGTCATCGCATAGTCCTTGCTGAAGCCGCCGAGCAACAGCGTGCGTGATTTCATACCGGGCAGGGCCGAGAAGCACACATGCTCGGTGCCGTACACCAGGCGGTCATAAATCTCATCGCTGATGACCAGCAGGTCGTATTTCTCGGCCAGCGCGGCGATCTCGAGCATGCGCTCGCGCGACATGACGGCACCGGTCGGATTGTTGGGATAGCCGATCAGCAGCGCCTTGGTACGCGGGGTGATGCGGGCCTCGATCTCGGCACCCGTCACCTGAAAATCGTTCTCGACCTTGCATGCGACTGTCACCGGCGTGCCACCGGCGAAGACCACCTCGGGCGTGTAGGCCACGAAACACGGTTGCGGCACGATGACCTCATCACCGGGATTGCAGATCGCGGTCAGGGCGAGATACATCGCCTCGCTCACGCCGACCGTGACCAACATCTCGGTGTTCGGGTCATACGACACGCCATACAAACGCGCCAAATGCTCGCACAGCGCCACGCGCAGCTCCGCCGTCCCCGAGTTGCTGGTGTAGCCGGTCTCGCCGCGCTGTAGCGAGCGAATGCCCGCCTGCAACATGGGCTCGGGCGTGACGAAGTCCGGCTCGCCGATGCCCAGCGAGATGACATCCGGCATGGTTGCAGCGATGTCAAAGAAGCGACGGATCCCGGAGGGCGGAACGGCCGCAACGCGGCTGGAGATGAAGTTGCGCATGGCGGTGATTTACTCCTCGTCAAACCCGACGACGCTCGAGTCGCCGACGTTGAAACGGCGTGGCCGACCGGTCAGCACGGCATCCCGGCCAATCAGCGAGTTGGCCAGCACGTGATCGGTGACGATCGCGCCGTTGTCCACGATGCTCTCGCGAATCACGCTGTTGCTGATCTGGCAGTTCTCGCCGATGCTGGCATTGGGGCCAATCACGGCGTTCTCGATCCGCGCGGTGGGATGGATGAAAACCGGCGGCGCGATGACGGCCTTGTCGGCGTCAAACTTGCTGCTGTTATCGTGGCCGTGGGCAAGGAGATAACGGTTCGTCTCAAGCACCGTCTCAGGCTTGCCGCAGTCCAGCCAGACATTGACCGGCTGGATGCGCAGCCGCGCGCCGCGCGCGATCATCAGGTTGAAGGCATCCGCCAGGAAATACTCGCCCTTGGTCCGGATGTCCTTGCGCATCAGCTCCTCGCAGCACGACATGAGCAGCTCGGCATCCTTGACGTAGTACATGCCAATGACGACGAGCTTGTTGCTCGTGTCGGACGGCTTCTCGATGAAGCGCGTGATATAACCGTTTTTGTCCACCTGCACAACGCCGAAGCGGCGCGGGTCCTCGACTTCCTTGACATAGATCACGCCATCCGCCGTCTCGCTCGCCAGGCTGGACAGATCGGCATCGGCGATGGTGTCGACGAAGACGATGAAGGTCGGCCCGCTCACGGTGCCGCGCGCGAGCAACACTGCCGGGGCCTGGCCGTTGAGCTCGGTCTGCTCGTGGTAGTGGCCGCGCAAGCCGGGGTAGTGCGCTGCGACATACTGCGCGATCTGATCGCCGAGGTAGCCGACGATGAACGACACGTCGCTGACTCCGGCATCGACGAGCTTGTCCAGAATGTGGCCGAGCACGGCCTTGCCGGCCACGGTGATCAGAGGCTTGGGCCGCGTGAAGGTATGCGGCCGGAGGCGCGAGCCGAAGCCCGCGAGCGGGATGATGACATTCATGGTCTTTGAAGGTGGTGGGCGGTCACGCGCTGATAGGCATCCGCCACCCGCAGCGCGATCGCTTCGCCGAACGCCGGGGCCATCAGTTGCAGGCCGATCGGCAAACGGTTGGAATCAAGCCCGCATGGCACACTCACGCCGCAGATTCCAGCCAGGTTCATGTTGATGGTGAAGACGTCCTCCAGATACATCTGCAGCGGATCGTCCACGTGCTCGCCGATGCGGAAGGCGGTACCTGGCGCAACCGGCGAGGCGATGACATCAACGTGCTCAAAGGCGTGGTCAAAGTCACGCTTGATCAGCGTCCGCGCGCGCTGGGCGCGTGTGTAGTAGGCATCGTGATAACCCGCGCTGAGCGCGTAGGTGCCGAGCATGATGCGGCGCTTGACCTCGGGGCCAAAGCCGGCACCGCGCGTCTCGCGCATCATGGACTCGAGCCCGTCGCCCTCGATGCGCAGCCCGTACTTCACGCCGTCGAAGCGGGCGAGGTTGGCCGAAGCCTCGGCCGGTGCAATCAGGTAGTACACCGGCAGACCGAGTGAGGTATTGGGCAGGCTGACTTCATGGCAGGTCGCGCCCAGCGCCACCAGCCCATCGATCGCGGCGCGAACGGCGGCTTCGACCTCGGGCTGGATACCCTCGATGAAATACTCGCGCGGCACGCCGATGCGCAGCCCGCGCAAGTCCGGGCCGGTCAGCGCCGCGGTGTAGTCAGGGACGGGCGCATCGAGCGAGGTCGCATCCTGCGGGTCATGGCCGGCGATCACGGCATTGATCGAGGCCGCATCCCGGGCATCCCGCGCCAGGATGCCGATCGAGTCCAACGATGAGCCGAAGGCAATCAGCCCATAGCGGGACACACGCCCGTAGCTGTTCTTCAACCCCGTCACGCCACAAAATGCGGCCGGCAGACGAACGCTGCCACCGGTATCTGTGCCCAGCGCCGCGCAGCACAGGCCGGCGGCAACCGCCGCCCCGCTGCCGCCGCTCGACCCGCCGGGAACGCGGTCGTGCGCCCAGGGGTTGCGCGTCACGCCAAACGCAGAGTTCTCGGTCGACGACCCCATCGCGAATTCGTCTGTGTTGGTCTTGCCGAGGAAGACCGCCCCGGCTGCGCGCAGCCGGGCGACGACGGTCGCGTCCCAGACCGGGACGTAGTCCGCCAGTATCTTGGATCCCGCAGTTGTGCGGACGCCGCGCGTGACGAGCACATCCTTGAGCGCGATCGGCACGCCCAGCAGCGGGCCATCCTCGCCCGCCACGATGCGGGCATCGGCCGCCGTGGCCATGGCCAGCGCGCCGTCGGCATCCACCGTAAGGTAGGCATTGAGCGTTGGATTGAGCGCGGTGATGCGGTCGAGAAAGGCTTGCGTCAGCGCGACAGCGGAAAACGCGCGCGAGCGCAGCCCCTCGCGGGCCGCGTGCACGGTCAGGGTGCTGAGGTCGGGCAGCATGTCACTCCCCCGACAGGGCGCCCGGAAGCGTGGGCGGCACGACAAAGGCAGTGCCGTCGCTGCGCGGGGCGTTGGCCAGCCCATCCGTGCGGCTCAGGGTGTGATGGCCGATGGCGTCCCCACCCCTCAGCACGGAGCGCGCCGGCAGCACGGAAGCCGTCGGCGGAATGCCTTCCAGGTCGGCTCGGGCCAGCTCGGCGGCGTAGTCGAGGATGGAGGAAAGCTGGCGCGCATAACGCACCTTCTCCTCCTCGCTCAACGCCAGACGGGCCAGGCGGGCGATGCCCTCGACTTCATTGACGGTCAACATGTCGGGCGGGCGCCATCGCCCCGTTACGAGCCGTTGATGATCTCGCCGGCTGCGGGAAGTGCGTGCGGGATGTACTTGGGCGCCTCGATCTGCGGCGGCTGCAGATCGCCATTCATGTTGGTCTGGCCGCGGTGATAAGCCCCTTCGTTCAACAGCAGCGAATTCACCACCAGGTCACCCCAGTGCTTGCCGGTCTCCGAGATCTCGACCCGGTTGGCCGTGATGTTGCCCTTGAGCGCACCGGCGATGACGACATTGTAGGCCTGCACCTCGGCATAGACCTTGGCCGTCTCGGCGATGACGAGGTTGCCCGTCGTCTGAATCTGGCCTTCGAACACCCCTTCGACGCGCACGCCGCCATCGCTGACCAGCGAGCCGGAGAGCTGGCAGTTTGCCCCGATCACGGTCTCGATCTTGCCCGTGGTGGGCGCGGGGGCATGGTTGGCATATGCGCCCATTCCGGGATCGGCATTCTGGGTGTAGGTGGGCTTGGGCTGGGCAGCCTGCTTGTCACGTCCAAACATAGAACTCGTTCACTCCTTCACGCGCGGCCTGAGGCCACAGCGGTCACTTCTTGCCGACGAATTTCTCCAGCCAGGATCCGGCTGGTTGAGCATCCGTGGGCACCACAACGGTCTCGCCGGCCTTGGCCCATCGGAGATAGGCGCGCGCGTAATAGTCAGTGAAGGCATCGGTGCGGGCGAAAACGAGCGCGTCCTTGACTTCGTTTCGGCGTGTCTGGGCCTGCTGAACTTCGGTGCGCATGCGCTGCACCTCAGCCAGGTTGGTCCTCTCGACACCGGTACTGCGGACAAGGTTGATGGCCAGGGGAACTGCAAGGATGAGTAGCGCGAGGCTGACCCAGGTCAGCAACCGGGGAGCTCGCTCGGAATCTGAGCGCACATCGCGGGAAAACGGAGCGCTTGTCATGGTGTTATGTGCAGTTGGGTCCCTACAGAAAAGGGGCAAAGCGCTTGAGCGAGGCGCTCACGCGCCGTGCCGACCATGCTTTGCCCCTGACTGAATGCCGAAGCAGGGACTTGAACCCTGATGGGAGTGACCCCACTACGCCCTGAACGTAGCGCGTCTGCCAATTTCGCCACTTCGGCCGGACGGGGCGCATGATACCACACGCCCCTCGAAGGTCGCTCCATTCAGCTCAGCCGCCGGCGGCAGCCTGGTCGCCGTTCAAATAGCGACGCGCCGTTTCCGCCAGGACCGCTGCGCCGGTCGAGAGCACCGACTCGTCGATGTCGAAGTCCGGATGGTGATGCGGACGGGGCTTGTCCCCGATCGCCGCCCCCAGCCCGATGAAGCCGGCCGGCGCCTTGCGGGCCATGTAGGCGAAGTCCTCGCCGGCCATCACCGGCAGCGCCGTCGCGACGTGCGGCGCGCCCAGCAGATCGGTCGCGACGCTGCGGATGAAGCGTGCGGCCTCGGGCGCGTTGACGGTCGCGGGATAGCCATAGGGGTGATCGAGCGTGTATTCGCCGCCCAGCGTCCGTGCGATGGAGAAGGCCTCCTCGAGGCTCTTGTGCAGCAGCGCGCGGGTGTCCTCCTCAAAGGATCGGATGGTGCCGGTGAAATCGACCTGTGGCGGAATGACATTGCCGACCGTGCCGGCGTGGATCGAGCCCACCGTGATCACGGCCATGCGGGTCGGGTCGATGCGGCGCGGGATGATCCCGTAGACGGCCGGGAGGACGTTGGACGTCAGCCAGATCGGGTCGAGCGAGCGATGCGGGAAGGCGCCATGCCCGCCCATCCCGATGATGCTGGCGGTGAAGCGATCGGCGGCCGCCGTGATCGCCCCCTCCCCCACGCTGACAAGCCCGGCCTGCTCTCCGGAGCCAACGTGCAGACCCCAGACACGCTCAACGCCATCCAGCGCGCCCTCCTCCACCATGGCATGTCCCCCGCTCATCTCGACGGTGCCGGCTTCCTCGGAGGGTTGAAAGAGCAGCCGCAATGTGCCGTTCAGGTTCTCCCGGGCCAGCAGCTCGGCGACGCCCAGCAGGATTGCGGTGTGCGCGTCATGCCCACAGGCGTGCATGACGCCTGGATTGCGCGACTTGTAGGCGACATCGGCGGCCTCCTGAATGGGTAGCGCGTCCATGTCCGCGCGCAGGGCAATCGTCGGGCCATTGCCGTTGCCCAGGGTGGCCACGATGCCGGTCCGCGCGACGCCGCGCTGATGCTCGACGCCCAGGCCATGCAGCTGGTCCGAGACGTACTGGCTGGTGGCGAACTCCTGCATGCCTAGCTCCGGATGCATGTGCAGGTGACGGCGATACATCACCAACTTGGGTTGCAGGGCACGGGCGCGCTCGAGCATGGGTTTCCTCCGGGGATGGGTCTGAGACGGGCGCTATCGTTTGCGCGGGCTGATTTCAACCCGCACGGTGGTTGGAATGACGCTCTGTACGGTGATGCCATCGGGCACGATCACGCGCGGGGTGAGCTGATACACCCCGGCTTCGAGCCCGGTCACATCGACCGTCAGGCGCACGTCATCTTCGAGCAGATCGGTCAGGCTGGGCAGTGGGCCGCTGAGTACGAGGTCTACCGACTCCGGCGACAGCGTCGAGGTCAGGGTGCTCGAGAGCCCGAGTACGACCGGCTTACGTTTGACAGTCCGCGATCCGGTCAGAGCCTGGATGCGCACCTGCACGCGCACACTGGCACGCTCGCTGACCAGTGACAGCCCGGGTGGGACGATCAGGTTGACGCGCGTGTCGATGTCACTCGACGCGCCGGAGATCACCACGTCCTGCGTCTCGATGAACCCCTTGGCGGCCTGGATGACCTCGGTGTCACCAAACACGGTCACGATTTGCGGATCGACGGTGATGGCGGTGACAGCATAGCCGGCCGCAGGCTGGCCGCGCCACTTGGGCGTGACCGGCAGGTCGCGGTAATTGCTGAGCTGCTCGAGCGGCACCTTGACCGAGACGACCTCCGGACTGACCTGCACATCGCCCAACGCATCCCCGTTGGCATCGCGGGCAATCAGCCTGGCATCCGCCTGCACGGCTGACTTGGCCCCATCGATCGAGATTTGCGCCTCGATGCTGGAAACCCGTTGCGCGGCGGCGCGGGAGCCGCTTACCGTGGCCTGCAGCGGCGAGAGCGTGGCCGGGCCGGTGCGAAAGCCCAACGCAGGCGCGCCACTCAACGTCAACCGCACGGGCAGGGTGAGGCGCGTCAGGCGCTCGATGCTGATGGTGCCGGTCTGCGGCAGGGTGGCCAACACCCGCACCGGGCCGGTCAGCGTCGGGGTGAGGGGGATGACATGCTCGCCCTCGCTCAGGGCACCGACATCCACTGTGAGTGTGGGCACATTCGTCGACATCGCATTGAGGGCGCTGCGTGCACCTCGCGCACGGATGATGATTGTCGTAGGGATGCGGTCAATGACGCGGTAGTCGCCGGTCGAGAGCGCGTTTACGCGGACGACCCGGACTGCCAGGGCATCCTCGATGATGGGATCCTCCTGTAGCGAGGCGAGCGTCCAGGCGGCCAGCGAGATGAGCACGGCGAGGACGATCAGGCCCAGGTTGGTGAGGAACCAGCGCGCCATGAACGAAGGATTATAGGCGTGCTAGAATCCCGCCCTTCAAAAACGTGCTGGCGCGGGAGCGCCACGGGTACGCAACGCCCGGTCACCATGACGTGATTGTCTGCGAAGCGGCGGTGCCGCCATCGGACAATCACGTTTTTGTTTTTCGGTTTTTCCATCCGTTACGCGATTTGACAAGGAGCCAAGAAACACATGGGACACGAACTGCGCGACTTTCTCGAACTCTCGTATGCCGAACTTGAGGCGCTCAACCTGGCGGCCAAGCAGCAACGCAAGGAACGTGTCTCGGCGGGACAGGTGGCCGAACAACGCTTGAAGTATCTGACCGACGAGAAGCGCATCAAGGCCGTCACGGTATTGTTTACCGACCTCGAGGGCCGTCTGCACATGCTGGACTATGACAAGAAGTTCCTGCTGCGCAATCACGACAACCTGACCTTTGACGGCTCCTCGATCCGCGGTTTCACCGCGCAGCGCGAGTCCGACCTTCGCCTGGGCATCGACTGGGCCTCGTTCTACTGGGCCCCGGCCGACATCTTCGGGCCGGGCAAGGTGCTGGTCTTCGGCGAAGTCATCGACAAGGATGGCACGGTCTACGCCGCCGACATGCGCTCGCGCCTCAAGGCCTTTGCCGAGGAGCAGTACAAAGCCAACGGCTACACGCTCAATGCTGCCAATGAGATCGAGGGCTTTCTCTTCAAGGGCACCGACGCCGAGCGGCGCTTTCACGAGACCGGCAAGTTCGAGTTCGCGAACACCGGTGGCTACTACCATTCGCTGCCCGGCGACGCCCTGCGCATGTTCATCGACACGGCCGCCGAGGCCCAGCGCGCGATGGGGTTCGAGAACGAGAAGGATCACCCCGAGGTTGCGCCCTCGCAGTTCGAGATGAACTACGCCTACGGCGATGTCGTCTCCGCGGCAGACAACATCCAGCTGTACAAGCTCATCTGCCGGCAGACGGCCAACAAGCTGGGCTACACAGCGAGCTTCCTGCCCAAGCCCGTCGTCGGGGTGAATGGCAACGGCATGCACACCAACGTCTCGATCTCCAAGCGCAACAAGAATCTCTTCTGGGATGCCAGGGGCGAGGAGAAGCTGAGCGCCTTTGCCTGGCAGTTCGTGGACCGCATTCTCACCCACGGCGATGAGCTGTGTCTGATCCTGAACGCCAGTGTCAACGCCTACCGCCGGCTCGATCCGCACTTCGAGGCGCCGAACCAGATCAAGGCCTCGCCGGTGGACCGCGGCTCGATGGTGCGCATCCCGATCGGCAACGAGAAGAGCGCCCGCATCGAAGTTCGCTCCGTTGGACCGGATGCCAACCCGTACATGGTCATGCTCGCGGTTTTCCGCACCGGGCTGGAGGGAACGATCAGCGAGCGCAAGGACCTGCGCCAGGCGCGCCGCTTCCTGCCGGACAACATCTACGACGCGGTGGCCAAGTTCCGCGCCTCGGAGTGGACGTCGACGCTGCTCGGCGCGGATGTGCGCGGCCGCTTCGCGGATGTGAAGGTGGCATCGGCGGATCGCTGCTCGCGGCTGCTGGGCACGTTTGTCAAGCCCGCCGAGGTGCAGTTCCACCACGAGGTGACGAATCAGTTCCTCTGGAATCTGTT
>JAIBCK010000022.1 GCA_019694215.1 Thermoflexales bacterium
CGCCAACACGGCGCCGCCAAAGCGGTGGTCGTCGCGCCGATGGCGCGCCCGCAGCGCTGAGGCTGGGAGGGTCTCCGTCACGCCGTCGGGTCGTTGCCACCTCAGGCGGAACTGCCCACTGCCTGCCCGATTGCCGATGCATTGCATGGATTACACAACTATAGCGTTGTGCATCGCCGACGGCTGACGGAAGACCGACGACTGACCAACACACTGCCGTCGCTCTTCTAGGCGAAAGCGCCGACAACCCCCAGCTGTGGCTTACACCGAGTCGGACGGCGCGACGCCTTCTGCGCGCGAGACTAGGATGAAAGCCGCCGGACAGATCGTCGCGCCCGACACTGTCCGATGACTCCGTGTGTCAGGTGAAGTAGTGGCTAGTGCACGATACGGCACCGGGGTCGCCTGGCGCACCCGTCCGTCACTTGGTATAGAGGTCGCCCTTTCCTGGGAATAGTTCAGCCTTATCGAGCCTGTCGAATCGGAAACACAGCAGTTTCTCCGCGATGCAAATGTCGGCCAGCCGCTTCGTGCACATGACCACGTAGCGTGAATAGTTCACATCGCGGAACAGGTCTGACCCATCCCAGGTACCCGGGACCAGCACGGTTTTGCTCACATGTATCGTTATCTTTCGCCGATAGCGTTTGTGTTCCTCACACCATCGCTCTGGAATGAGCCCTTTCGCCTCCAGGTCTACGGCGCACTTTCCGCGTGGTTCGATCCGCCAGTAGGTGGGTGGCGTGACGCCACGCAGGAGCTTGGGCTTCGCAATCCGTACGGTGACCCGGTACTGGTCGAAGTTGGTGATGCCGTGTCGCTTCCAGGTCTCGACGGCCCGATCCGAAAGAATGAAGTAGGGCACGTGTCCACAGCCCAGAATGTCGGGATACTTGCTTCCCTGCCCCACCACGACGTCGAAGCCGCCAGGCGTTTCCGCACCGTCATCGCCGCAGATTTCGCATTGCGGCCGCAGCGCGAAATCGGTCCAGAGGATCGTATTCGCCCAGGCGTATCGATTTAGATAGGTTTGATTGTTCCTTACGATAAAGAAGGTGTCCATTTCGCTCCTACTGGGATGGATACAGACCGCTATTTCGAAGTCGCCGCAAGAAATCCAGGACATCCTGGGCCGTGGCTTTCTGATGTAGATCAATCCACGCTTCCCAAGCGTTCTGATAGGCACGCGACCAGCGCTGATGGACGCTCGAGTCGACCCGTCGACCCACGTGTAAGTCGGCCCCGGGATGAGCGCGTCCGGCGATCTCCTCGCGTGGAGGACCCGCCGCGCAGGCGGTCGCTCGCCAGCTCTGTCACCGCTGGGGAGGATTGTCTTGCGCACGCCGCTTCCGCATGGTCTCCAGCGCAGCGCGCGCATCCTTCACGACCCCCTCATCGTCGTGCGTCAGCAGTGACCGTAGCACCCCTTCCACCGACTCTCCACCCAACCTGCCCAACGTTGGGATCACGAACTGGCTTGCGCCGACATCTGTGGCGAGCGCGTCTTGCAGGATCGCCAAGAGCGTCGGAACCGCCTCAACCGCTCCAAGGTCTCCCAGCGCGTGGATCGCCGCAACCTGTGTATAGTATTCATTTTCATGATCATCGTATAGCGCAATCGGCCGATCTGCGGCTCGGATGAGCGCCGGAATCGCCTCCCTGGCGCCCATGGCACCAAGCGCGTATGCGACGACACTGTTTCGCGTATGCCCATGCGATGACAAACGGTCGATCAGAATCGGTGCAATGGTAGAACCCAACTCAACAAGTAGTGATGCGCGGCCCGCGTCCCATTTGTGGGTTCCATCCAGAATCTCGATGGCACGATTCCGGATTTGCTCGGGATTGCGGGTCGAGATTGCAATTGCGTTCCTGAACCGTTCGTGCAGCCACTCCAACATGTGTGGCTCATTCTCCAATTGGATGGCATACCATTCACCAGTCGCGTGCTCCCGCCCACGCCACATGAGGATGAGCGAGTCGCGGAGGCGGAAGAACTCATCACCAGTTGCTGACGTCCAGCGCCGCCCCCTGAGCGCAACACTGCCTCCGCAACTCGAGCGCGGCGTGTCAGTCAGCACGAAAGCGGCATACTGCCCGTTCGACAAGACGGCACCAAAGCCAAAATCCTTGGCGCGCATGTTCGCATGGTAGCAAAGATACAGCGACCGCTCCTCGATTGCTGCCCCTTCGGCTTCGAGCTTCAGAAGTTCGAAGTAGGGCCAAACCTGATAGGTGCTTCTCTGCTGTACGCCGCATTCCAGCCCCTCCAATGCCAACTTCGCCTGCTTTGCGAGTACGCCGTTGGTGGTGTTCATGCTCCTGACAGATTCCGCCGCTTCGGTCGCGCCCATCTCCACGATGGTACGAATCACGAACCAGGCGAGGGTCGGATCCTTCTCCAGGCCGATTTCCAGTTGTTCCAGGAGCACCGGGAGGGCTTCACGGTCCTTTAGTGTGCCCAGCGCTTGGATCGCCTCGATCTGGGCAGAGAATGTGTCGGAATCCGCGTAGTTTCGGTCAGGCCATCGGCGTGCTTCCTCGCGCAGCATCGGAATCGCCGCGCGATAGCCCATTTCACCAAGGACCTTGGCTGCGAATGCACGCCTCGCAGCGAAGCGGCTGCCGAGTGCCCGAACCAGAAGCTCGCCCGCCGTGTCGTTGTTCTCCCAAAATGCAACCCATGCCCAGGCATAGCGAATACCTCCGCCTTTGCGCGGTGCTCGATGCACGATCGGAGCCAATTGGCGAACAAAGTTGTACGTCATTTCGACAATTTGGCCAGCTCCTTCATGGCCGCGACCAATTGGTCGGTGAGTAGCAACCGCAAATTATCGTAGTTGGGAAGTGACGGGTCAAGCCCAATTGAGCCAATTATGGGCACAACCGTATCCGCGCTGACGAAGCGTCCCCGGGCCGGCGAGTAAGCGCGCGCCTTGTAGTCCATGAGCGAGCCAACGTAGCCGGTCGGTCGGCATCGCGCCGCTCGCCCAACGAATCTCGCCATAAACCCTATGGCGCGTCTCGGCCACCACTGCCCCGCTCGCGTTTTGTCTCACCGCATCCGGCACACGTGGCTACTCAGTTCGATTGAATTGCCAAACTCCAGTCACTTGAAGGTCTTGTCAACATATTGAATGTCACGGTAGCTTCCGGACCATGCGACAAAGGTCTCGACGTCATAGCCCACTGTGTTTGCGAGGACAAGCTGCCGATTGTATTCTTCCAACGTTGGGCTCGGCTTGTCCAGACTGATTCCAAGGACATCGGCATACTCCCAAATTCGCTTTCTACCCCTAATATAGACAACTGTGGTCATTCCCTTTTGAGGCTGAACAAAATCCACACTTGTGTATGTGGCGTCGGGCGCTGAATGATAGCTTGCAGCGTAACCCTCCGATATGCCCAGACATCTGTGCACCTTTGATATGGTTGGCGCATTGTGTGTCCAACCCACTAATACTCGCTCGCTCACTTCCTCCCTGCTGAAACTCATGTGGTATTCCCAATTGTCAACATTCCAGGTCAAGAAAAACCCAGGAAAGGCCCGGTGCCATTTGACTTCCCTGGCTCTCTCACCAAAGGTCGTCGTGACCCATTCCCGAGCCTGTATCTCCCCTTGTATTTCACCATACTGCCACGTCAGAATCTTAGAATCAATGACCGTGTTGCATGGCCCATAATTCGAATCAAGGGCCGTACAACCCGTCACAAGAACAGCAAAGAATATGGCAATTGCCAGGGTAGCACGCGATTGCATCTTCTCTCCTTTGAGCCTTGGATCCTCATCACGACTTCATCCATGAATTGTAGAACTCCTCGATGCAGCTGAACTCCTCCCGTATCGCCCCGGCCTGTGTGGCGAAATCGGTCTACCGCAGACGCTCCATCTCCAACGACGAGTAGCCCGACACCTTTGCCCGAATCGTTTCAGCCCGACCGAGCGTCATCTACTCCGGCCAACGGCCGGCCAATACCGCGGACGTCATCAACAGAAGAACGAAGGCGATCTCACCCGTGCGTACTGGCTTCCGTCCTCCGTCATCGGTCCTCCGTCCTCCGTCCTCCGTCTTCCGTCCGCGGCCTGCGGTCCGCCCCAATTTAGGCATGCCTGAATCGCATCGGGTATAATCGCGCGATTATTTAGGAGAGCCTAAAACAGATGCCCGAGTCGTTCCACCCGGCCCTGCACGAGCCCACCGCAGATGAGGGCCATCGCAGCGTCCCCGTCCCCCGCACCGGCAGCCAGCTGCGCAAGTTTCTCGCCTTTGCCGGGCCCGGCTTTCTGGTCGCCGTGGGATACATGGATCCCGGCAACTGGGCCACCGACATCGCGGGCGGCGCCCGCTACGGTTACACGCTTCTCTCCGTTGTGCTCATCTCGAGCCTGATGGCCATCGTCCTGCAGGCGCTGTCGGCGCGGCTGGGCATCGTCACGGGTCAGGACCTCGCGCAGGCCTGCCGCGCCCATTTCGGGCGGCGCACCGGCCATGTCCTGTGGGTGCTGGCCGAGATCGCCATCATCGCCACGGACCTGGCCGAGGTGATCGGCTCCGCGGTTGCGCTGCAGCTGCTCTTTGGGTTGCCTTTGCTCGTTGGCGTCGTCATCACCGTGCTGGATGTCTTCGTCGTGCTGTGGCTCAACCACAAGGGCGTGCGAGGGGTGGAGGCCGTGGTCGCCAGCCTGGTCGCGCTGATCGGGCTGTGCTTCGCCATCGAGCTTTTTCTCTCCCGCCCGGAGTGGTCGGGCGTGCTGGCCGGCTTCGTGCCCTCGCCTGAGATCATCCGCACGCCGGGCATGTTGCTGATCGCCATCGGCATCCTGGGTGCCACCGTCATGCCGCACAACCTGTATCTGCACTCGTCGATCGTCCAGACGCGCGCCTTTGAGCGCACATCGGACGGCAAGCGCGAAGCGATCCGTTTCGCGACGCTCGATTCCTCGCTCGCGCTGGGTGGCTCGCTCTTCATCAACGCCGCCATCCTGATCCTCTCGGCTTCGACCTTTCACCGCGCCGGGCTGTTCGAGGTAGCCGAGATTCAGGACGCCCATCGCCTGCTCGCCCCGCTGCTGGGGACGGGCCTCTCCAGCACGCTGTTCGCCATCGCCCTGCTCGCCTCGGGTCAGAACTCCACGCTGACCGGAACAATGGCCGGGCAGATCGTGATGGATGGGTTTCTCAAGTTGCGCATGCGGCCGGTGATCCGCCGCCTGATCACGCGCGGGCTGGCCGTCATCCCCGCCATGCTCGTGATCGCGCTGGTGGGCGAGAACAGCGTCACCGATCTGCTCGTGCTGTCCCAGGTGATCCTGTCGATGCAGCTCTCGTTTGCCGTCTTCCCGCTGGTCGCCTTCACCAGCGACCGCCGCAAGATGGGCGAGTTTGTCAGCCCGGGCTGGCTCAAGGCGCTGGCGTGGGCCATCGCCATCGTAATCGCCGGGTTGAATGCCTATCTCCTGATCCAGCTGCTCAGCGGAGCGGGGTAAGCTTTGGGAATGAACGAGCAAACGACGGATGCCGCGGTGAAAGCCGACATCGAGGCCGAGGCGCGCGTGCGCGAGTACTACGAGGTCAACACGAGGCTGTTCCTGCGGTTTGGGTTTGAGCGTGAGACCATGACCATCCACCGGGCGGTGTGGGCCAAAGGGATCTGGCACCGGCGGGATGCGCTCAACTACACCAACCAGCTGGCGCTGGATGCGATGCGAGAGGGGATCGGGGATGGCCCCGCCGAAGTGATCGACCTGGGCTGCGGCGTCGGCGGCAGCCTGCTCTACTACGCCGGGCGCACCCCGGAGAACTGGCGCGGCGTCGGGGTGACGATTTCGCCCAGCCAGGCGCGGACCGCCATGCGCAATGCCGTCGCGCGGCGGTTTCACCATCGCCTCAAGTTCATCGAGGCGAGCTACCTCGACCTCCCGGTCCCCCCGGGCTTTGACGCCGCGGTGGCCATCGAGTCGCTGATCCACGCATCCGATCTCGGGCAGGCCCTGCGCGAGGCCGCGCGCGTGCTGCGCCCGGGCGGCCGCCTCGTCGTCATCGACGACTTCCTGCTCTTCCCGCCGCCGGCCGACGCGACACCGTGGTGGCGCGGCTTCCGCGGCTACTGGCATGCCAACAGCCCGCGCAGTGTGGATGACTTTGCAGCGTTGGCCGCGTCTGCGGGCCTGCGCCTGATCGAGCGCCGCGACCTGACCTCCAACCTGAGGCTGATCTGGCTGCCGAAGTGGCTGGCGAATGCCATGTTGCGCGTCGGGCTGGCGCTGCCCCGCAGCCTGCCTTTGGTCGAGAGCCAGGTCGGTGGGCTGGCGCTGCAGACAGGCTACCTGGATGGTTGGCTGGAATACGCCTTTCTGGTGTTCGAGAAGGCGGGCGGCGACGCGCCCGAGGCCGCGCTACAGCCGGCCGGTCAGGCGGCGCAGAAATAGCCGGCCGACGGTGCCCATGCCCTTGCCGATTTCGGCCGAGGAAATCTTGGACACGCCGCGCGCGCGGTCGACAAAGTCGATCGGCACCTCGGCCACCCGGATGCCGGTGCGCTGGGCGTAGGTGAGCATCTCGACCAGAAACGAGTAGCCGTTCGAGCGGATGCGGTCGATGGGCGTCTTGCGCAGCGTCTCGGCGCGATACAGGCGAAAGCCGGCCGTGCAATCGAGCGGCGTCAACCCCAGGGCCGTCCGCGCGACAAAATTGGCCGTCCGGCTGAGAAAGCGCCGGTGAAAGGGATACCCCACCCGGCCGCCCTTGACGTAGCGCGAGCCGATCACCAGGTCGGCGTGCTCGGCGGCCGCGATCATCGGCGTGATGTAGCGGGGGTTGTGCGAGAAGTCGGCGTCGATGGTGATGACTGCTTCGGCGCCGTGCGCGAGGGCGTGGTTGAACCCGGCCACGTAGGCGGTGCCCAGGCCGAGTTTGCCCGCCCGTCGCACCACCGCCACGCGGGGCTCCCGGCGCGCCCAGGCCTCGGCGATGTCGCCCGTCCCGTCGGGGGAGTTGTCGTCCACCACGACGACGCTGACCGGCTGTTCGAGCAGCGCCGGGAGCATGAGGGGGACGTTTTCGGCCTCGTTATAGGTGGGCAATACGACTGTCACGCGCATGGGGCAAGGCGAAGATTATAGGCCTGCCAGGGCCTGATAAACGGCGCTTTTCAAAGCCCACCGCCGGGGTAGAATGTCGGCGTCCGACGATTCCAAATCTATCTACCATATTCGTCGGAAAGTCCAATGGAGGCAGCTTTATGGCTAGCGTTGTGTTCGAGCACGTCTACAAGCGATATGGAGACGTGACGGCAGTCAGCGATCTGAACATCTCGATCGCGGACCGCGAATTCCTGGTCTTCGTCGGCCCGTCCGGGTGCGGCAAGACGACCTCGCTCCGCATGCTCGCAGGGCTCGAGGAGATCAGCGACGGCAAGATCTACATCGGCGACCGGGTCGTCAACGACGTCCCGCCGAAGGATCGCGACATCGCGATGGTGTTCCAGTCCTATGCGTTGTACCCGCACATGTCGGTGTATGACAACATGGCCTTTGGCCTGAAGCTGCGCAAGGTGCCCAAGCCCGAGATCGACAAGCGGGTGAAGGAGGCGGCCAACCGCCTCGGCATCCAGGGCCTGCTCGAGCGCAAGCCGAAGCAGCTCTCCGGTGGTCAGCGCCAGCGCGTGGCCGTCGGCCGCGCCATCGTGCGCAACCCGGCCGTCTTCCTCATGGACGAGCCGCTCTCCAACCTGGACGCCAAGCTGCGCGTGCAGGCGCGCGCCGAGATCAGCAAGCTGCACCAGCAGCTGGGCACGACCTTCATCTACGTCACCCACGACCAGGTCGAGGCCATGACGATGGGCACCCGCATCGCGGTGATGAAGGACGGCGTGCTGCAGCAGATCGACACGCCGCAGACGCTGTATGACAAGCCGGACAACATCTTCGTCGCCGGCTTCATGGGCAGCCCCTCGATGAACTTCTTCAAGGGCACGCTGACCGGTGGCGATGGCGAGATGTACTTTGACAGCGGCGTCTTCCGCGTCAAGGTGCCGGGCTTCAAGCAGGCCGCGCTCAAGGGCGCGATGGGCAAGGACGTCGTGTTCGGGATCCGCCCCGAGGACATCCACGACCCGGACTACGCGCCGGTGGGCATCGACAAGGAGCTGGTCGAGGCCAAGGTCGAGGTGACCGAGCTGATGGGCAACGAAGTGATCCTGTATCTGGCCGCCAAGGACAAGAACTTCCTCGCCCGCGTCGACCCGCGCACCAAGGGCCGCGTCGGCAACACCGTGTCCATGGCCTTCAACATGGACAACATCCACGTCTTCGACGCCAAGACCGAGAAGGCGATCCGCTAGCGGGGAACGAACCCAGCGCGGGGCGCGTCGCCCGTCACCGTTTGCATGCAAGCGGGGCGGGCGATGCGCCCCGCTTCTTTTTCGCCCGGCGAACATCGCCGCCGCCGGGAGGGTGCCGCCGGAACGGCGCTCGTCGGAACGACGCTCGTCGGGACGGCGCGGCTACTTGCGCTCGAAGAGCAGATACGGCCCGACCTCGCCGATGTAGCCATAGTTGGCCTCGACAAAGTCGTGCACGGGCGTCATTTCCTTCCAAATCTGCTGGAAGTCAAAATCGTTGGACGGCATGCCGACCGTCGGCAGCGCGAAGAAGCGCGGGCGATGCGCCTGCAGATCGGCGAGCAGGGCGGCCGTGTAGGCCTGCCGGACGGCGGGATCCCCGCCCTCCTTCGCCCAGCGCAGATACGGGAAGCGCGCGCCCATCGGTCGCTCGGCCAACGCATACACGGCCGGCGTGTCGCCGAAGACAAAGACGCTCTCGCCCGGCGCGCTCTTCAGGCGCAGGAAATCGCCCAACGTTGAATACGCAGATACGCGCGATTCGGCGTAGACCTGGTTGATCGGCTTGCGCTCGATGATGAGGTTGTTGATCGCGTCGCGCGTCCACGGCCAGATCGCCACGCACATCCCGTAGGCGGCGACGAAGACGGCCAGGACCGGCAGGTAGGCCAGCCAGCGCCGGATCGAGAGCAGCCCGCCATCCCGCCCGCGGGTCGCGGCCCCGATCAGCAGGGCAAAGGGCGGCAGCAGGATGACGAAGTGATAGCGGTAGGAGTGGCCCTGCCAAACCTGCAGGGCAAACGCGACGCCCCAGTACACCAGCGCGAGGAAGGTGGCGCGGCGGGTCTCCTTGCCGATCAGCCCGTAGACGGCACCCACCAGCGCCAGGATCATGAGGATGGGATAGCCGCGCCCCAGCACGTGGTCGGCGGCAATGACGGTATCCTTGTAGCCGGCGGTGGGGATGTTGCCGACCGAGACGAAGGCCTTGACCTCCACCCAGAAGATGCCGGTGAACCACTCCCAGCGTTGGGCAAGCGGCACGTTGTTGAAGGTGCTGATGGCGTACTGCAGGTGCTGGCCCAGCTCGGTCAGCAGGCCATTGCCGGCGAAATACACCAGGCCGAGCAGCAGCGCCGCGGCCACCCCGCCAGCGTAGCGCGTCACCGCCCCGAAGCCGGAGCGCCGCCACGTCCACACCGCCAGCGCCACGGCCAGCAGGGCGAAGGGGTACTTCGACCAGAACAGCAGCCCGGCCACAAAACCGGCCGCCAGCAGCCAGGGCAGGCGAAAGGCGCTGGCGATGCCCTTTGACTTGCCATCGCCCGTTGTGCCGGTCGCGCGCCAGACCAGCCACACCGCGCCGATGAAGAGGCCGTTGGCGAAGCCCTCGGCCTGCGCGGTGGCCCAGTAGTTCAGGCTGGCATACATCAGGAAGTAGACCAGCGCCGCGATGTTGCCAGCGGTCCGACCAAACAGGTCGCGCGTGACCATGCCAAGCAGCACCGCCGTCGCCATCTGCCACAGCACGTCAAAGAGGCGCACCGCGATCGGCGCCGCGCTGAACGTCATGGGAATGGCGTAGAGCAGCGGCGTGAGCGGGCCGCGGGCCTCCCAGCAATCGCGCAGGAAGATGCCGCCCGCATGCAGCGCGGCCCCGCAGGCGGCAAACGCGCCCTGGTCGAACCACAGCGGATACATCAGCTGCGGGAGCGCCGCGAGCGCCATCACCACCCAGGCCAGCCAGGGCAGGGCATCGCCGGCCATGGACGGGATGCCGAGAAAGAGCGTGCGCAGGCGGGAGGGCGCGGGCGTCATGATGCGGGATTATCGCGTATCGGGGCGTCGACGCCAGATCGGCCCCCGCGCATTGGCGGCAATCAACGATAATCACGCGTCATGGCCGTGACCTTTGCCGATATCCATGCCGCGCGCGTGCGGCTGACCGATGTCATCATCCCCACCCCGATCCTGCCCGACGAAGCCCTGTCGCGGCAGCTCGGCGCGCGCGTTTTTGTCAAGGCGGAGTGCACCCAGCGCTCGGGCTCGTTCAAGGTGCGCGGGGCCTACAACAAGCTCAGCACGCTCAGCGCCGAGGAACGCGGGCGCGGCGTGATCGCGCACTCGGCCGGCAACCACGCCCAGGGCGTGGCGCTGGCCGCGCAGCTCTTCGGCGCGCAGGCCACCATCGTCATGCCGGAGCGCGCACCGCTGACCAAGGTGATGGCAACCCGCCGTTATGGCGCGGAAGTCGTTCTGCATGGCGCCACCTTTGACGATGCCGGCGTCCACGCGCTGGAGATCCAGCGCGAGCGCGGGCTGACCTATGTGCATGCCTTCAACGACGAGGCCGTGATTGCCGGCCAGGGCACGATCGGCATCGAGATCGTGGACGCGCTGCGCCAGCCTGATGTCGTCGTCGTCCCGATCGGCGGGGGCGGGCTGATCTCGGGGATTGCGCTGGCGGTGCGCGAGCTCATGCCGCGCGCGCGCATCATTGGCGTGCAGGCGGCGGGATGCTCGGCGGTGCGGCCCTCGCTGGAGGCCGGCCAGCCGGTGGCCATTGCGGCGGCCCGCACCATCGCCGATGGCATCGCGGTCAAGCGCCCGGGCGACATCACATTGCCGATCATCCAGCGGCTGGTCGACGATGTCGTGGAAGTGAGCGAGGACGAGTTTGCGCGCGCGATCGCGCATTGCGTTCAGGACATGCGCCTGGTCGTGGAGGGCGCGGGGGCCGCCGGCGTCGCGGCGCTGTTGGCCGGCAAGGTCAAGGTGCAGCCCAATCAGATCGTGGTCGCGCCGCTGGCGGGTGGGAACATCGACGGCAACCTGCTCTCGCGCGTGCTGGAACAGGTGATGGTGAAACAGGGGCGCTACCTGCTGCTCAAGACCACGGTCAACGACGCGCCCGGCAACCTTGGGCCGCTGATCGAGACCGTCGCGGCGGCGGGGGCGAATGTCATTGAAGTCTTTCACCGGCGCGCCTTCTGGCTTGCCCCGCTGAGCAAGGTCGGCATCGAGCTGCTGCTCGAAGTGCGCGATGAGGCCCACGGCCAACAGGTCATTCAATTTCTAGCCGAGCGCGGCTACGCGATTGACCGGGAAGGCCCCGGCCAGTGGCCGGTGTAGGCAACCCCACAGGATGCAGCGCGTTCTCAACTTCCTGCGATCCCCCTTCGGGTTGATCGGCCTGGTCGCGTTTGTCGACGCGCTGGGCTTCGCCATCACGGTGCCGGTCTTTCCGCTGTATGCGAAGGAGCTGCTGGGGGCCAGCCCCGCCGAGATCACCGGCGTGCAGGCCGCCTACTTCTTCATGTCATTCCTGATGGGGCCTTTGCTGGGGCGCTTGAGCGACCGCTTCGGCCGGCGGCCGATCCTCATCATCTCGCAGCTGGGCTCCCTGCTGAGCTATGTCGTCATCGCCTTCGCCCCAAACATCTGGATCGTCTACGTTGCGCGCATGCTGGACGGCATCACCGCGGGCAACTTCTCGACCGCGCAGGCCTACATCAGCGACATCACGGAGCCCGGCCAGCGCGTCAGCCGGCTGGGGATGACGGCGCTGGCCTTCTCGCTCGGGCTGGCCATCGGCCCGGCCCTGGGCGGCATCGTTGCCAGCGCGCTGGGTCCCCGCGCCGCGTATGCCTGCGGTGCCCTGATCGCCACGATCACGATCACCCTGACCGCACTGCGGCTCAAGGAGTCGCTGACCGCGGAACGCCGCAGCCAGGCCGCCGCACACCCGGCCGCCCGCAGCAACGGCAGCACGGGTGAGCTGGTGCGCCTGCGCGGCGTGCTGCCGTTGCTGGTGATCGCGTTCTTCGCCCAGTTCGCCTTCTTCTGCTTTCAGACCGTCTTCGTGCTGTGGTCACAGGCCGTGGTCTTTCCGGGCCAACCCACTGCAGATGTCTCCCGCCTGGTGAGCTATGTGCTGGCGCTGATGGGCCTGGTTGGTATCGTTGTGCAGCTGCGCATGCTCGGGCCGCTGGTGCGCCGCTTTGGCGAGCGCCGCCTGCTCGTGATTGGGCTGGTGTCGCGGGCGTGCTTCTGTGGCCTGCTGCTCGCCGCCCCCTTCGCGTGGATGCTGCCCACCGCCGCGCCGCTGCTGGCCTTTGGCTCGGGCGTGTTGCTGCCCAGCCTCGCGGCGCTGCAGACCTATGCGGCGCCCGCGCGGCGGGGTCAGATCCTTGGCCTGAATCAGTCGGCGGCTTCGCTGGGCAGTGTGCTTGGGCCCCTCGTCGGTGGCCAGCTCTTCGAGCGCGTCACGCCCAGCGCGCCCATCGGCGCTGCGCTCGGGCTGACACTGGTCGCGTTGATCGTCGCGCTGCTGTTGCAGCGAACGACCCTGGGCGCCGCCCGGCCGACGACGCCGCCCCCTTCGCCCGCCCACTGAGGCGCGCAGGGGGCTGTGGGCTACAATCCACGCATGCCCAACCCCAGCCCCGTCAGCGTCTCCGCCTGTGAAACCGCCCAGGACCGGCGTGCCTTCATCGAGTTTCAGTGGGAGATCTACCGGGGGGATCCATACTGGGTTCCGCCGCTGATCAGCGAGCGGGTCGCCTTCTACGACAAGAAGAAGAATCCGTTTTTCGAGCACTCCGATGCGCAGATGTTCATCGCGCGGCGCGATGGCAAGATCGTCGGGACCATCGTCGCCATCGAGAACCGCCGGCACAACGAGTTCCACCACGAGAACATCGGCTTCTTCGGGGGCTTCGAGTGCGTGGAGGATCCTGCGGTCGCCACAGCCCTCTTCGATGCGGCCAGGCAGTGGTGCGCCGCGCGTGGGCTCGAAGCGTTGCGCGGGCCAGCCACGCTCAGCCTGAACGAGGAGTGCGGCCTGCTGGTGGATGGCTTCGACGGCGAGCCGCAGGTGCTGATGACCTACAACCCGCGCTATTACCCCGGGCTGCTGGAGGGCTACGGCTTCAAGAAGGCCATGGACCTGTGGGCGTATTGGAACCCCACCACGGCCGCGCGCGAGGGCACCTCGGGGCGCTTTGCCCGCATCGTGGAGGCCTCGCTCAAGCGCGGGCGCTTCACCATCCGCCCGGCCAACCTGAAGGAGCTCGACCGCGAGATTCAGGTGCTCAAGCAGATTTATGCCTCGGATGAGGGGGCCTGGAAGGACAACTGGGGCCACGTCCCGATGACCGAGCACGAGCTCGATCACACCGTCAAGGGGCTGAAGCAGTTCGCCGAGTCCGACCTGATTCTGGTGGCCGAGCAGGACGGCAAGCCCGTCGCCGTCTCGGTGACGCTGCCCAATGTCAACCGGCCGCTGCGGATGGCCTACCCCAACCCGCGCACGCCTGAGCTCTTTACGTTGCTCAAGTTTCTGTGGTATCGCCGCAAGAACGTCAACTCGGTGCGCTTCATTCTGCTGGGCGTGCTGCCCTCGCACCGCATGAGCGGCATCGACGCCGCGCTGATCTTCGAGACCATCAAGGTGGTCGAGAAGAAGGGCTACATCGGTGGCGAGCTCGGCTGGATCCTCGAAAGCAACGAGGCCATGAACCGCGTCGCGGCGCATGGCGGCGGGACGGTGTATCGCACCTACCGCATGTATCAGATCGCGCTCTAGAACCCGGTCCGCGTTCGCATGTTTCGTCGATTCGATCTATTCCTGCTCGATGGCCTGATGGTCAACCTGGGCTTTGCGCTGAGCTACGTCCTGCGCTACCAGGTCCAGTTCATCGCGCCGGTCGGCGAGCCGGCCGGGATGGACGACTACGTCCCCATCCTGATCCTGTTCAACATTGCGTATCTGCTCATGTTCCGCGTCGACGGCGTCTACCGGCGGCGGGGTTGGCTGGAGCAGATGGCGGCCATCGCCAACGCCACGGCCAAGGTCGTGGTGGTGGTCTGGGCGGTGATCTTTGCCACGCGCCCGCTGATCTACTCGCGCCTGATGATCGGCCAGGCCGCGGTGCTGACGGTGATTGGGATGGGGCTGGTGCGGCTGGTCGAGAGCGCGTTGGCCGCGCAGCTGCGCAAGCGCGGGATCGGGGTGTCCAATGTCCTGATCGTCGGCGCCGATGAGATGGGCCGCTCGGTCATGCGCACCCTCGTGGCCCGCCCGGAGCTGGGCTATCGCTGCATCGGCTTTGTCGACGATCACGCCGAGCGCGGCAGCACGGCGATCGGGCGCTTCCCGGCGCTGGGGCCGGTGTACAACACCCGCGACATCCTGAAAACCCAGCGCGTGGATGAGGTCGTCATCACCCTGCCCTGGACGGAGCAGCAGACCATCCTGGACCTGGTGCGGCTGTGTCACACGCGCAAAGTCAACGTCCGGGTCGCGCCGTCGCTGCTCCAGATCAACCTCAGCCACATCGATGTCAACGCCTTTGGCGGCATCCCGCTCATCAGCGCGAAGAACGTCGAGGCGCCGGTCTGGCAGCAGATCGGCAAGCGCCTGATCGACATCGTCGTCAGCGCGTTCGCCCTGCTGCTGGCGTCACCGATCATCCTGTTCTTCATGCTGCTGATCCGGCTGGAATCGCCGGGCTGGCCGATCTACTCGCACGTCCGCCTGGGCAAGAATGGCAAGCCCTTCCGGCTGTACAAGCTGCGCTCGATGCGCACCGGCGCCGACGAGGAGAAGGAACAGCTCCTGCGGGCCAACGAAGTGGACGGCCCGCTGTTTAAGATGCGCGATGACCCGCGCAAGACGCGGGTGGGCAAGTTCATCCGCCGTTTCAGCATCGATGAGCTGCTCCAGTTCTGGAACGTGCTCAAGGGCGACATGAGCGTGGTCGGCCCGCGCCCGCACCTGCCTGCTGAGGCCGAGATGTACAAGGACTGGCAGCGCGAGCGCCAGCAGGTCATGCCCGGCATCACCGGCCTGTCCCAGATCAGCGGGCGCAGCGAGCTGACCTTTGACGAGACCTGTCTGCTCGACGTGTATTACGTCGAGAACTGGTCGCTGCGGATGGACCTCAAGATCATGCTGCTCACGCCGGCCTATCTGGTCTCGGCGCGTGGCGCGTATTGAGCTTCGCCGTCAGGCGATGACGCCCAGCGCGCGGCCGACGCGCTCGAAGGCGGCCAGGCCGGTTTCCAGGTCCTCCGGGCTGTGCGCGGCGGTGTTCATCACGCGGATGCGCGCCTTGCCCTGTGGCACGGTCGGGAAGCCAATCGCCACGGCGAACACGCCTTCATCGAACAGCGCCTGGCTGAAGCGCTTGGCCAGCGCGGCATCCCCCAGCATGACCGGGACGATGGGCGTGCTGGACGCGCCGACATCAAAGCCCATCTTGCGCATCGCCGCGCTGAACAGGCGCGTGTTCTCCCACAGCCGGGTCACGCGCTCGCCGCTCTCCTCGAGCAGGTCGATGGCGGCCAGACAGGCGGCCGTGTCGGCCGGCGTCGTGGCGCTGCTGAAGAGCATCGGGCGCGCCTTCTGGCGGATGTAGTCGATGACGCGCTTCTTGCCGGCGATGGCGCCGCCAATCACGCCAAAGGCCTTGCTGAAGGTGCCAATCTCGATGTCAAAGACGCCGTGCAGGCCGAAGTGATCGACGATGCCGCGCCCGTTGCGCCCGAGCACGCCTTCGCCATGCGCGTCATCGACCATGGTCATGACGCCGTGGCGGGCCGCGACCTCGGTCAGCTTGTCCAACGGTGCGATGTCACCATCCATGCTGAACACGCCATCCGTGACGAGCAGGCCGCGCCGGTAGTTCGGCAGGTGCTCGCGGATGCGGGCCTCGCAGTCGGCCGCGTCGTTGTGCTCGTAGACGATGATCTTGGCCCCGCTCAGACGCGCGCCGTCGATGATGCTGGCGTGGTTGAGGCGGTCGGAGAAGATGACGTCCTCCTTGCCCACGAGCGGCGGGATGACGGCCTGGTTGGCGACAAAACCGCTGCCGAGGAAGAGCGCGCTCTCGACGCCCTTGAAGCGGGCCAGGCGCGCCTCGAGCTCGCAGTGCAGGGCCTGCGTCCCGGCCAGTGTGCGCACGGCGGCAGGGCCGGCCCCCCAGCGCTCGATGGCCGCGTGGGCGGCCTCCTTCAGGCGCGGGTGGTTGGCCAGGCCAAGGTAGTTGTTGGCGCAGAAATTGAGCACGCGCTTGCCGTCGACGACCATCCAGCCGTCGGCGGGGCTGCCCATCACGCGCGGGTTGTTGAGCAGGCTGGCCTCGCGCAGGCGCGTCATCTCTTCATCAATAAAGGCAAATTTGTCGAACATCTTGGTTCCTCTGGGAAAGTGATTGACCTTTGCATTATCGCCTCATGCGACACGGCCGGTGTACACTCGTTCTCCCGGAGGTTCCCACCATGACGTCTGCAACCATGCGGGCCATCACAAAGCCACTTGGCCGGATTGGTCTTGAGATCAAGACGGTTCCCATCCCCACCCCAGGCCCGCGCGACCTGAAGGTGCGCCTGCTCGCCACCTCGATCTGCGGCAGCGACCTGCACATCTACGACAGCGACCCCGCGTTCGAGGGCCGCATCAAGGACGGCAACATCAGCGGCCACGAGCTGTGCGGCGTGGTCGAGGCGACCGGCGCGCTGTGCGAGCGCATCAAACCCGGCGACATCGTCGCCCTCGAAAGCCACATCACCTGTGGCCATTGCTGGCACTGCCGCAATGCGCTCAGCCACCTGTGCGTCAACAATGTCACGATCGGCTTTGACCGCGATGGCGGCTTCGCCGACTACATCGTCATCCCCGAGGTCAACGCCATTCTCAAGCCGGCCTCGCTCAGCGTCGAGGAAGCGGCATTGCTCGAACCGTTTGGCAACGCCCTCGACACGGCCGGTGCCGTGGACCTGGTCGGCAAGAGCGTGCTGGTGACCGGTTGCGGCCCGCAGGGCGTGATGGCCCTCGCCGTCGCCAAGGCCTCGGGCGCCCGCCGGGTCATCGCCACGGAGATTCATGAACGCCGGCGCGAGTCCGCCCGTGCCATGCTGCGCCACGGCGCCGCAGCCAGCCGACGCGATGAGGACCTCGTCCTCGATCCGCGTGACCCGGGCACCGCGGCCGCCATCGCGAAGGCCACCGACGGGCGCGGCGTGGATGTCGTGCTGGAGATGAGCGGCAACCCGAGCGCCATCAACTTTGGCCTGGCCAACCTGCGGCCGGGGGGCGATTTCGTCGCGCTCGGGCTCGCGGGTCAGAATATTACGTTGGATTGGAGCCATCACATCGTCACGCGCGGGATCACCGTGCGCGGGATCTACGGCCGCCACGTGTATCAGACCTGGGACAAGGCGCGCGAGCTGCTCGACAGCGGCGCCGTCACGCTGGCCCCGCTCATCACCCATCGCTTCGGGCTGGATGACTTCGAGACCGCCTTCCAGCTGCTCAAGACCGGGCAGGCCGAAAAGGTCATCCTGTATCCGGACCGCGCGCGCGCCTGACCACGACGCGCGCTACGCCACCATGACCCCCCAACGCGACAACGGCATCATGCCCGAGCTGCTGGCGCGCTATCGCGACAATCAGGACGCCGTGCTGGCGCGCGTCGGCGCGCTGAGCGAGGCGCAGATCGCGTGGTCGCCCAACGCAACGACCCCCTGCATCGGCTTTCACGTCTGGCACCTTGCCCGCTGGGCGGATTACCTGCACGAGCTCATCGACGGCCGCGGCACGCAAATCTGGGACGTCGAGGGGCTGGCCCATCGCTGGGGGTTTGGGCGCGCCGGCCTGGGCTATGCCGAGACGGGGATGGAGATGGACGCCACCGCCGCCCGCGCGCTGCCACTCCCGCGGCGCGAGGTGCTGCTGGACTACGCCCGACGCGCCTTCGAAGCCGCACAACGCTCTGTTGCGACAATCACGGACGAGGGCTTTTTCGCCCTGCATCCCGGATTGCACGGGGAGAACTGGCACGACGGCCAGATCGGCCCCATCATCATCACCTGGATGACGCACGACAACCGCCACATCGGGATGATCGAGTGCCTGATCGGCTTGCAGGGCGAGTCGGGCAGCGCGGATGCGTAGGCGCGGCTACGCGGCGGACGACAGCGCGGTATTGCGCGCGTGCAGCTCGCCCGTCTCCGCGTGGCGGATCTCCTGCGCCCACACCCCGTCTCCGGCCGGCTGGGTGGTCACGCGCATGGGCTCGCCCAACGTGATCTGCTTGAGGAACTCCAGGCGATGGCCGCGCAGGTCGGCCGGCACGCGGCCGCTGCGTTCGCACCAGGCCTGCTCAAACCATTCGACGTAGACGGCGCTGTTGAGGTGGCGAAGCTGATCGAGCTCATGGTGCTGCGGCGCGCGCAGCATCACGCCGGCCTCGCCGCTGGCGGCGCCCGCGGCCCAGGTCAGCCGGCAGACGTGATCGGCCTCGGGGCTGAGACGATCGACCATTTCCTGCGGCATGCGGGTGGGCTGCAGCGTGTCGGCGCTGACATAGACCCAGTCCAGCTGCGCGCCGGCGATCCGGCGGCCATCCGACTGGGCGACCAGCGACACCTCGCGGAAGCCGCGCACGCGGCGGGCCTCGCTCAGCCACGTCGTCAGGGTGAGCGTCTCGTCCTCGCGCGCCCCGGATTCGAACTCCAGCCGCAGCCCGCGCACGACGAAGAAGGTGCCCTGCGCGGCATACCAGCTGGCATCCATGCCCAACGCCTGGGTGACCAGGTTCCCGGCATGCAGCACGTAGCGGGCGACGTGGGCGTGGTGAAGCAGGCCATCCGCGCCAACCTCGTAGCTGCGGACCTGAACTGGTGCTGTAAAACGCATGAAATCGACCTACTTGAGGATGTAGTAGGTGCCCTTCTTCTCGCCCACCCGCATGGCGACGCCCTTGTCCACCAAATCGGACAGGTCCGAGCGCAGCGTCTCGGGCGTCACATCCGGGCACAGCGCCTGGTAGTCGCGGTTGGTGATGCGGCCGTGTTCGCG
This sequence comes from Thermoflexales bacterium, assembly GCA_019694215.1. Lineage (GTDB taxonomy): Bacteria > Chloroflexota > Anaerolineae > J036 > Brachytrichaceae > Brachythrix. The sequence continues at coordinate 19,208 of JAIBCK010000022.1, forward strand.
CATGTAGGTCAGGGCGCGGGCCTGGCGTTCATTGACCGTGCTCTGGCCGGCCACGCCCTTGACCGAACCCCCCGCCCCGGCGACGGGCGCGGGATGAAAGGTCGCGGCCGGGCGTCGATCCCGATGGTTGGACATCGTGACGGTGAAGGCATGCGGCTGGGCGGAGAAGCGGGGCGGCGGATGGCCGACACCGGTCAGGTCCTCGATCATGCGGTCGATGCCAAAGCCCAGCTCCTCGATGTAGCCCCACTGCAACAGCCCCTGCACCAGGCGCGGGTTGCGCGAGAAGTGCTCCTCGATGATGTTGTCCAACGTCATGTAGCCCGCCAACCCGCCCGGCGACGTGATCTCCATGCGGTCGGCGAACTTGCGGATCTCGATGCGGCGGCCCTTGAGGCGGTAGTCACGGTGGGCGACGGCGTTGACCAGCGCTTCGCGGACGGCCGTCTCCGGATACTCCAGCACGTCCTGGCGCTCCAGCCCCTTGACCACCGCCCCGACGCGCATCTCTTCATACGTTACGCGCCAGGCATTCTCGACGATGCGCGCGAGCGGGCCGCCGATCTCCTCGCGCCGGCCATACCCGACCTTGCCTTCGTCGCTGCGCGCCTCGACGCCGGGAAACTTGACGAAGACCACGCCGCTGTGCGGCAGGAAGGCCTGCGGGTTGCGGCCAAACAGAAGCACGCCGGTCACGGTGGGGCGGTTGCGGCCGTCCAGCGCGCCAATCTCGCGCAGCAACGCCTCGCGGGTGCTGACGACCTTGCGGCGCGTGCGCGCCTCGCGCTTGTCGATGTACTCGTCGATCACCGCGGGGTCGAGGTCGTCGACGGTCGCGCCGGCGACGGCCTCCATCTCGAAGTCACCGACCGACTTGCTGGAGGCGAGGTGGCGAATCTCCTCGCCAGCCAGGGCGCGGTTCTGCGCGCCGACCCGGATCAGCACGCGCCCATCCAGCAGCGAGTGCATCTCCGCGCTGCGCGGGACGCGGATGACGAGGGCGGGCTGCGTGCCGCCGGCATCGGCCGACTCGATCATCGCGCGCACGGCCGGCGCGGTCCGGGACGCCGCGGCGCGCAACGCACTTTCGATATCCTCAGGCATGATCTGTCCGATCGAGCGGCCGGCCTCGTCAAAGCCAAGCACCACGGTGCCGCCGTCGCTGTTGGCAAACGCGACGAGCGTCTCCGCGAGCGCGGTCGGATCGGGCTCGGGCATCAACGCAATGAGTTGTGAGGACGCGCGCATCGGCCGCAATCATACGCGACCAGCGCGCCTAGCGCACGCGCAGTACCGTGCGCCCGTCGCTGACGAACTCGGCCGTCCCCAGCTCGCGCAGGCGGATCGGGCGGTAGGCGGCCGGCGCCCCCGCCGGCGGGACGGCACCGGCATCCGCCCACACCAGCCAGCGCGGCGGCTCGCGGGCGAGCACTTGCAGGATGGCGCGCGAGCGGCCCGCGGCATAGACAAGAGCGTTGGGCGGGCGGGGTCCGTCGGTCGGATCACCGGACCCGGACAGGTCGAAGACGGCCTCGCCGTGTTCGACCAACAGGCGCAGCCCACCCGGCGCGCGCGAGAGCAGCGTCAGGGTCAGCCCGGGCTCGACCTCGATGCGGGTGCCGACGGGCACGTCGCGGCGCTCGGCGGCGGAAAGCTGCGCCGCGGCCTGCCAGTCGTCGAGCATCCCGGTCGGCTCATCCGGCGCGCTGGCGGCCGGCGCGATCAGGGCGGCGACGCGATAGCGCTCGAGCACGGGCAGGGCCTGCCCGCGCGCGGTGTCGCTGCGCTCGGGCAGGATGAGCACATCGATCTCGCGGTCGAAGAGCGGCATGGCGCGACCCACGGCGGGGAGCAACGCACCGCCGCCGCCATACACGATCTGCCGTCCGCCCGGTGTTTGAATCAGCGCGCCGGTCCCCGCCAGCGTGACGTGCAGCCGCCCATCCGGGCGCTGGAGCAGCAGCACCGCCGCGAGGACCACGCCGATGAGCGCGGTCAGCGCGATGGTGCCGCCCCGCGCATGCGCGCGCAGCCAGTCCCGCAGACGCGCCCGCCAGCCGGCGGGTTGGGCGGCCAGCGCGGTCGTGCTGGCAAGAAACAGCGCGTAGCCAAGCGCGGCCGGCGTCTCGATGCCATGCACCGGCAGCGCCGCCAGCGGCAGGCGCGCCGTGGCCTCGACGACGCGCAGGGTGAGGGTGAGCAGCGCGTAGGCGGGCAGCGCCACCCAGCGCGCCAGCGCCTCGGACAGCACGCCGACGGCAGCCGCGAGCAGCCCGAGGATCATCGCCGCCGACTGCAGCGGCAGGACCAGCGTGTTGGTCAGTGGCAGCGCCAGCGAGAGCTGGTGAAAGTTGGTCAGCAGCAGGGGCAGCGTCGTGACCTGCGCGGCCAGCGTCGTGAGCAGCGGCTCGAACGCGGCCAGGGCGACGCGGCGCGCCGGCCCCTCGCCCACGCGACGCAGCACGACCTGCGCGGTGCGGCGCTGGGCGCCCTCGGAATACAGCGCCAGGCCGAGCGTCGCCGCACAGCTGAGCTGATAGCCGCCGTCGAACAGCAGCCATGGATCGCCGACCAGCAGCGCGAACGCGCCGGCGCACAACGTATTGACGGTGAAACCGCGGCGCCACAGCAGCTGCCCGATCAGCCCGAGGATGGCCATGGCGGCCGCGCGCAACACCGACGCCGACCCACCGACCAGCGCGGCGTAGGCGGCGATGGCGGGGATGGCGACCAGCGCGGCGCGGCGGCGGTTGAGCAGGCGGCTGAGCGCGGGCACGACCAGGGCGATGACGATGCTGACGTTGAAACCCGAGATGGCGACGATGTGCGAGGTCCCGGTGCGGCGAAAGGCCTCCTGGATCTCGGGCGGCAGCTCGTTGTCATCGCCGATCAGGATACCGGTGAGCAGCGCCGACTCCGGCGAGGGCATCGAGCGTTGTGCGGAAGACCGCAGCGCGGTCCGGGCGCGCATCAGCAGCGCCAGCACGGGGGATCCGCCCTCCCCGGCCAGGCGCGTCAGGCGCTCCGGGCGCGGCATCCACACCAGGATGCCTTTGCGGGCCAGGTAGTCGCGGTAGTCGAAGTCGCCCAGCACGGGTGCGGCCTCGAGCGTGCCGCTCAGGCGGATGACATCGCCATAGCGCCAGCGGGCGCTGGAATCGGTGCGCACGAGGATCAGGCCATTGGGTTCAGCGCGTGGCGGCAGGGCCAGCCCGGTCGCATCGGCAGCCTCCACCGTGACCGTGCGGCTGCGCACGCGCAGGTAGGTGAAAGCGGGGCGCGCATCCGGGTCGTCGTCGATGACGCCCTCGATGACGACGGGTTTGTCGGTCAGCGCGCGGAGGGCTTCGGCCGAGGCATCCGGGGCGGCGAGCAGCAGCCGCAGCCCGCCCAACGCAGCGACCATACTCAGCGCGGCCGGCCAGCCCACGCCCAGGCGCAGCGCGATGAGCGCACCGGCGGCGATCAGGGCCAGGGCATACGACGCGGGCGGGAACTGGCTGCTGAACCAGATCCCGCCCGCGAAGGCGATCAGAAGGGGCGCAAACGGGGCCGCGCGCGACATGCGCCCCGGTTTATAGCCCCGGACGCGCGCGGTGAAGCTGACGCTGCGCTGACAGCCCGCGCGCGCATCAGGCGTGGCTCAGCCCTTCACGCCACCCAGCGTCAGGCCGCCCACGATCTGCTTCTGCAGCGCGATGTAGATCACCGCGACCGGCGAGGCGATGATCAGGGCCATCGCGCTGAAGCGGTTCCATGGGATTTCCGTGGCGTACTTGCCCGTCATGTTGTAGAGCGACATGGCCAGCGTGAAGTCCGCCGGGTTGGTCAGGAACAGCCAGGACAGCACGAACTCCTGCCAGTTGCCCATGAAGCTGAGGAAGAAGGTCACCGCGAGGGCGGGTGCCGCCAGCGGCAGCACGATCTGATAGAACACCCGGTTGGCCGAGGCCCCATCGATGATCGCCGCCTCCTCGAGCTCCTTGGGGATGGTGTCCAGATACCCCTTCAGGTTCCAGATGGCGAAGGGAAGCGCGCCCGAGATCATGGCGATGCCGACGCCCACCAGCGAGTTGCGCAGGTTGAAGATGACGGATCCGCTGGTCGGGTCGGTCACGCGGACGCCGTTGAAGAGCAGGAAGAGCGGCAGCGCCAGGCCGATGCCGGGCATGAGGATGACGAAGAAGACCGCCATCATCAGGAACTGCCGGCCGGCGAACTTGAGGCGCGAGAAGGCATACGCCGCCGAGACCGCGATCATCAGCGCCACGCCGGCCACGCCGAGCGACAGCATCAGGCTGTTCTTGAGCAGCTCGACAAAGGTGACGGGATTTCCCGTTGGGCGATCCAGCACCTGCTGATAGGCAACCAGCGAGAACTCGGTCGGGATGAGCTGCAGCGTGGACGGGCGCGAGCCGCTCGAACTGAGCGACAGCGTGATGATGTACATGATCGGGAAGAGCACCGTGATCGCAATCAGGATGCAGACCACCTGCAGGATGAGCTGCCGCCACAGCGGCAGGTAGCGCCCACCCTTCTCCCCGGACGTATTCATGTTGAACAGACGCGAGATGGGATTTGCGGATGTGTTTGTCATGGGATTACGCCGCGTCATATGATTCCGTCGCCCGCGTGATGCGGTTGGTGATCAGGAACAGAATCATCGCCACAATGAAGACAATCACCGCGAATGCGGCCGCCGCGCCATACAGGCCCTGGTTCTTGGTCAGGTCGTAGGCGAAGGTGACCAGGATTTCGGTCGCGCGGGCCGGGCCACCGCCCGTCATCCAGAAGACAAGGCCGAACAGGTTGAAGGTGGTGTTGAAGCCGAGCACGGCCGCGGGCACCATCGTCGGTCGCAGCATCGGGACCGTGATGTTCCAAAACTGCTGCGGGCCAGACGCACCATCGATCTCCGCCGCCTCGTAGAGCTCCTTCGGGATGCTCTGCAGGGCGCCGGTCGCGACCACGCACATGAACGGCCAGCCCAGCCAGAAGTTGGCGATCATCATCGCGTAGTAGGCCCACACCAGCGGGACGCCGGGCAGCATGCCCGGGATGGGCTGGGCGTATTCCTCCAGCCAGCGCAGCCGCACGGGATCAACCGACCCGAAGAGCTGCGAAATCGACGTCAGCGCCTGGTTCATGGCGCCATACTGGCCATCGAAGATGTTGCGCCAAACAGTCGCAACCACGATGGAGGGGAAGACCACCGGCAGAATATACAGGCCGCGGTAGATCTTCTTGAACCACAGGCCCTGCGTGTTGAGCAGGACGGCCACGAGAACACCGGCGGGCACGTGCAGCGCAACGTTCGAAAGCGCCCACCAGAAGTCGAAGCCGAGCGTGCGGAAGAATTCGAAGTCCTGGACCGGCAGACCGCCCGTCAGGATGTCCTGATAGTTCTTGAGGCCCACCCACTTCAGGTTCTCCGAGGCGAAGCCGGAGCGGAGGTCCTTGATGGCGAAATCGGTGAATGAGACGGCGGCCTGATAAAGCAAGGGGTAGAAGGCGATCACCCCCATGACGATGAAGGCGGGCAGCAGATAAAGATAGGCGATGTTCTGCTGTTCGGCCTTGGTCCGCTTGCGCTTGGCGGGTTTGGGCGTGCCCAACGTAATTGGTGCCATACGATGACTCCTGAACGTCTCGGTCGGAAAAGCGCGAGGAGCGACAGAAGGGTTTTCTGTCGCTCCTCGGTTTCGTCTTGGCAGACGGATCAGGCGGCGCGCCTGCGCGCGTCACCCGACGCTTGGCTTACTTCGTCGCGCCCTCGAAGGCCTTCTTGACGAACTCGGCCGGGGCGACGCCCTTCTCGAAGATGTCGCCATCGCCGCAGAAGTTGCCCCAGTACTTGCCCATCGTGGTCGCCTGCGGGCGGACCATCGCGTTGGCAAACGTGCCCTCGAACGCCTTGACCAGCGCGTTGTCATACGTCACGCCGGTGCGGGCGGGCACGTGGCCGGCCTTCTCGGCCATGACCTTCTGGCTCGCGGCGCTGGTGAGATACAGCGCAACCTTCAGAGCGGCCTGCGCAACATCGTTCTTGTTGTTCGGGTTGAAGTAGAAGCCGTCCACGCCGAGCAGCGGGGAGGCGTTGCCCTTCGGGCCAGCGGGCAGCGGGGCCACGCCCAGCTTGTCACCCAGGGCCTTCTGGTAGTCGCCGAGCGCCCAGTTGCCATTGGCGGTCGCGGCGATCTTGCCCTCCTTGAAGGGGGCCGCGGCATCGCCGTCGCTCTTGGGGATGCCAGCCTTCTTGGCCACAACCCACCAGTCATTCAGGAACTTGTAGGCGTTGGCGAGGGCGGCCTGGTTGTCGGCCGAGTTCACGAACGCATTCTTGTCATCGAAGATCTTGGCGCCGAAGCCGCTGTAGAAGCCCCACTGGTGATAGCAACCCAGCGAGAGCGAGATCTTCGTGCCACCATTGACGGCCTTCATCAGGTCATCGGTGGTCTTGGGCACTTCCTTGAGAAGGTCCTTGTTGTAGAACAGCGCAACGGCCTTGAGCGACTCAGGAATGCCGTAGAGCTTGCCATCGACCGTCATGCCATCCACGGCCAGCTTGCCATACCCATCGAGCTTGCCCTTGGCGAGGTCGGTGATGTCGGCATACAGCTTGGCGCGGCTGTCATCGCCGAGGCTGTCGTTCGGGGCCACGAACATGCTCGGGCCACCGCCGGCGGCGACGTCGGTCTTGTACTTGTTGAAGATGTCGTTGAACGGGACCTGCAGGACGTTGATCTTGACGCCAGCGAGGTCGGCCGAAGCGGCGGCACCCTTCACGAGCTCGGCGAGGGCGGTCTCTTCAGCGCTGCCGGTGCCATAGGAGTGCCACAGCGTCACTTCGATGGGCTTCGGCGTGGCGGTCGGGGGAACCGCGGTCGGGGCGACCGTCGGGGGGACCGCGGTGGGGGCCGCAGTCGCGGGAGCCTTGGTGGGCTCGGCGGGCTTGGCGGTCGGCGCAACGGTGGGGGCCGCGGCCGGGGCGCAAGCCGCCAGGATCATGCTGCTCGCGAGGAGCAGAGACCCGAGGGCAACTTTCTTGTTCATTTCCTCTTTCCTCTTTTTGGGAGATCCAATACGATGGTCACATGTGACCACCAACATGAGTAGCCACGTCAAGGGGCGCATATGCCCCTCGAGGCAGCTTTGCTCACACAATCATACACCCCGCACCTGCACGAGAAACGTTTGATGCGAACTCGCACACCGCGGTGTGCCACTCCCGCTAATCATGGGATGATTGGCACAGTCAAGCCTAACTAAATACCATGCCAGCAAGGGCGTGTCAACCAGTTTACAAGGTTTAGCTGAGATGATCGTTCAAACGGCCAATCCGGGGCAGCCTCGCTTCATCATCCGCCAGATCGACCACGCGCGCGCCTGCGCGACGTTTGCGCGCGCCTTTGGCAACCCCGCCTTTGCCCCGCTCGAACCCGCCGCCGAAGTCGTCTTCGCGACGGCACAGCATGACTCGGGCTGGGAGCCGATCGACGCGCTGCCGGGGCGTGACCCGCAGACCGGGCTGCCGTGGCACCTCGGACAGGGGCCGCTGGCGGATCGCCTGCGCGCCAACGCGGGCTCGGCGGCCCTGGCCGAACGCGACAACGCCTACGTCGGCCTGTTGGTATCGCAGCACACCTGGCGGCTGTGGGGTGGCCAGCACGATGGCGGCATGGTCATCGATCCGGACCTCGACCCCGGAGCGCGCGCCCTCGTCGAGGCGCTGCTGCGTGGGGAGGCTGCGCGGCAGGCGCGGCTGCTGGCCGCCCTCACCGGCGATCCCCTGCTCGCCCCGCTGGCCAGCCCGGACTGGCGCCGCTACAACGACCTGCGGCTGCGCTTCTTCGACCGACTGGGCCTGTACTTCCACCTCACCCACCCGGCCGCCCGCGCCCGCGCCACGTTCGACCGCGTCCCGCGCAGCGTCAACGACGAGAGCGCGCTGACGATCGAGTCCGTTGGCAATGATCGTTATGCGCTCACGCCTTGGCCGTTTGCCGGAAACGAGCTGGTCTTCGAGACGCCGGGCCGCTGGCTGCTGCCGCTCCCGCCGGATGCCGACTTCGCGCACGCGCTGCGCTATGCCCCGGTCGACACCCAGCGCGCCGTGCTGACCGCGGGCTAGCGCGCGGCGTCCTCGCCCAACGCAAGGTCCAGCATCTCCAACAGGAAGTCGGCATTGCGCGGCTCAAAGCACAGTGGCGGGCGGATCTTGAGCACGTTGTGGTCGGGGCCATCCGTGCCGAGCAACACGCCAAAGTCGCGCATGCGGTTGGCGACGTAGGCGGCCTGCGTGGTCGCCGGGGCGCGCGTGGCGGGGTCGCGGGTCATCTCGACGCCGATGAACAGGCCGGCCCCGCGCACATCGCCCAGGATGGGATGCCGCGCCAGCAGGGCGCGCAGCCCGTCCAGCAGCCGCGCCCCGACCCTCGCAGCATTGGCCTGCAGCTGCTCCTGCTCGACCACGTCGAGGGTGGCATTGGCGATGACGCACGCCGCCGTGCTTCCGCCGAAGGTGCTGAAGAATTCCATGCCGTTGTCAAACGCGCGGGCGATCTCAGGCGTGGTGATGACGGCGCCCATCGGATAGCCGTTGGCGATGGGCTTGCCGAGAACGACGATGTCGGGCACGACGCCGTAGCGCTCGAACGCCCAGAAGGTGTCGCCGGTGCGGCCAAAGCCCGTCTGAACTTCATCCGCAATGCAAATCCCACCCGCCGCGCGGACCGCGGCATACACGGCGGGGTAGAAGTCCTGCGGGGGGACGATCTGGCCGCCCACGCTCGGGAAGGTCTCGGCGAGGTAGGCGGCGGGCGGGCGCCCACGCGCCACGAGCCCGTCAACCAGCGCCGCCACCTGGCCGGCATAGCGCGCGCCGGTGTCCGGCATCGGCGCGCGAAACGCGCCGCGGTAGACATCCGGCGTGGGCGAGACATGCACCCACTCCGGCGCGCCCTGCCCGCCCGGGCCATCATGCTTGTACGGGCTGAGGTCGATCAGGGTGTTGGTGTGGCCGTGATACGCGCCGCTCATCACCAGCATGTCGCGCCGGCCGGTGGCGGCGCGCGCCAGGCGCACCGCGAGCTCGTTGGCCTCGCTGCCGCTGGCGGTGAAGTAGCACACCCCGAGCGGCTGCGGGAGCTTCGCCGCCAGGCGCTCGGCATAACGCAGGATAGCATCATGCAGGTAGCGGGTGTTGGTGTTGAGCAGGGCGAACTGCTCGCGCGCCGCGGCGATCACGTGCGGATGGCTGTGCCCGACATGCGGAACGTTGTTGTAGGCATCCAGGAAACGCTGGCCATCGACGTCGTAGAGCCATTGCTTCCAGCCCCGCGTGATGTAGAGCGGCGTGCGATACGACAGGCTGAGGTTGCCCCCCAGGCGCGCGCGTCGCTCGGCGCGCAGGGCCTCGGCCGTCGGCGGCGGGGCCGGGAAGAGCGCCTCCGGCACCTGGGCGACGAGATTGGGGTTGGGGCACACGCTCAGCCAGATGGCGCGCTGGCTGGGCAGACAGGAGCCGAAGTAGTCGCCGCGTTTGCCGAGCATGTCCAGGATGATCTGAAAGTGCAGGTGCGGCGGCCAGTTGCCGTTGATCGGGAAGTTGCCCAACGTGGCAATTTGATCTCCCTTGCGGAACGGCCTGCCGTCATACAGGCCATCCAGCGAAGGCATGCTGAGATGGCCATACAGCGTGAAGAAGGTGAACGGGCCGGCCTCGTCGCGCACGTGGTGTTCGAGCACGATGCAGGGGCCATAGTCGAAGACATCCGGGTTGTTGGCGAAGCTGTGGACCACGCCATCGAAGGGGGCGTAGACGGGCGTACCGGCATCCATGAACACGTCCAGCCCGATGTGCACCGTGCGCCACTCATGGCGGTCGTTGCCGCGATGGCGAAAGGCCTCGCTGCCATACACCGGGCGGGCATGGTCGTAACCGCCGATGGCGGCAACCGCGCCGGCCGCCTTCATCCGCTTCCAGATGCGCTCGGTGAAGCCCTCGGCATCCGCCATGTCCTCCGGCGTGCCGAGCTCGGGGCTGCCCACGCTCCAGTCGGTGTAGATCAACGGCGCGCTGCGCAGATCGGGCTCGATGACGCGGCCGTGCTCGGCCTGGTGGGCGCGCAGCCAGGCCGTCAGGCGGCCTTCGAGGGGATGGGCGGGATACCCGCACGCGGCGCGATAAGCATAACGGGCGAAATTGGGCTGCACAGCGGCCAGCTGTTCGAGCAGCGCCCAGGCCGGCGCTTCGCTGATGGTGAGGTAGGCGTTGTCGGGCTCGACGGTCTTCTGATACGCGGAGTTGGTCACGCTCACGCACAGGCGCAGCAGGATGAGCGCATGCAACACGTCGAGCTCGGCCTCGCTGACCGGGCAGGCGGCGTGATAGCCGCCGATCAGCCGGGCGATGCCCGCCACCGGGTCGCGCAACCCCATCGCGGCATAGGCCGCGGCGATGGCCGGCTCGGCGATGCGCGCGGTGTGGCACATGTCGCCGAAGTCGATCAGCCCGGCCACGCGCGCGCCATCCCCGCTGACGATGATGTTGTAGTCGTTGGCGTCGTTGTAGATCACGCCATGCGGCAGGGCCTCCAGCGCCGGCAGCACACGGGCCTCGAAGTCATCCAGGCAGCGCGTGACGAGCGCGCGGCGCGGCCCCTCCGGGATGTGATTGATAAACGCACGAATCCAACCCGCCTGACGCAGGTCCCACTTCAGGCTGCGGCGCGCCTGTGGCGCATCGAAATCCGCCAGCCCGCGATCGAGCGCGCCGAGCGCGGCGCCCAGGCTGGCCAGCAGGTCCATGCCATGCGGATGGACGTGCGCCCACAGCCGCCCCGGGATGAAGCTCAGCACGCGCACGAGGTGGTGCCGCCCATCGGCGGCGGCCACATCGAGCACGCTGCGCCCATCGCGGGCCGCGATCACGCGCTGCAAGCCGAGGGTGGGCGCGCGCGCCGCCAGGTGCGCCAGCGCCGCATGCTGCATTTCCAGGTCGCCGCGATCCTCCTCGGCATTGGCGATCTTGAGCGTAAACGCACCCGCCGCGGTCTGAATGCGAAAGTTGAGGTCGCGCTCGCCGGGCAGCTCGGTGACCGCGCCCTCGAGGGCGTAGTACTCGCGCGCGATGCGCGCGGCATCGGCCAGGGTGAAGGCGGGGCGGGGGTAGTGAATCGTGGGCATGGCGGCACCGATTGTAGGCGGGGGAGGCGGCCGCGACGCGCCTACAATCGCCGGGCATGTCGTTCGACGCCCTCCACGTTCATCACGCCGTCGCCAGCTTTGACAAGCAGATCTATCTCGCGGCCATGTTTGGCAAACAGCGCTGGTCGTTCGATGCCGCGCGTGGCGTGCTGATCTTCGAGGGCGCGCACGCCGAGCGAACCGAGCTGGCCGTACAGGTGCTCGGGACCGAGTCGGACGAGGACGCGAGCTGGCGCTGGGCGTGGGCGCAAGCGGACAGCGCGCTGGCCTCCCGCCTGCTCACCGACGCGCAGATGCTTCGTGCGTTGGGCGAACGCGAGGCCATCCCTGAGTTGCGCGATGCCGAGACGCCACTCCGATCGGGTTTTGACGGCGCGACACTGGCCGCGGTCGCCAGCGGGGTGTGCCGGGCCGGCTGCTTCTTCCGCGCGCCGTATCCGGGTGGCGCCCTGTTTCTGCTGGTCCGCGACGGTCACTTCCGACGCTTCGTCACCCGCCCGCTGCCCCGCATCCGGCGCATCTTCCCGATGTTCCTGTCCGATCATCGCGTGCCCGATGCGCGCGCGCATTACCTGCCCTATCTGGCCTTCTACCGGCTGGCGGTCACCGAGACGGCGAACACGGTCGAGGCGCGGCACGGGGAGGCGGATCCGCTCGTCGCAACCTTCGACGCGGCCGGGCAGCTCAAGGCGCTGCGCGGCGGGGACGGCGCGCCGGGCGGGCTCGACGTGCTCCGGCCCAACGGCTGAGTTAACGCTCCCAGGTCACCCGCGCCAGGGCCAGCGTCACGGCCGGAGCATAGGCCTCGAGGCGCGTCAGCGCCCCGCGCGTGATCAGCCCGACGGCACCCTCGGCCTGCTTGGAGTTGTGACGGCCATACACCCGGTCACTGGCATCCCCAAGCTCCAGCCCGGCGCGGACGAGCTCGGCCAGCTCGCGCGGCAGCTCATAGCGCAGCGTGCAGACGGCGCTGGTCGCCCCGCCGCGTCGGGCGGCGACGCACCAGGTGAACGTAAAAAGTCGACCCTCTGTCTCGGCCACGCCGCCTTCGAGCCCGATGCCGTATTCGGCCTCCGGGCTGGCGCCCAGCGCCGCCGTCGCACGGGCGGTGGCGCCGGCGATGGTCTCGGCATCATCCTGCGGTTGCGCGCGCACGCCCGAGTCGGTCGCGACGGCGAGCACGCGCAGGTCGGCGACGCCAAAGAGGCGCCCGGCCCCGAGCCGGGCCGCATCCACCTTGACCGGGTTGGTTGAGCCGACCGCGATGATCATCGGCGCAGATCGCCCTCGGCCACGAAACCGTGGCTGGTCAAAATACGTTGGCCGGGCGCGCTCAACACCCAGGCCACAAGCTCACGCGCCTCGCCGCCCGGCTCGGCGCGCGTGGCGATCTGCAGCGGCCGGGCGATGGGATAGCTGCCGTTGGCGATGCCGGCCGCGTTGGGGAGCAGGCCATCGATGGCCAGCACCTTGACCTGGTTGGTCACCGTGCCGGTCAGGCGCGAGGCGGGGGCATAGCTGATCGCCGTGGGTTGCGCGGCGGCGAGGTTGATCGCAATCTCGAACGAGGACAGGATCAGGGCGTTCGAAGATAAACGCACATTTCCCATCACCTGGGCGTCAAAGGCCGCCCGCCCGCTGTCGCCCGGGTCGCGCACGGCGAGGTCGATGTCGCCCAGCGTCGGCGCCCCGACGTCGCTCCATCGGCTGCGCGCGCCGGAGAAGATGTCGCGCAGCTGCGGAAGCGTCAGCGTGGTGAGCGGGTTGCCCGGATGCGCGATCACGGCGATGCCCTCGTAGCCAAACTCGCGCGTCCACAGCGTCGACGCCGATCCGTCGACGGCGCTGCCGACCAGGGCCAGGTCCACCCGGCCCGTGGACACGGCCTCGAGCGCGGCGGCCGCATTCATGGTCTGGACGGCAAAGCCGGCGTTGGGTCGCACGGAGGAGTAGGCGTCCAGCAGCGCGCGCGGGAGCGGGCCCAGCGAGGCATCCGCAGCGACGCGCAGCTGAAACGGCGTCGGCGTGATGCGCGGCGACTCGGCGCGGCCGCACGCGGCGAGCAGGAAGACCCCCGCCAGCAGCAGGCGCAGGGCGCGGCGACCAATCCCGGGCGCGCGCATCACCCGCCGTGCGCCCCGTCGATCGCGCCCAGCAGCGCCCAGGCCGTCTCCTCGGCGCGCGCGAGCACGGCGTTGTCGAGGTGGGCGAGGGTGTCGGTGGGTTGATGCCAGTGCGGCGCGGTGCCGAGCGGATCGAGCCCGCCCAGGGCCAACGAACGAAGCCCATGCTTCACCGCCACGCTCAGCTCGCCATACGCCCCGGCGATGGCCCGCGAGGTCGCGCCGAGCTCAGGACGTTGGGCGATGACGGCGTCGGCCAGCGCCAGCAGGCCGGGATCGCTCGGGGCCGGGCGCAGAAAGCGCTCCTGCCGGATCACGCACGGCGCGCAGCCCTCGCCAGCCACCTGGTCGATGACCAGGCAGAGGCGGTCGGCGCGCTCGGCAACGAGTTTGCCCAGCAGCGCATCCGCGCCATAGCAGCCCACCTCCTCACATCCGGTAAAGGCGACGATGACTTCTGTGCGTTGGAGCGGCGTCTCCCGAAGCCGCTCGACCAGCCCCATCGCAACCGCGACGCCGGAGCCGTTGTCGGTGGCACCCGGCGAGTAGGGCGTGCGGTCGGCCTGCACCATCAGGGCAAAGACGCCGAGGATGATCAGGGCGGGCAACAGCGCGATCTGGCGCAGCAGCAGCGTGAGACCGGAGAACTCGCCGAGCCCGGTGCCGGCGCGCACACCGATGGGGAGGAAGATGCCGATCAGAAATAACACGGCCAGCACGCCCATCGAGGCGATGCCGATCGGCGTGAGCGTGCCAAACACGCGCAGCCAGAACGGGGAGCTGAAGACGAGCGGGGTGCGATGGCTGTCGTAGTGGGCGATGACGACCAGCGACTGTGCCGGTGCCTCGCGGGCGGGCAGGCGGACCGCGATGTTCTGGCTGCTCGCCGTGGGCAGCAGCCAGCGCAGCAGGTTGGGCTGAAAGGTCATCTCCCGCACGAGCGAAAACAGCGCCAGGCTGGTGAGGATGAAGGCCGCGGCGGCGGCGACGGGCTGCGGCTGCCAGTACAGAAAGACGCTCAGCAGCGTCACGCCAGTGGCCAGCGCATACGGCAGATAGGCCGATTGCGCGGACTGGAACGCCTGCCGCTCGGGATCGAGGCCGCGTTGCTGCAGCTGCCCGCTCAACCAGTCCGCGGCCTTGCGCTCGGCATCGGTGGTGCTGCCGCGAGGCCCAAGCTCGTCCATGAACGCGCGCACAAAATCTTGAATTGCCATGCCGGGCGGATTGTACCGGAGCGGCCGGGCCGAGGCAGACCGGCCCGTCGCGCCTCAGCGAATAACGGTCGGCACCCACATGCGGCGGGCGGGACAACCCGGCGCGTCGGGGACGCGATAGAGGGTCTGAGTCGTGAGGCGCTCGGCGGGCGTCCAGCGCCCGGCCAGCAGCTCGCCCCAGTTGGTCGGCCCGCGCACGGCATCGGTGACGACGAAGTTGGCCGCGACCGACAGGAAGTCGGCGTATTCGCCCGTGATCTGTTGATACATCACCGAGACGGTGATGACGCTGGCGCAGGGATCGAGCGGGTAGTCGATCACATCCCAGTACTGGCCATCGGCATAGCTCGCCCCGACGGGCGCGGCCTGGGCCGCGGCATACGCGGCGTTCGTGAATCCGCGCGGCGGGATGCGCGTGTCATGCACGACCTCGTTGTTCAGCACCTGGTTGAAGCCGGCGCCGGCCAGCTCGGGCAGGCCGAGCTGCGTCGCGAGCGTGATGCCGATCCCGTTCTTGACCTCGTAGATGCGCGTCGGCGTGTCGAACGTGCCACTCAGGATGCGCCCGGTCTCGGGCGCGAAGGCGCCGGAGGTAAAGACGGTCTGCCCGCTCACGCCGACAGAGGCCTCGACGCTCACCCAGGCCCGCCGCCCTTCCTCGTAGCCGCTGGGGAACTTGTGCCCGGCGTTGTTCGTCACCGTTATGCGCAGGCTGCTCTCGAGCGGCGTTGCGGCCACCGAGACGGCCACGCTGCGCAGGTTCGTGTAGCCCTCGCTCGCCGCGAGCCAGGTCTGCGCCTTCTTGACGGCGTCGTAGGCGGGGTCAAAGCCCGTCCAGATCGCATCGAGCGTTTCGGCCATGATCGGGTGGGTGCCGCCGTACAGCGCGTGGTTGGAGACGAAGCGCTCGGGGTAGTCGGGCATGCTCACGATCGATCCCGTCGTGCGCGGCATGTGGCAATCCTGGCATACCGTGACGGGACCGGTGAGGGTGTCGTCACTGCGTTTCAGGCCCGGATAGAGCCCCGCGACCTCGCTCACGCCAGCCGGGCTGGCAAAGGCGCTCAGCTTCCACTCGGAGTAGGTGCGTTGGAGGGGGAAGCCCGCGCTGGTAAGCGGCGCGCTCGCATCCAACGCATTGAGCTGATACTCGCCGGTCGCCGGATCGAGTGAGAAGACCGGGTTGCTGACATCGTGACAGCCGCCGCACAGCTCGCCGGCGAGGGTGAGCGAGCTCTTTTGCACGAAGTGCTGCGAATACGGCCCGGAGTTGAACGGCCCGCGCCGGTAGTCCTGGCGGTCGTAGATGTTGCGTGCGTTGCCAAGCGTGAGCCCGGCGGTCGGGACTGCGGCGCGCTCGGCGGCGTCGCGAGGCGCCTCGCCCAGCGTCGTCGTGATTGCCACCATGCGGTGGCAGACAAAGCAGGACACGCCATGTTCCAGGTCGATGGCGGCGAAGGCCTGCACGCCATCCTGGCTGGCCGGTGCCTCACCGCGCAGCCAGTTGCCGGCCATGTGGCAGCGGCCGCAGAAGCTGGCCGCCGCCCCGATCTGCCGATCCGCAATGGCCAGCGCGGCGCGGTTGTAGGGATCACGCCCGGCGTTGCTCATCATCGCGCCGTTCCAGCCGCCGTGCCCGCTCTCCCCGCTCGCCCCGGTGATGGCATCGACGTGGCACTGCGCGCAGGACAGCGGCGAGAGCGTGGCGCCGGCCGTGCGCAACGCATCAGGGACACCTCCGACCTGTGTGCCGGGGCCGTCAAAGTCCGCGACGGTGGTGCTCAGGATGCGGCCGGCGGTCAGGGCGGCGTGCCCCGTTCGTGCGGCCGCCGCGTGCGCGGCCGCGGCGAGGGTTGCGGCATCGGCCGGCTGCGGTGAGGCCAGCAGCAGCCACACCCCCAGCGAGAACATCGAAACGATGAGCGACAGAAGCGCCAGGCGGCCGGCGCGCAGGGAGGACATGGCTTACTCCACACACTTGGTGTCAATCAAGGCACCGTCAAAGGATTCGACGACGTAGCGACCCTGGTCGACGATCAGGGTGTAGGTGTAGTCGCGGGTTTCGCACACGGCCTTGCCGGTTCGCGTGTTGGCATAGCGCCAGTATTCGCGCGAGACGACCACGGCGGAGTCGGCGGCCCGGCGCGACACGGTTGGCGCTTGAACGTAACGCATGGTGACCGAGAGCGCGGTCGCGCGGGTGGCCGAGGTCAACCCGAGCAGGCGCAACAGCGGGCTCTCCGCAAAGTCGAGCACGCTCTGACGCGGCCCGGCCTTCCAGAAGCGCGCGAGCGCCGCCTCATCGGTTCGCCCAACGTAAAACTCGATCAACTGCGCATTGAGGTCGCGCACGGTCTGCACCGGGTCGCCACCAATCGCATCGGTTGGCACGACCGTGCCAGTGATGAGCGGGGCGGCGGTCGCCGTCGCGCGTGGCGGCGGAACGGTCGGGCTGGCCACCCCCGCGGGCGGCGCCAGGGTCACCACGGGAAGATCTGCCCGCGTCGAGGTCGGGATGGGGGTTGCGGCAGCGCCGGCAGACGGCGTGCGCGTCGGCGCGTTCGGCGGCACGACGGGTGGAATGGCGGCCTCGACCCGTGCGGTCGCAGCGGGCAGCGGCGTGGGCATCCCGCCGCGCGCCTCGGCAAACAGCTTCAGGGCGTTGGACGCGACCAGCCACACGCACAGCACCGCCAGAAACAGCAGGGCCGCGACACCCAGCAGGCTGCGCAAGTCGCGCCACTGGCGGCCATCCCGCACAACGGGCGCAGCTTCCGGAACAGATCCCTCCGCTGCGCTGACCGCTCCCTCGCCAGGTTGCGCGGTCAGCGTCTCGGCGAGCTGCGGCTTCATCTCGCGCGCGCAGGCGGCGAGCAGGCGCAGGCGATCCCGGGCCGCGGCGGCACGCACCAGCTCGCGCGTCTTGCCAAAGGCGCCCTCGCCGGGAAGCTGCGCGTAGTCCAGGCCCGTGGCCTGGGCGAGCGCGGTCAGTTCCTCCTCGTTGAAATTCTCGAAGAGGGCATCGCGCAGGCTCGTCGCCAGTCGATCAGCCACGCGTTGATTATCCGCCTGCCTGCCGGCCAGCCGCCGTATCTGCGCCCAAGCTACAGCGGGATGTTGCCATGCTTGCGCGGCGGATTGCTGTCGCGCTTGTTGCGCAGCATCTGCAGGGCATTGATCAGGCGTGGGCGCGTCTCACGCGGCTCGATGATGTCATCGATGTGGCCCTTGGCGGCCGCGACATACGGGTTGGCGAACTCCTCGCGGTAGTCGTTGACGAGCTCGGCCTTGCGGGCGACCGGGTCCGCGGCGCCGTTCAGCTCGCGCCGGAAGAGGATGTTCACCGCACCGTCCGGACCCATGACCGCGAGCTCGGTCGTCGGCCAGGCCAGCACCAGGTCACCGCGCGTGGCGCGCGGGCTCATGACGCAATACGCGCCGCCGTAAGCCTTGCGCGTGATCACGCAGATCTTGGGCACGGTTGCCTCGCAGTAGGCATACAACAGCTTGGCACCGCTGCGGATGATCCCGCCATGCTCCTGGGTCAGCCCGGGCAGGAAGCCCGGCACATCCTCGAAGGTGATGATGGGGATGTTAAAGCTGTCGCAGAAGCGCACGAAGCGCGCGGCCTTCTCGCTGGCGTTGATGTCCAGCACACCGGCCAGCACCTGCGGCTGGTTGGCCACGATGCCCACCGAGTGCCCGCCCAGCCGGGCAAAGCCCACGACGATGTTGGCGGCGAAGGTGTCCTGGATCTCGAAGAAGCGGCCCTCATCGGCCACGGCGGTGATGACGCTCTTGATGTCGTAGGGCTTGTTCGGGTTGTCCGGCACGATGTGATCGAGCGCGGCATCGGTGCGCAACGGATCATCCTTGGTCGCCACCTGCGGCGGCTCTTCCAGGTTGTTGCTGGGAAGGTAGCTCAGCAGCTCCTGCATCATGAAGAGACAGTCGCCCTCGCTGTCCGCAGCAAAGTGCGCGACGCCGCTGGTCGTGGTGTGCGTCATCGCGCCGCCCAGGGTCTCAAACGTAGCATCTTCATGCGTCACGGCCTTGACGACATCCGGGCCGGTCAGGAACATGTGGCTGGTGTTCTTCACCATGAAGATGAAGTCGGTCAGGGCCGGTGAATACACGGCCCCGCCCGCGCAGGGCCCCATGATGGCCGAGAGCTGCGGGATGACACCGCTGGCCATGGTATTGCGCAGGAAGATCTCGCTGTAGCCGACCAGCGAGAACATGCCCTCCTGGATGCGCGCGCCACCGCTGTCGTTGATCGCGATCAGGGGCGCGCCGTTCTTGATCGCCATGTCCTGAATCTTGGTGATCTTGGCCGCGTGCGCCTCGCCGACGCTGCCTCCCAGCACGGTGAAGTCCTGGGCAAAGACATACACCAGCCGACCGCGAATCGTCCCCCAGCCCGTGATGACGCCATCAGTCATCAGCTTCTGCTTTTCGAGACCGAAGCCCGCCGCACGGTTTGTCACGAAGGCGTCCACCTCGCGGAAGGAGCCCTTGTCCAGCAGCAGTTCGATGCGCTCGCGGGCGGTCAGCTTGCCTTTGGCGCGATGGGCGGCCAGCTTGTCTGGCCCACCCCCGGCCTGGGATTGCGCGCGCAACTCACGGAGGCGTTCAAGCGGTGTCTGGTTCATGCGGGCCGATGATAGACCATCTCGCCCGGGATACGCCGTGCTCAGGGCAGGTCCAGCGGCGGATTGATCGCGCCGCTGCCGGCACGGGCAATCATCGGCATGAATTGGCGCGGCGTCAGCGGGATGGGTGTGCGGGTCGGCGTCGCCGTCGGGGTCCGTGTCGGCGTCGGCGTCGTGGTCGGCGTTGGGGTCGGGGTTGCGGTGGGCGTCCTCGTTGGCGTTGCCGTCGGGGTGCGCGTCGGCGTCGCCGTTGGCGTGTGCGTCGGGGTCGCGGTGGGGGTCCGGGTCGGCGTCATTGTCGGGGTCGCGGTCGGCGTGTTCGTCGGCGTGGCCGTGGGCGTCCGGGTCGGCGTGTTCGTCGGCGTCGCGGTCGGTGTGTTTGTCGGCGTCGCGGTCGGCGTGTTCGTCGACGTGTTCGTCGGCGTCGCGGTCGGGGTGCGTGTCGGCGTGTTTGTCGACGTCGCGGTTGGCGTGTTCGTCGACGTGGCTGTCGGCGGGTTGATCGGCGTGTCCGTTGGCGTCGGCGTCAGAATGGGCGAGTCGATCGGTGAGATCAGGTGGATGCCGTGCGGCAACTCGGGCGGAAGCGCCGCCAGGCCCAGATCATGGGCACTCAGGAGCAATAGCCAGGCTGCCAGGAAAACCAGTACGGCTGGTGCAAGAAAACGCAGGTGTCGCATGACAGATCCTCCGGGAGGAACGGCGCGAACACCACGAAGGCCCCTTCGCATCGCGGAAACGAAACACGCCCACTCTTGAACCCCGCCGTGGTACGGCGGGGCTCAGAAGTGTGCCACGCAGGCCTCTATGCCACGCTCCAGACGTTCTCTATGTCAGCGGACGAGAAGTGGAAGATAGGCGCTGTAGATCGAGCCGCCATACACCACCGGGAGATACGCCATGGCTGACAAACTCGGTGGTACGGCGGTCGGCGTTGCCGTCGGCAATGGCGTGACGCTCCGCGTGGGCGTTGGACTCTGGGTCGGCGTCGGCGTCACCGTGACGAAGCCCGTCGGCAGAAGCGTGGGCGTTGGACTCTGAGTCGGCGTCGGCGTCACGGTCAGGAAGCCCGTGGGCACCGGCGTGTTGGTCGCGCTCGGCGTGGGCGTCGGCGGCAGCGTGCCCGCTGTCGGCGTCGGTGTCACCGTGACGAAGCCCGTTGGCACTGGCGTGTTGGTCGCGCTCGGCGTGGGCGTCGGCGGCAGCGTGCCCGCCGTCGGCATTGGCGTGTTGGTCGCGCTCGGCGTGGGCGTCGGCGGCAGCGTGCCTGCTGTCGGCGTCGGTGTCACCGTGACAAAGCCGGTCGGGATCGCGGTGGGAGTCGCACTCGAGGTCGGCGTCGGCGGCAATACGAACGGGGTCGGTGTAGCCGTCAGCGCCGGGCTCGATGTTGCGGTGTCGGTGGGGGTCGGGAGCGGCGAATCCATCATGCCATCCACCGGAAGCGCCGCCTGGCCCAGCTCATTGACGCCCAACGTCAACGCCCAGGCAGCGATGACGCCAATCAGGCTGGGGAAGAAATACCGTGTCAGACGCATGTCGATGTACTCCGCGATGAAACGCCCACACGCACAGCAACCCTCGGGTCACCGCGCCCTCTGATTCCCGCGCCAGACCAGCCCCCAACTGATCAGCACCATCAGCGCGCCGAGTATTGCATGAAAGCCAAGCGTCGCGCGGGCCTCGCTGGATACCCCCAGGGCAGCGCGCAGGGTCACATCGAGGACGGCGGCGGCCACGCTGGCCCCAAGCGCCACGCCGCGCGCCCAGGGCGTGCGCAGCAGGACACCCAACCAGGCAGCGCCAAACGCAACCATCCCAGCTGCGCCAAAGACGGCGCTCAAGACGGGCGCAGCCGGCACGCCCACGTCCGGCAAGGTCCGCCGCCAGGAAATCGCCTCCCCCAGACGCCAGACGTTCAAGCCCGTGAGCAGCAACAGCCAGGCGAGCAGCGCGCGCCTCACCACAACCCCAGGACGCGGTGGGCCATCGGCATCGCCCAGGCCGCGCCAAAGGGGCCCGCGGCCAGCGCATACAGCACCCCGATTTCGCCGGGCAATTGCCCGACCAGCGGCTCGCCATCGCGCGATACGCTGGTCACGCCGGTCTGCCGATAGGCGATCTCATCCAGCGCCTCCGGGAAGTTGTGCTTGATGAAGCGGCGCGTCACGTCGTCGGGGTCCTCGCCGGCCCCCTCCCACCGCCAGGCGCCCACCCGGGCGCGCCCATCGGCATGCTGCGCAGCCAGGATGCGCCCGTGCCCGACCACCACCGGCTGAGACAGCGCCGGCAGCTCGCCCGGGTCGAGCGGTCGGCTCACCCAGACCGCGCCACGCGCCAGCGTAATGGCATCGGCGAGATACGGGGAGATCAGGCCGGCGTAGGCATTCGTGGCCAGGATCACCCGATCGCCCAACAAACGTTCTCCACTCACGACGGCCTCGAGCGGGCTGAGCGGCTGCGCGCCCACGCGCGACAATCCCCGGGCCTCGATGCGCTGGCGCAGGCTTATGGCGGGATGGTTGAGCAAACGGACGGAGAGCGCCACCAGATCGATCAAGGCTGCCGGGCGCTGTTCGACGCGCTCGGCCGGGTCATCCAGCCGCACGGCCCCCTCGCGCGGCAGCCAGCGCGCAGCGACCTCCCGAAACGGCACCCGCAACCGGGTTGCCCAGTCGAGCAGCTCGCGCAGGCCGGGCTCGCTGCGCTCGGAGCGTTGTGGATCGGCCATCGCCACGCCAACGGCGCGACGGGTGGCGCCATCTGCCACGCCCTGCGCGGTCATCACCGTGACCGAGCGGCCGGCCTCGGCCAACAGGCGCGCCACGCACGCCCCGATCAGCCCGGCCCCAATGACAAGCGCGTCTGCCATCCCGGCACCCCACGCGGTTAGCGCGCCGTCTTCTTGCTGGCGTTCCCGGCCTTGGCCGCGGGCTTGGCCTTGGCGGTCGGCTTCTTCGCCGCGGGCTTGGCTTTGGCGGCCGGCTTCTTCGCCGCGGGCTTGGCTTTGGCGGCCGGCTTGCGCGCAGGAGGCGCAGCCGACTCCACGGGAGGGGGTGTCGCCGGGGCCTCGCGTAAATAAGCCAGCACTTCCTCGGCGTGACCGACGGGCTTCACGTCCTCCCAGATCTTTTCGATCCGGCCGTTTGCATCGACGATGAACGTTGTGCGAAGCACGCCCATGTAGCTGCGCCCCATGAACG